>JAJFUK010000007.1 GCA_021372435.1 Actinomycetes bacterium | reverse complement strand
GACGTTCAAGCTGAAGTTCGGCCACCGGGGCGCGAACCATCCTGCGCGCGACTACCTCAGCGGCAGGGTCGAGATCACCAGCCAGAACCACGGCTTCGCCGTGGAGCCTCCTCCGGCGGTACGGGAGGCCCTGGAGCGAGGGCCGGTACTGGGCAAGGGCGGAGTGGCCTCCCTGAAGGCCGAGGACATGCTGCTCGGTTCGGACAAGGGCGCGGTGCAGATCACCCATCTCGATCTCAACGATGGGACGGTCGAGGGCCTCCGGCTCTTGGATCTCCCCGCGTACTCGGTGCAGTACCATCCGGAAGCAGGGCCGGGACCGCACGACAGCCGATACCTGTTCGGCCGGTTCCGGGATCTGATGAGTGAAGGCGCCCGATCACGCGTCGGCGCCGGTTAGGAGGCGAAGATGGCGCAAGGGGAAGGTCTGCCGGTGACCCCCGGGGGGGGCGGCAACGGACGCAAACGAGCGGATCTCAAGTTGCGGGTGCCGGAGCAGGTAGCGGGCGGCGTGTACGCGAATACCATGATGGTCCAGCACACGCATTCCGAGTTCATCATCGATTTCGCCATGGTCCTGGGCGGCTCCGGCCAGGTCGTCGCGCGGGTGGTGACGAGTCCCACTCACATGAAACACATCATCGAAGCCCTCACCGACAATATGAGGAAATACGAGTCCACGCACGGGCCCCTGGAGCCACGGGCGCAGGCCTGAGGACTCGTCCCAGAATGGCTTGCGGGCGCCAGGGCCCTGCTGAGCGGCCGTGGTTTCCTTGTCAAGCGGATCCTGTCCAGAAAGGAGAAGCAGCGATGCTGGCAGTTGGCGAGAGAGCACCGTTGTTCAAGGTGCCGGGGACCGGGGGAGAGATCGACCTGGAGCATCTACTGGAGTCAGGGCCGGTGTTGCTCTACTTCTTCCCTCGGGCCATGACACCCGGCTGAACGACCGAAGCGGTTGAGTTCAACCAACTCCTTCCTGAGTTCGAAGCCCTGGGAGTCACGGTGGTGGGCATGTCGGTGGACCCGGTGGCCCGGCTGGAGAAGTTCAGGGACAAGTACGACCTCAAGTTCCGTCTTGCCGGCGACCAAGACCGGACCGTCGGCACGGCCTACGGGACGCTCAAAGGGGACGCGTCCGGCCCGCACGAACGCGACACCTTCCTGATCGCCCCGGATCGGACGATTCTGTTAGCCTATCGACGAGTCGGAGCCAAAGGACATGCGGCGACGGTCCTCGACGATGCGAGGGGACTGCATGAGGAAGGGCACATCTAGAGAGTCCCGGCCCTGCGGGCAGGACGGCGGGTGGACGCGGCTCCTCGTCCTCCTCCTGGTGGGGGGCGCAGCCTTCTGCTTCCTGGCAACGGGTCTGGGGTCTCCCGAGTCCCCTGTTCTGGCCGACACCGGGCCCACCCAGCGCGGGGGTGACGGGTACGGGCAGGCGGCCGTGCCGGCCGCCTTAGTAGGCGGCCCGGCCTCGCAGGAAGGTGCATCGGGGCTGGCCGCCGCCGGCTGGGTCCATCCCTCGACGACGGGTGGGACTCCCTCCTCGAGTGACACCACCTCGACTACGGGATCGGAGTCGACCGATACCACGGCTCCCACCGGTCAGACGACCGTGGATGTCGACGTCGTGGTCTACGCGACGCAGACCTCGGGTCTGGCGGCGGTGCGCGAGCTGGCGCTCGGCGCCCCGCATCTGCGGATCGCCTTGGTGTCGTGCGGCAACTTGTTGGAGACGCCCCTGACCCAGGGCCTTAGCGTCGAGGACGCCCGCAACATCGACGAGGTCGCCGGCGGGTTCTACGATGAATGGCGTCAGGCGGTCATCCGTCACTATGCTCTGCTCGGCGTGCGGCCTTTCACGAGCACCGGCCGCTTCGTCTACGAGCCCCACGTGGCCGCCAACGTCCTCTGGTCGTACGTCACCGGCTCCGGGGCGGCCAACGTGCTCTTCTACTCGGCCGGCTTGAGGGGCGCTGGTGACCAGGAAGGGGGACGCTACGTCGACATCGACGTGGAGGGCGCCGGCGCCGTGCGTCTCAACACCCGCTACTTCATCGACGCCAGCGTCGAGGGCGACCTGGCCCGGATGCTGGGCGCCGACTATCGCATCGGCCGGGCCGAACAGGTGTACAACGATGTAACGGGCGAGCGGCCCGCGTATCCGAGCGCGGCCAACGGCTTCGTGACGGCGCCCCAGCGGCTGTCGGCCTTGCTCACCCTCCGGGTCTACACATACGGCGGCGCGCCTCGTATCGCCGGCCTCGTTCATCCCAACTATGACGGGGATTCCTTCGCAGGGACCACGTTCGCCTGGAACAACGTCGCCGCCTTCGGCGACAGTTGGTCGATGAGGGTCGCCGTCCTTCCGAACAACAAGCGTGAGCTGAACGAGAGTTGGAGCGACTGGCCGGACGTCGGCCTCGCCTATCAGTGGGTGTTCGAACCCGAGAAGCGGGGCGACATCCGCAGACGGGTGCTGCAATGGGCCATAGACCGCGTGCGTTACCTCCAGGAGAACGGCTATCCCTACGTCGGGATCGACTCTGTCCCCCAGAAGCTCTATGTGCGGGAAGGACCGCGCATCGTAGGTCTCGATACCTACACGGCCGCCGACCTGCAGACCGGAGTGCTTCGCGAACCGGTGGCGGTGGGCTGCTACTGCCAGTATGACCGGCACGACGCTTTCTATCCGAATCATGTCGAGACGACGCGCTACGTCTACGTGCCGATGAAGGCGCTCATGGCGGCCGGACATCCCGCGCTGCTGATGTCGACGGCGGTCTCGACCGACTGCGCGGCCTACAGCTCTGCGGTGCGGATGGAGCATACCCGGGCGAACATGGGTGCAGCGGCGGCGATGATCGTGCTTACGGCGGCCGAAGCGGGCGTCGACCCCAGCGAGGTGCCGTACCAGGTAGTCCGCGGCAAGTTGCTCGGCCGCGGGTATCAGCTGCCCTGGATGTAGGCGCGGTCCTCGCGCTTCGGCCGGGCGCCTGCCGCTTGGGCCGGCTGCCGTGCACGAACCTCTCCCGCGAGATGGCCGGGCGCCTGCGCCCGCGCGTCATTGTCGAGTAGTGCCCCTGTCTACCCTGATCAGTCCTTGATCATGTCGGCGAAACGCTCGTCCGCCCGGCCGCCTCCGCCGGCAGCCAAGGTCGCGTAGTCGGGGATGGTGTAGACCCGGATCTTGTTGTCGAGAAAGTCCGAGAAGGCCAGCAGCTTTCCGTCGGGCGACACGTCGAGCCCAGTGCATTGGTTGCCGCCCACGATGGCGTCGAGCACCGTGCCGGTGGCCGTGTCGATGGCGAGGATCGTGCCCCACTGGGGCCCGGGGATGTAGTAGGTCTTGGGGTTGTCCTTGCCCCGGTTCGACACGTACAGCACCTTGCCGTCGGGACTCAGGTCCATGGTGTTGGGCCGCTGGTCGGTGTCGGCGAGCTTGGTCACCTCGTCGGTGGCCAGGTCGACCACGTACACCTCGGCGGTCGACATGTCGTCGACGTACAATCGGCCGCCCGCATCGTCGGCCACCATGTGTCGCATGGCGCCCCCGGTCTTGATGAGCACGGTACCCTTACCAGTCGCCAGGTCGATCTTCTGGATATCGCCGTTCTCGAAGCCGGCTACGTACAGCCACTTCGCGTCGGGGGTGACGTATAGACCCCGCGGGGTAACCACCGTGGGGATGCGGCGCACCAGTTTCCCGGTCACGAGGTCGATCTCCGAGATGTCGTTGCTGACCCAGTTCGATGCCCACAGGGTCTTCTCGTCGGGGGAGAGCAGGAGCACCTTGGTCCAACTGCCTCCGGTGTTGAAGTGACGGGTGACTGTGCGCGTCTCACGGTCGATCTCGTAGACCGAGGCGGTCTCCATCTGGCCGGCATAGATGGTCTTGCCGTCACGGGTGAAGATGATCTCCACGGCGCCGTGCTCGCCCAGCTTGACCCCTCCCAACTTCTCGCCGGTGGTGGGCTCGTAGACCTCGAGTCCGTATCCTCTCAGCAGCGACACCCACAGCTCCTCGCCGTCGGGCGTGAAGGCCACCTGCTTGGGGTTGGGGCCGCACTTGAAGCGGACCAGGCTCTGGTACAACTGCCCTTCGGGGTCGAGCCAGACCTTGAAGGCGATGTCCTGGTCGAGGACGAGGTCACGGGACGTGATGTTGTAGCCTCCCTTGATGAAGTCGATACGGATCCGGCCTCCAGGGACCTCTTGCGAGAACGGCGTCTTCCCGGTGACCACCGTGCCGTCCTGCAAAGTGATGGCCAGCTTCACGAACTCTGGGTTGGCGGTGATTTGGAGATCTCGCGACGGTAGGTTGGCGAGGGTCGTAGTGGTCATCACGACCGCGGTCGTGGACACGGCGGTGTTGCCGTTGACCGGGTCAGGTGCGGCGGTGGCGCCGGTCGCGGTCACGCTCGCGATTGACTCAGCGAGCGAGGAAGCAGCGGCGCTCGCGGAAGCTGAGGTACCGCTCACAGTAGTAGGTATCGCATCGCCGTCTACCGCCCGGATGACACCGTATCCGATGGCCGCGAGCACCGCTACGATGATCAGGGCGCCGAACGCGACGCGACCCTGCCGGCGGACGTGCCGGGCGTTGCGCTCCCGGCGCGATCCCGGCGTCTCGGACGGCTCGGGTGGCGTGGGCGATATAGGGTCCATTCTAGTGACTATAGACCAGGCTCGCGTTTATATCCTCACTGCTTGTATCGCGGAGGGTTCTGACGGGGGTCGTCGGCTCTGTTGGTCGAAGGGACGCGAACATCGGAGTCGACTGAATCGATCTGGCCATCGCCGTCGACCGGATCATTCCCTCGTATTCGACGACTGCTTCACGGCCGTCCGCACCACCCTCATCCAGAAGCCGGTTTCGCACCGCATTCCAAAGTGCTACGCTTGCCCTGGCCGCGTCGGCGCATCGGCACGAGGTATCGCACCAGCGCCTTGGCCGTGGCTGCTGACGTCACCGGACGAATCCGCAGGGGCCTGCCAAACCGATTGTGAAGGAGGTAGCCACGTGGCCACAGACGAGAAACGCTCGGTGAAAGTCGACGTCGACGAACGCGGGTTAAAACAACACGATCTTCGTGTCTCGACGGTCGTCTTCATGATCTTCTCCCTCGTCGCAGCGGGCGCCTACGGCATCGAGGAGATGATCCCCGCGTCAGGGGCGGGTTTGACGCTGGTTATGCTCATGGTGCTTCCCTTCGTCTGGGGATTGCCGTTCGGTCTGGTGGCCTCGGAACTCGGCTCCGCACGGCCCCAGGAGGGCGGCTACTACAAGTGGGTGCAGGAAGCGCTGGGCGAGTTCTGGGGCTTCCAGGCCGGCTGGTGGAGGACCATCTCCGTCTATATCGACAACACCCTCTACGTGATCCTCGCCGGCGGTTATCTCGCCTCTCAGTGGGACCTGAACGGCTACGAGCAGTTCGCGGTCAAGGCCGCCATGATCCTCATCTTCACGTACATCAATATCCGCGGCATCCGGGACGTCGGCATCATCACGACGATCCTGTCGGTCCTCGTCATCGCCGCATTTGCCATCGTCGCGATCGCCGGGTTTCTCAACTGGAACTCGAACCCGTTCGTCCCCTTCACTTCACACGGCGAGATCACGGGTGTGACGGGTCTCTCCTCTGCCGAGTGGATCATGTTCATCGGCGCGGGCCTCGCCATCGGCATGTGGATGTACTCCGGCTATGAGTCCATGTCCACAATGGCCGGAGAGATCAAGAACCCGCAGGTCATCCCGAAGGCCACCCTTCTCACCGTTCCCCTGATCATGGCCGTCTACATCCTGCCGACGATGGCAGGCCTTGCCTCCATAGACCAGTGGGATAGCTGGGGTACGACCGCCGACAGCGTCGGGTATGCGGATGTTGTCACTACCTTCTGGGGGGCCGGATTCGGCATCTTCTTCATCATCATCGCCGTCTTGGCCCAGTGTTCCATCTACAACACGTACATCGCCTCGGGATCACGGGGGTTCTTCGCGCTCGCCGACGACCACCTGGCGCCGCCGATCCTGGTTAAGGTCGACAAGAAGCACGGCGTACCCTACATCGCGGTCTTGTCTGTCGCACTTGTCAACCTGATACTGTGCAACTTCGCTTTCACGACGGTCGTCATCGTCGATGTCTTCCTGCTGATCTCGTCGTACATCATGGTCTACATCTCGGCGATGATCCTCAGAAAGAGGCTTCCAGAGGAGGCGTACAAGTTCAAGATCAAGGGCGGCTATCCATTCCTCGTACTGCTCTGCGTGATCCCCATCTTGATCGGAGTGGCGTCGTTCTTCATCAACGGCACCGACTACTTCATCGGTGGCCTGATCGGCATCCTCACCGGACCGGTCGTATACGTCTTCTGGAAGCGGAGATACGGCGGTCTCGCCAAGAAGGATCCGGTGCACTACCCGCTCAATCCGAGGACGCGCCTCGGCGTCGGAGACCTGAGGAGAATAGCCGGCGTCTTCTTCGGATTCGCGATCGCGGGGTTCGTGGCCGTTCCGTGGCTGAGATGGTTCGAGGGAGATTGGGCGGTGGACTACTACGGTGAGACGTACGGGGACACATACCTCTCCGGGTTCTTGGGCAACTTCGACACGATGCTGACCACCATCCTCGTCATCGCGGGGGTCTTCATGGCGATCGCGATCGGTTGCGCCATAGCCGCCCTGAAGCTCGAGCCGAGGAGAGGCGCGGTGCTGCCACCGGCGGCCGGCGGAGAATGAAGTCGATCACCGGAGCTTCTCCGGATCATGACGCGGAGGAGACAGGCTCGGATCCTGTCCGCGCTACCATGGTTTTGTGGTGCTTCCAATACGCGGTTTCACGGAGGTCGAGATGAAGGTCTTACTGGTCGGCGTGGGCGGGGTGGGTGAGGCCATCGCCGTCATCGCCAAGAGCAAGCCGTGGGTGAAGAAACTGGTGCTGGCCGACTACAACGTCGACCGGGCCAAGGAAGTGTGGGCCAAGGTGGGCTCCCCCACCCACATGCCCGTGGAGTTCGTCGACGCGGGCGACAGGGAGATGGTTGCGGCGCTGGCCCGCCGGCACGAGGTGGACATGATCCACAACGCGGTCGACCCGGTCTTCAACGAGGCCATCTTCGACGCGGCCTACGACGTCGGCTGCAACTACATGGACATGGCCATGACTCTGTCCACCCCTCATGCCACCGACCCGTACAAGGTGTGCGGCATAAAGCTGGGCGACTACCAGTTCGAGCGGGCCGAGGCTTGGGAGAAGAAAGGTCTGCTCGCCTTCGTCGGCATGGGCGTCGAGCCGGGCATGGCCGACGTGTTCGCCAAGTACGCAGAGAAGAACCTGTTCGACGAGATCGAGGAGGTCGCGGTCCGCGATGGGGCGAACCTCGAGGTGCGGGGCTACGAGTTCGCCCCCAATTTCTCCATCTGGACCACGATCGAGGAGTGCCTCAATCCACCGGTCGTGTGGGAGGAGGGCAAAGGCTGGTACACCACTGAGCCGTTCTCGGAACCCGAGCTCTTCGAGTTCCCTGAGGGCATAGGCCCGGTGGAGTGCGTGAACGTGGAGCATGAGGAGGTGCTGCTCGTACCGCGCTGGATCAAGTGCAAGCGGGTCACTTTCAAGTACGGCTTGGGTGACCAGTTCATCAATGTGCTCAAGACCATCAAGATGCTGGGCCTCGACAACCGCTTCCCGATCGATGTCAAGGGCGTGCAGGTCGCTCCCCGCGACGTGGTGGCCGCGTGTCTGCCCGACCCGGCCCACCTGGGCGACCAGATGTTCGGCAAGACCTGTGCCGGGACCTGGGTCAAAGGCATGAAGGATGGTAGGCCCCGCCAGGTGTACCTGTACCAGGTAGCCGACAACGAGACCTGCATGAAGAACTACGGCGTGCAGGCTGTGGTGTGGCAGACGGCCGTCAATCCGGTCATAGCCTGGGAGCTCCTGGACACCGGAGTCTGGAAGGGCGTCGGGGTACTGGGCCCCGAGGCGTTCGATCCCGACCCGTTCGTGGCGCTGATGCCGGCCTACGACTTCCCGATGGGCATGAGGGAGATGACCGCCTGAGGTGCGTCGGCGAAGAGCACGCGAGAAGGCGCTCTTTCGTACCCACCGGCCGCCGTTCAACGCTCCCGAGTGGACGGTGGGGCAGGTGGTGCAGTACGAAGGCTCGCTCTACCGGGTGACGCGCTGGGAGGAACTGGCCCCCGTGCACCTCGAACGTGGCGGTTCGGTGGGGGAGTGGCGGCTCTGGGGTACCAGACTCTCCGACGAGGAGATCCGCAAGGGAGTGGTGGACGCGGCCGAACGGATGCTGGAGAAGTGACTCCGCTCGTCCGCTATCCCGCGTGGTCGATGCGACGCCGCCTTTGCTGAAGATGGGTGCCGATGCGCTCTGCGATGGCGTTGATGAGCCGGACTTCTTCCTTGAGAAAGGGCCCGCTGTCCGCTGCGGGCATGTCGGCCGTGTACGAGACCTCGATCCGGCCGACCTCTGAGTGGCCGTGTCGCAGGGGGGCCGTTTGGCGCCACTCCGTCTCCACATACCCTGGAGACGTGAAGGTCCGGCCCTCCCAAGTGATGCGGACTTGACACGCCGCCGGGTACTGCCAACCGGGCGGGATGGCCTCGATGAGGGCGGCGAGGGTCTCTTCGACGGACGTGTCTTCCCGCGCAAGCGCCTCGTCGACCCGGTAGAGGCAGGCGAGCTCCTTGGCGCGCTCCTCGAGGGACCGGATGGTCCGCCGGTCGGGCACCGGTCTATTGGCTCTGGGCCAAGGTATCTCCGGTTTGTCGCGCCGGCGCGCGACCCGGCGATCTGCCCTGAGTCTGTCTGCCATGGCGGATGATCACTCCTTGCCCAAATGTCAGGGATGGGCCGGAACAGGTGCATTGTAGCTGCCTGGTCGCTATGATGCAGCAAGCGGTACGGTGCCGGGCGGCACGATATCGCGCACGATATCGAGCGTCGGACATGTGGAGCATCTTCGAGTATCACGGGGAGTGGATGGAGAATGACCTTGACACCAGTCACCATCGACAGCAGGCGGGTCGCCGAACTGGCGGAACGTGAAGAGAAACGTCTCGAGCGAGAGACGCCCAAGTCGTATGAGATGTTCAAGCGGGCTTCGAAGTCGCTTGTGAACGGGGTGTCGTCCACCTACCAGGCGCGCGACCCGTATCCCATCTATTTCACCCACGGCAAGGGTTCAAAGATCTACTCGGTGGACGGGCGGGAGATCAGCGACTTCCACAACGGGTTCGGCTGCATGGTCCAGGGACACGCGCACCCGGCCATCGTCGAGACCATCAAGAAGCGCTGTGAATTGGGCACCCAGTTCGCCCTCCCCACCGAGGATTCGTTCCTCGTGGCCGAGCACCTGGCGGAGAATTTCCGTCTACCCAAGTGGCGGTTCGTGAACTCCGGCTCCGAGGCCACCATGGACGCCATCCGTATCGCCCGCGCCTATACTGGGCGCGAGCAGGTGGTCAAGATCTTTGGTTCCTATCACGGGCATCACGACTACGTGATGGTGAGTCTCGGCGTCGCGGATTTCGGGGACATCGGACCCCGCGACGACTATAAGTCGGTCTCCTACGGCGCCGGCATCCCCCAGGCGGTCGTCGAGATGACCGCGGCTGTGCCGTTCAACGATGCTCCGATGATGGAGGCGCGGATCGAGCGGTTGATCGAGGAGGGACGCAGACCGGCCTGCGTCATCATGGAGGCCGCCATGATGAACCTAGGCGTCGTCCTGCCCGAGCCCGGCTACCTGGAAGCGGTGCGGGAGATCACCAGGAAGCACGGCATCGTGCTCATCTTCGACGAAGTGAAGACCGGCATCTGCACGGCCGCCGGCGGCGCGGTCGAGCGGTTCGGGGTGGTGCCCGACATGGTCACGCTGGCCAAGGCGCTGGCCGGCGGGTTGCCCTCCGGGGCCATCGGCGGCACCGAAGAGATCATGGAGGTCGTACAGAGCGGCAAGGTCTACCAGGTAGGCACCTACAGCGGCAACCCGCTTTCCATGGCCGCCGCCCGCACGAGTATCGAGGAAGTCATGACCCCCGACGCGTACAAGCACCTCAATTACCTGAACGACCGCCTCATCCGCGAGATGGACGCCATCGCCGACAGGTACGGCTTCCCCGGCTACACGGTGGGCATCTCTTCGAAGGGTTGCTTCAACTTCGCCACCGGCAGGATCACCGATTACGAGTCGTTCATCAGGTACCAGAACGTCGAGCTCTGCTACCTGGCCTGGCTCTACAACTTCAACCGCGGGGTGATCATCGCTCCCGGACGGGAGGAGGAGTGGACCTTGTCTATCCAGCACACCGACGAAGACATCGATCGGTACGTGGCCGCCTTTGAAGAGATGGTGAAGGAAGTACTGGCCTGACGGGTCCCTGTCCGGCAGGCAGCGTCGGTCGAAGAAGCCGTGCACGAAGGGGCCGGAAGACGGCCCGGCCGGGAACCGACGCGCGATCTCCAGGAGGACGCATGGAAGCGATGGACGCGATCCTTACGCGCCGCAGTATCCGCAGATATACAGACCGGCCGGTCGCCGACGAAGTAGTCGTCGAGCTCCTCAGGGCCGCCATGGCCGCTCCGTCGGCTCAGAACCAGCAGCCCTGGCAGTTCATCGTCGTGCGGGACCGGTCGCTACTCACGAAGATGGCGCACGTCTCCCGCTACTCCGGGATGGTCGGAGGCGCTCAGGCCGCCGTGGTCGTGTGCGGTGATCTGACCAACGAACGGAGTCCGGGCTTCTGGGTGGAGGACTGCGCCGCAGCCACCCAGAACCTGCTCATCGCGGCCCACGCCCTAGGTCTGGGTGCCGTGTGGGTCGGGATCTACCCACGCCGGGAACGGGTCGATCGGCTGCGCGACCTCTTCAAGCCTCCCGAGGAGGTGATCCCGTTCGCCGTCATACCTATCGGCTATCCCGCCGAGAACCCCGGCCCGGTCGACCGCTTCGACCGTGAGCGCGTGCACTTCGACAGATGGTAGGAGGATGAATGAAGACTTCACTCGGCGCAAAGGCCCTTGCCTATCCCACGCCGGTGTTCATCGTCGGCACGTACGATGCCCAGGGCAGGCCGAACGGCATGGCCGTGGCCTGGGGAGGGATCTGCTGCTCGAAGCCTCCCTGTGTGGCGGTCTCGGTGCGCAGCGCCACCTATACCTACGGCAACCTGATGGAGCGCCGGGCCTTCACTGTGAACATCCCGTCGCGGGATCACATGGCGGCGGCCGACTATTTCGGGATAGCTTCGGGCCGGGACGTCGACAAGTTCGCCGTCACCGGCCTCACGCCGGTGCCCTCCACCTTGGTCGACGCGCCGTATGTAGGGGAGTTCCCCTTGATCCTCGAGTGCAACGTCGTGCATGTGCACGAGCTCGGACTCCACACGCTGTTCGTGGGCGAGATCCTCGATGTCAAAGTCGAAGAGGGGTGCCTCGACTCTGGGGGCAGACTCTCGGCGGAACTGGTGCGACCCTTCAGTTGGGCTCCGGCGGAGAACGCCTATTATGCGTTCGGCGAGAGACTGGGCCGCGCTTTCTCCGTGGGGAAGGTGTTTGAAACCGAGGGTGCCTGAGTCCCCGTCGTACGGGTGTCGGCGAAAGCGGCAACGGAGGCGAGAGGTGAGTAGAGCATGGACCGATCGAAGGCCGGCGGGCCGTCTGGTGCGGCACCTGGCGTCGATGACCCTGGTTGTAGTCGCGCTGGCGGTCTTCCCTGGGGGGTGTGGGTCGGATGAAGCCGGCGACACGATCCTTTCCATAGACCAGGCGCTTGCGGCTCAGCCGGGGCAGGCCGTGAGGGTGCAGGGCATGCTGATCGCTACCGACACCCAGACTCTTCTGGCTTCGGCCCTTCTCGAGTCGTACCCGCCGCAGGCCGGGGGTAGCACCCTCGCGCTCGAGGGGCTCGACCTGGAGGCGCTCGTGGGACTGAGTTCGACCGTCGAACGACCCGACCTCGCCCGAGTTACGTGGTCGGACTATCCGGTAGTGCTGGAGGGAAAGATCGACGACGGCGTCCTCGAGGTCGAGAAGACGCCGCCGGTCGTCGAGGCGAGCACGGCGGAGGCGAAAGTCCGTTTCAGTTCTGCCGCCGACCCGCTGATGGTGAACAGCACGGTGTGGTGGGTGTTCGACGTGAAGAATCTGACCGCGGAGCCTCTCGAGCTGACGTTCCCGACCGGCCAGATGGGGGAGATAGTCTTCTCCCGGGAAGGGGTGGAGCTCTATCGGTGGAGCGAAGGCAAGTCGTTCATCCAGGCGGTCACGGTCGACACTCTGCAGCCGGGCAGGTCCAGGGCCATCGTGCTGAACGACCGGCTCACTCTGGCTCCGGGCGACTACGACGTGACCGCCAAGGTGACGGCCTTCATCGGTCCCGAGGGATCATCCGCTTCGTTGCCCGAGATCGCTACCATCGTCACGGTGCGCTGAGGCGGGTTTCCACAGTCATGCCTGCCGCAGAGCGGGCGTCCGTTCCGTCTCCGCCGGCCTAGGGGTGTCGAAGTAGACCTGGATGCGATTGCGGCCCAGTCGTTTCGCCTCATACATCGCTGAGTCGGCCTTTTCTATCAGCTCGGTCTTCGAAGCCGCGGGTCGGGGCCGGCTCCGCTTCATCGAAACTCCGCTTCTGTCGGTCGTCGTGGAAGGCCACAAAAGCTTGTTCCAAAATGAAGCTGCGCCGCAAGGGACGAGCCGAGCGAGCGCGAGAGGACGCAGGGAGCGTGAATAGCGGCGCCGGAGGTTTACGGCCGCGGGTTCAGACCGGACGTCAGGGCGTCTGTCGCCCCGAGTGCACCGGGCCGCGTCAGGTGTACCGGGCCGCCCCAGGTGCACCGCTTCAGAGGCACTGGGCCGGCTTCAGAGGCACCGCGCCGCCTCCTGTGTGCGCCCCGGCGCCTCAGGTGCGTTGCAGTCTCCTCGTTCGCCCGAGGTCCCTCCCGAAGCGGCGGGTGAAGAGTTCTTCAGATGCCGGGGTGCCCACGAGGATGAGGGCGGTGCCGCGATCGAGGACCGTGTCGGGCGCCAGATCCAGGTCGATATGGTCACGCCCTCGCTGTATCGCCACCACGGTCGCCCCGGTGAGAGACCGCAGCCGCGATTCCGCGAGGGTCTGTCCGTGAAGCGCATCCGGCACCTGCCTCCAGAATATGTGCACGCCCTCGGTCAAGAAGATGTTCCGGCGTCCCTCGATTATGTTCGCGAGGATGCTCGCTCCGATCGACGAATGCGACACGACGAAGTCGGCTCCGGCGGCATAGAGCTCGCGCACGTTCTCCTCGCGGTTCGCGCGCGAGACGATGCGGATGTGCGGGTTGAGGTGTCTTCCAGCCAGGGTCAGAAAGACGTTGGTGCCGTCGTCGTTGGTGGTCACGATGAGTCCGCCGGCCCGCTGGATGCCGGCCTGGGTAAGGACTCTCGGGCTGCTCGCGTCACCGCGCATGAGGTCGGGTTCTTCGGCATCGGGGAGCGCGTCACGGTCGACGACGACATGGGGCACGCTCCTTCTCCTCAGAAAAGCTGCTGCGGCCGAACCCACCGTCCCGTGTCCCACGATCATGACCAACTCGTCCTGGTCGGACCCGCCCAGAAGAGCCTCCAGTGCCTCCAGGTCGGCCTCAGTGCCCACGAGCAGCATGATCATGCCTTCGGTGATCACGGTGTCAGGCTCGGGCAGGGAAAAACGGCCCCTCTCCCAGATGCCGATCACCGAGACACCGGCCTTCTGGCGGATGCCCGTGTCCTTCAGACTGACTCCGATGAACGGGGTGCCGTGGGATGGGATCTCGGCGAAGAGAAGGTCGCCGAGCGAATCGACCACGTGTCCCTTGGCGCCGCGTGTGGTCGCCCGGACGGCCAAGTAGTTGCCCAGCGTCTCCCGGAGTGGCACCACGTGGGCGGCCCCGGCGAGCCTGACCAATTCGGTCCGTTCGGGCACCGTGACCACGGCGGCCACGGGCGTGGCGCAGACGGAGGCGACCGTCAGCACCAAGTTGGTGTTGTCGGGGTCGTTCATGTTCGCTATGACCACGCGGGCCGTGTCGACCCGTGCGCGTCTGAGGGCCTCCGCGTCGGTAGGCGTGCCCAGGATGGCGTTGACTCGGGCTTCCTCAAGGCTCCGGACCTCTTCGACATCCGGGTTCAGGACGACGTATGGAACCCCCGTCGCAGCTAGATTCCGCGTCAGGGTCTCGGTGACGGTGTCCCAGCCGCAGATCACCACGTGTCCCTTAAGGCCGCGCTTCAGACGCATGCGCGGGCGATAGCGAAGGAGGTTCTCCAGCCAAGGGGCGAAGACCACGCTGATGATGCCGAAGGGGAGGAACACCAGCAGGAAGATGAAGCCGGTGAGGGTCACGAAGGCCGAGAACAACCTGCCCGCGTGGCTGACGAAGGTTATGTCGCCGAAGCCCAGCGTGGTCATCGTGGTGATGGTCCAATACAGCCCGTTGATGAAGGAGTGGTCGGGCCGGCCTTCATACGTGGCCATCAGGTATTGGAAGACCCGGGCGTAGATGACCATGATGATGACGAGGAACGCGACATACCCGACCAGGACGAGTACATTCCGCGCCGACCTGCCTCTGGGTATGTAGCCGAACTCCGATATCATGGCCTTCAAGCGGGCGCACCCCCTTGGTCGGTCTTCAGACTAACATACCGGCCGGTACCTGCAGTGCTTGCTATGCTTTCAAGAACGTACCGACGGCAGGGCGGCCTCGGTTCCCGGCCGGGCCTCGATGCAAGGAGGAGACATGAGCGGTTCGCAGCACTTCACCGCCGAGCAGGCGAAAACGGTGGGTGACGGATTGGGCATCGACTGGAGGGACTTCGACGTCGAGCAGTTCCGCAGGGGGATGGACGTGGAACTCGAGCACGGCGCCCGCGATCCAGAGACCAACGTCACCGACGACGACATGGTCATGACCGGCAAGATCGCCTGGGCCCATCTCAAGGAGTTCCCCGACTACTACGACAGGCTCGAGAAGATGGAAGAGGAGGCTGAGGCCTACTGGGAGGCTCAGAAGGCCGAATAAGGACCCCGTTTCAAGATGAAGCTCCGCCGCAAGGGATGAGCTGGGCGGATGCGAGACGCGGGGAGCGTGAAGAGCGGTGCTATTTGCACGACCGACGATGCGCTTTCGCGCCGTCCGGCGCGCACTCGGTGGCCGCGGCTTCATTTTGCAGCGAGTTCCGGGGCCGGGCACGACGGATAGGAGGGTTCGATGATCGTTACCACCAAGGAGCTGTTCAAAGTGGCCTACGGCAGGTTCGCCGTGGGTGCCTACAACATCAACAACATGGAACAGACCCTGGGCCTGTTCCGGGGCAACCTGGAGTCGCGGGCTCCGTTCATCGTCCAGATCTCCAAAGGAGCCCGTTCTTACGCCGACAAGCGTATGCTCGAGGCCATGATCAGAGCGGCCGATCTGATCTTTCCGGAGGCCGTGTTCGCGGTGCACCTCGATCACGGCGACCTGCCCACCGCCCTCGATTGCGTGGAGAGCGGCTTCTACTCCTCGGTCATGATCGATGCCTCCCACGAGCCTTTGGAGGAGAACATCCGCATCACTAGGCAGGTAGTGGAGGCCGCTCACGCCCGGGGCATCTCGGTAGAGGCGGAGTTGGGTCGATTGGGCGGGGTGGAGGAGCAAGTCCAGGTGGACGAGAAGAACGCCTACCTCACCGATCCGGGTGAAGCGGAGGTGTTCGTGCGGGAGTCCGGTTGTGACAGTCTGGCGGTGGCCATCGGTACCAGCCACGGCGCGTACAAATTCAGCGGGCATCAGAGCCTGCACCTGGACGTCGCGGCCGAGATCCAGAAGCGCCTACCCGGATTCCCACTGGTCATGCATGGGGCCTCTTCGGTGCCGCGAGAGGAGGTAGAGCGTATCAACGCCGCCGGCGGGAGCCTGAAGGGCGCCAGAGGAGTCGACGAGGACGAGTTCGCCAAGGCGATCCCGCTAGGTGTGACCAAGGTCAACATCGACACAGACGGCCGCTTGGTGTGGACCCGGGTGCACAGGGAGTTCTTCCGGGACAATCCGGAGAAGTTCGACCTGCGCGACCCGGGCAAGATCTTCGTGGCCGAGTACGCGAAGTTCATCGCCCACAAGAACGAGAAGCTGCAGTCGGCCGGCACCTTGGAGATGGTGCGGGAAGTGGTGGCCGGGTAGCCGGCGCCGGAAACTCGCCGCGCTGTGTCTTGTGCCGCGCGGCGTAGAAGACCGCGGCTTCGCGGGCCTCGCGGTGTCCGGGCCGGGCGGTCCGCACCGGCCGCGACCTGGCTGCACCGGCGTGGTGGGCGGCGCACGCGGCGGCCGATACGTGCTATTTTTCCCCAGGCAGACGGGCGGGGGGTGGAGTCATTCCACCGGCCGCGTCGAGAGGCCGGCAGCGAGACTCGGTGAGTGCGCGCCGGCTTCGCGTGTATTTGTAGCCGGTGACGGCCGCTCAAAGGGATGGAAGGAGACAGGATGGCGGGCGGGTTCGAGGCGATCAAGAACGCCGGGTTGCGTTCGTGGCTGGAGGAGGTCCAGCGGCTCTGCAGGCCGGAGGGCGTCTATGTGTGCGATGGCTCCGAAGAGGAGTACGCGCGCATCTGCCGGACCTGTGTCGATCACGGCACGTTCACCCGGCTGAACGAGACCCTCAGGCCGAATTGCTTCCTGGCCCGCTCTCACCCCAGCGACGTGGCCCGGGTCGAGGACCGCACCTTCATCTGCACCCCCGAGCAGATAGAGGCCGGGCCCACCAACAACTGGGCCGAGTCCGGCGAGATGAAGCGGAAGATGACCGCCATGTTCGATGGCTGCATGAAGGGCCGCATCATGTACGTCATCCCGTTCTCGATGGGCCCGATCGGGTCGCCTTTCTCCAAAACCGGTGTCGAAGTCACTGATTCGGCGTACGTGGTCGCCAACATGATCATCATGACCCGCGTGGGAACCAAGGTGCTCGAGGCGCTTGGCGACGACGGTTCGTTCATCCCCTGCCTCCATTCAGTGGGAGCGCCGTTAGGGCTGGGCCAGGAGGACGTGGCCTGGCCGTGCGAGCGCGACCCCGTGAAAAAATTCATCGTGCACTTCCCCGATGAGCCCTCCATCTGGTCCTACGGCTCCGGCTACGGCGGCAACGCGCTGTTGGGTAAGAAGTGCCTGGCTCTGCGCATCGCGTCGGCCATGGCGCGCAAGGAAGGCTGGCTGGCGGAGCACATGCTCATCCTCGCCCTGACTTCTCCCCAGGGCAAGAAGTACTACATCGCCGGCGCGTTCCCCAGCGCGTGCGGCAAGACCAACCTGGCGATGATGCGTCCTACGCTGCCCGGCTGGAAGGTGACCACCATCGGCGACGACATCGCTTGGATGCGTATCGGACCGGACGGCCGGCTCTACGCCATGAACCCAGAGACCGGCTTCTTCGGGGTGGCGCCGGGGACGTCGTACGACTCTAACCCCAACGCGATGGAGACCTTCACCGCGAACAGCATCTTCACCAACGCCGCCCTGACCGACGAGGGCGACATCTGGTGGGAAGACATGGGTATCCCGGCCCCGGCACACGCGATCGACTGGGAGGGGGCCGATTGGACTCCCGACGCCGGGCGTAAGGCCGCTCATCCAAACTCTCGCTTCACGGCTCCGGCCCGGCAGTGCCCGGTGATAGACCCCGATTGGGAGAATCCGGCCGGCGTCCCCCTCTCGGCCGTCCTCTTCGGAGGGCGTCGCGCGGGCACGGTACCCCTTGTCTATGAGGCTTTCGATTGGGAACACGGCGTGTTCATGGGCTCGGCCGCCGGATCTGAGACGACGGCTGCCAATCTGAGCAAGACCGGCGTCCTTCGGCACGACCCCTTCGCCATGCTCCCCTTCTGCGGCTACAACATGGGGGACTATTTCGCGCACTGGCTTTCGATGGCCGAGCGCACGGACGAGAGCAGGCTGCCGCGTATCTTCTTCGTCAACTGGTTCCGCAAAGGCGAAGACGGGCACTTCCTTTGGCCCGGCTACGGCGAGAACAGCCGGGTGCTCAAGTGGATCTCCGAGCGCATCGAGGGCCGCGGACAGGCGGTCAAGACCCCGATCGGCAATTTGCCCAGCGCAGAAGCCCTGGATCTTACCGGGCTCGACATCCCGGCGGCGGACCTTCAGGCCCTGCTCACGGTCGATCGCGAGGCATGGCAGGCCGAGGCGGCCGAGCTGGCCCGGTACTACGAGCAGTTCGGCGACCGGCTGCCGGAGGCGCTCCGGCGACAGCTGGCCGCCCTCCAAGAACGTCTGGGAGGGAGGTGACCCGTGAGCGCGCAGAACGGCGATCTCAACCCACTGGCCGTCGAACTGAACGAGATCATCAGCCGGGAAGCGCCCGCGGTGATGCGGGTCCTGTCCCGCTTGGGCAAAGCCCTCTACTATCCTAAGGGGATCCTGACCCAGTCGGCCGAGGCGAACCAGAAGGCCCACCGTTACAACGCGACCATCGGCGAGGCCCGGGAACGGCAGCATTCCATGGCCTTGCCCTCGATCACCCGTCATCTGCAGGATCTGAGCCCCGACCAGGCGCTCCCCTACGCTCCCTCCGCGGGCCGCAACGACCTGCGGGCCGCTTGGCTGGAGGAGATCCGGCAGAAGAACCCCTCGCTGGGCGACATGCCGGTCAGCCTTCCGGTCGTGACGAGCGGCATCACCCACGGTCTGAGCACAGTGGCCGACATGTTCATCGACGAGGGTGACCTGCTGTTCGTCCCTGATCAGGTGTGGGGGAACTATAAGCTCATCTTCGGGGTGAAGCGGGGGGCGCGGCTGGTGGACTACCCGTTGCTGCGCCTTGCAGGCGGCTTCGATCTGGAGGGCTTCGGCGCGCTGGTCGAGAAGCACGCCGGTGTGGGCAAGCTGGTGATCCTCTTCAACGTCCCCAACAACCCCACCGGAGATTCCATTCCCCCCACGGAAGCCGACGCCCTGCGGGATATCCTGGTAGAAGCGGCCGATAAGCAGCAGTGCGACATCGTCGCCCTCTGCGACGACGCCTATTTCGGCCTGTTCTACGACGACGAGGTGATGAAGGAGTCGCTCTTCACCCGTCTGGCGGGCGCGCACCCGCGGCTCCTGGCCATCAAGCTCGACGGCGCCTCCAAGGAGGACTACGCTTGGGGGCTGCGGGTGGCCTTCATCACCTACGCGATATCAGGCGGCGCGGGCGCGTATCAGGCCCTCGAGAAAAAGACGGGCGGCTGCATCAGGGGGACCATCAGCAACTCGCCGAACCTGTCGCAGTCGCTCGTGCTCAAGGCGATGGACGATCCTGCGTATACGGCCGAGAAGGCGGAGAAGTTCGCGGTCCTCGCGCGCCGGGCGGCCACGGTGCGGGCCGTCCTGGCCGATCCCAAGTTCGCCGAAGCCTGGATACCGTATCCCTTCAATTCCGGGTACTTCATGTGCCTGCGTCTGAACGGCCTCGACGCCGAGCAATACCGGGTCCGGCTCTTGAACGATCACGGGGTCGGGGTAATATCGACGAGCAACACCGACATCCGGGTGGCCATCTCCTGCGTCGACGAAGCCGACCTTGCCGATCTGTTCGACATAATGCTCACCTGCGCTTTGGAGATGAAGAAGGTACAGGAAGCGTAGAGCTGCAGGGCGAGGCGGAGGCAGAGCGCCGAGCGCAGGCGAGGCGCTCGGCACCGGGGCCTTCGCAGGCGCGGAGCGCGTCGGAGTGGCGGGGCGCCGCGGAGGCGCCGACCGCATCCGAGCCGCGGAGCGCGTCCGGGCTGTGAGGCGCCGCGGGTGGGCCGCGAACCCGGGCGCTTATCGCTGGGCGGCGCCGCGGGCGGGCCGGGCGTGGAACGAGGGAGACGTGAGCAAGACCAAGGGCCAGCTTGAGGCCGAGATAAGCGACGCCATCGTCAGGTTCGAGCTCGATTACATGGGCCGCGGACCCGAAGAGGCGCGGACGTACATCATCGACGACCTGGTGCTCGTGCGCCTCCGGGGAGTGTTGACCCCGGCCGAGCGGCAGCTCGCCGGGGTCGAGGCGACACCGCGTGGCCGCACGCTGGTGAAGGAAGTCCGGCGCGAACTCATCGAGAAGGCCCGTCCGCTCCTGGAGGCTATCATCCACGACGTGACCGGCCAGGAGGTGCGGAGCCTTCACACCGACATCAGCACTCGCGTCGGCGAACGTATCATCGTTTTCTCGCTGGCCGGCCCGGTCCGTCTGCGGGCGGACGAGTAGGCGGCGGCCGCGGGCACCACATGGGCGGGTCAAGACGGGCACCATCCACATCCGCTTCTATGCCGAGCTCGGGGACTTCCTGGCCCGCGAGCGGCGGGGCAGGGAGTTCGACCACAGCTGCCCCCCGGAGGACTCGGTCAAGGACGTCATCGAGGGTTTGGGCGTCCCCCACACCGAGGTCGATCTCATCCTGGTGAACGGCCGGTCGGTCGACTTCGCCCACCATCTCGCCGACGGCGACCGGGTGAGCGTCTACCCGGTGTTCGAGGCGCTGGACATCTCCGCCGTCACGGCCGTCCGTCCGGAACCTCTGCGCCTGGTCCGGTTCGCCGCTGACACCCACCTGGGGAGGTTGGCCGGTTATCTGAGGCTGGCGGGCTTCGACACCCTCTACCGCAACGACTGGGACGATCGGGATCTGGCTGAGACCGCCGCCACCGAGCGGAGGATCGTTCTTACCCGCGACCGTGGCCTTCTGATGCGAACGGCCGTGACCCACGGACACCTGGTCCGCGAGACCCGGCCCCGCGTGCAGTTGGTGGAAGTGCTCGAGCGGTTCGATCTGTGGGGCTCTCTCCGCCCGTTCACCCGCTGCTCGGTATGCAACAGCCCGGTCGAGAAGGTGAGAAAGGGAGAGGTCGCGGCTATCCTGCCTCCGCGGACCGCTCGGTACTTTGACGATTTTTGGCGCTGCACCGGCTGCGGGCGCGTGTACTGGCGAGGCGCGCACTACCGGTCGCTGCTGGGGTTGTTCTCGGCCGGACGCGCCGGCTCAGAAACCGTGGGCCGGTAGTCGGTCTTGCCGAACTGCCAGCGGCTGAAGAGCGGCACCCCTATGAGGGCGAGCACCCCCATGGAGGCCACGCCCCACGATGCCGCCCCGCCCTCTGCCAGCGAGCCTGCTATGGGCCAGAGGGCCGCCCCCAGCCCCTGGGACACGCGTTGGACGGCCCCGAACAGGCCGAAGGCCAAGGCCTGGTAGTCCGAGCGGAACGTCTGGGCGAACGCCCCGCGGACCGTCGGGACCAGGGCGCCTGAGAGAAGTCCATGGAGAGAAGCGCAGAACACCACCACGGGTAGCGACGAGGCGAGGCTGAAGGCGAAGGCGTTGAGACCGAGCAGTGTGAGTCCCAGCAGGATGATGCGCCGCACCCTGCGGTTGTCGGGGCGCAGGCGGGCCACCACGCCGGCGCCCACTCCTGAGAAGACGACGACGATCCCGACCGCTAAGAGCAGCGTGGGCCCCTCCAAGCCCGTCACCCACTGGACGTAGAGGGGCAGGTAGAGGGTAAGCCCCTGGATGGCCGAGTTGAGGGCGAAGTACCCGGCAAGGAACCAGCCGGCGCGGTACTCGCGGGACGATTCGCGCCAGAGGGCCCGCATACGGGAGTGCAGGCTCCCCTTCGGGATGTCTACGATGTCGGACTTCTTCTGCCAAAGCCTGCCGGTGTACATACCGGGCAGGGCGCACAGCGCGAAGAACAGGGCCGCCGGTATGAAAGCGTAGCCTCGGCCGCTCAGCGCGGGGATGAGCTTTCCCGATATCACGAGTTCGATGATGCCGACTCCGACGGCGCCTCCTAAAAAGCTCCACGCCAGACCGGCGGAAGAGACGCTTACCACGTTCTGCCCGGTCGCAGCCGTCAGCATGGAGGCGTTGTAGATGAGGCTGGACAGCTGGAAGAAGTAGTTGGCCACCATCGCTGTGAGCACGATGGCCACGAGCGCGCCTGTGCCCGTGCGGGGAAGAAAGCCCAGGGAGACCAGGAGGATCGTCGCTACGACCACCGACATGGTGAACCACCGGCGGCGCGTCCGTCTCTCGTCTGCGCGCACTCCGAAATAGGGGCCGCTGAGGCCGATGGCCCAGGACGACAACGCCGAGGCCAGGCCGAACACCCAGGCCGCGACGCCCAGATCATTGACTATCCAGGTGGTCAGATAGAGGGGGATCGCAAACTCGACCGTCGTGTTGCCGAGGTCGTACGAGTACCAAGCGAGACGGGTCCGTCTGCCCTCGGAGTGGGCGTCTGTGGGGGGCTCTGTGTGCATCCGCGCTTAGTGTACTATGAGTGCTTCCCATAGACGGGGTCGGAGAGCGGCAGACGGGGTCGGAGGGCGGCATAGACAGCGACGGCAGTGCGAGGAGTCTGGGCGGCGGTGACGCCGGCCCGTCGCCGGTACCTCTCTTCCGTGAGGCTCAGCGTTTCCGGCAGTGGTTCTTCTACGTCCCCGTCGCGATCGTCACGGCTGTCGTCTGGTGGCAGTTCATCCAGCAGATCGGGTTGGGCCGTCCGGTGGGGGAGGAGCCGCTGCCCGATTGGCTCGCCTGGACGTTGACCATCATCTTCGGCTTGGGATTCCCCGCCTTCGCGGCACTGGTGCGCCTCATCACCGAGGTGACGCCTGGAGAGCTGTCGATACGGTTGTATCCGTTCCGGGCGACGAGGATACCCCTGGTCGAGGTCGGGCATGCAGAGTGCCGGGAGTACTCGCCCATGAGGGAATACGGAGGCTGGGGGATACGCGTCGGCCGGTTATCGGGCAGGGCGTACAACGCTTCGGGCAATCAGGGGGTGCAGTTGATCATGAGGGACGGCCGGCGCATCTTGGTCGGCAGTCAGCGACCCGAGCAGCTGCTGGCCGCGCTGCGTGCGGCGGGTCTTGGGTCATGAGGATCGTGGTGGCGCTGGGAGGCAACGCCCTGCTCAAGCGGGGGCAGCTTCTCACTGCCAAGAACCAGCGCGAGAACGTCAAGGTGGCGGCCCGGGCCCTGGCGCCCCTGGCCCGGGAGCACAGCCTGGTCATCACTCACGGTAACGGCCCCCAGGTGGGCCTGCTGGCGCTGGAGGCCGCCGCCTATTCGGGAGTGGAGCCGTTCACGCTTGACATCCTGAACGCCGAATCCGAGGGCATGATCGGCTACATGATCGAGCAGGAGCTCGGTAACATCCTTCCGGAAGACGTCCCTTTCGCGACCATACTCACCCAAGTGGAGGTCGATCCGGCCGACCCTGCCTTCCAGAATCCGTCCAAGCCCATCGGGCCCCAGTATCCGCGCGAGGAGGCCGAGCGACTCGCCCGGGAGCATGGCTGGACCATCGGGCCCGACAACGACATGTACCGCAGACTGGTGCCGTCGCCGAAACCGAAGCGGATCTTCGAAATACGGGTCGTCGACTGGTTGGTGGAGCGGGGAGTCGTGGTCATCTGCACCGGCGGCGGGGGTATCCCGACCATACTGACGCCGGACGGAGTGTTGATGGGCGTGGAGGCGGTCATCGACAAGGACTACGCCGGAGCCCTCTTGGCGACCTCGCTCAAGGCCGGAGTCTTCTTGATGCTCACCGATGCTGTGGCCGTGTGGGAGAACTGGGGCAAAGCCGACGCCCGGGCCATCAGGCGGGCGGCGCCGGCCGCGCTCGAGAGTCTCCACTTCGCCGCCGGTTCCATGGGACCGAAGGTCGAGGCCGCCTGCGGGTATGCCCGGGCCACCGGGGGCCGGGCGGGCATCGGGGCGCTCGAGGACGCCGTGGCCATCATCGAGGGACGGGCGGGCACCCTGGTCTCCACCGAGTTCGAGGGTATCGAGTACTGGCCCTCGCTGTTCGACCAGATTGACTAGGCGGCGGGGGCGGGGGCGGGGTCCGGCGCCGTCCGAGGGGACCGCACCCGCGGCTCCACATGACGCGGTCCGGCGGGAGAGGGTCTGTTGTTCAACGGGTACTTCATAGCGGCGTTCACCGGGATCATCGTCGTCGAGTCGGTCCGGCTGGCCGGAACGCTCCTCAATCTGCGGGCCCTGAAATCTACGGCTCCGCCCGAGCTGGCGGATGTCTACGACCCGGCCACGTACCGGCGCTCGCAGGAGTACACGCGGGCCGGCAGCCGTCTTGGCCTGGCCGGGTCGCTGCTCGACCTGGCCGTGCTGCTGGGCTTTTGGCCGGCCGGAGGCTTCGGTTGGCTCGATGGAGTGGTACGGGGGTGGGGGTTGGGTCCGATCTGGGGCGGCCTGCTCTTCTTGCTGATACTCTTTGCAGCGCGCGGGGTCCTTGCTCTGCCGTTCGAGGTGTGGGAGGTCTTCGTCTTGGAGGAAAGGTTCGGCT
>JAJFUK010000003.1 GCA_021372435.1 Actinomycetes bacterium | reverse complement strand
CCCGATCCGGAGAAGTGGCTCTTCAACAACAAGACCGGCGACCTGTACCCCGGGCCCCTCATCGCTACGACCGAAGATGTTGTGGTGGACAACCGGGGCAACATCTTCATCGATACGTTCCACGACGGTCTGTATGTCCTGCGGTGCACGGTGTAAGGAGGGCGGCGGGCGTGGCCTAGAACGGCGCGCCGCCGGCGAAGTAAAGACGATGGAAGTCGAACAAGGAGAACTGTGATGGGTGTGAAGATCCTGGCCATATCCGGCGGGAGCAAGAACGGCACCAACGACCAGATGGCCAAAGAGGCCTTGATGGGCGCGCAAGAGATGGGGGCGGAGATCGAGTTCATCCACATGCTCGACCTTAACCTGCTGCCCTGCAACGGCTGCCTCTCTTGTACGACCGGCAAAGACGGGATCTTTGCCGGTGGCTCCGCCAAGTGCGTGCGCAAAGACGACTTCCTGTGGCTTGAAGACAAGATCTACGACACCGACGGGGTCATCTTCGTCATGCCGATCTTCGAGAAAGGCGTCCCCGGCTTCTTCCGGTCGTTCCAGGATCGCTTTGCGGGCCCCAGTCACGACATCGGCATGCTGACTATAGCCAAGAGCATCCACGAGAAATCCGGGAAAGCCACCGGGGGGCCCGACCCGCGTGCCTTCAAGAGGCGGTTCGCCACCTTCATCGGCATCGGGGGGAGCGACTGGGCCTGTCGGATGTCGGCGGATTTCGGTCTCTTCGCCATGGTGCAGATGTGGCAGGTGGTCGACGACCTGGTCTTCACCTGGGCCAAGTCGCTCACCATGGAAGACGGCCGCGTGGCCCGCATCCACGAAGCGGGCCGCAACATCGCCAAGGCCGCCCTGGACCCCACGGGCTATGAATACCTGGGTGACCCGGGTATCTGCGCCAACTGCCACTCCCGCCTGATGTATCTGACCGATGACGCCAAGACCGTGGAGTGCAGCGTGTGCGGCATCAAGGGCGAGCTGGTGGTCGCAGACGGCAAGATCAAGTTCGTGTATCCGCCCGAACAGCTGGAGCATGCGCACAACACGCTCCCCGGCAAGCTCAAGCACGTGGAGGACATCGGCAGGAACGAAGGCGCCTTCGCTGCCGCCAAGCAGACCGAGGAGTACAAGCGCCGGGCGGCGAGGTACAAGGAGTTCATCCAGCCGACAAGGCCTCCGCGCTGAGCGCGGCCGCGCGTCGACAAGGTCGGGCACGGTCCCGGTCCGAGAAGAACGATCCGAAGGAGTCCTGCCATGGCCTATTTCCCTGCCTTCCAGCCCATGCGGAGCTTCATCCTGCAGAACTTCCGCTCCGACAACGACCGGCCCAAGATCTGGCGCTGGCTCTACAAGCAACACGTGCCGGAAAGCATCTCCCAGTTCATGCCCTACTGCACGAAGTACAGTACGTACCACGCGCTGCCCCTGCCGGACGGCGCTCTCGACTTCGGTACCTACAACGGGATGATGACCGAGCACTACTGGCTCTTCAACATCTTCCAGACCCAGGGCAGCGCCCACTCCAGCGGGTTGGCTTTCGGCGAGGAGTACCCCGATGACTTCATGGAGATGACCTGCCAGCCACCGAGCGACGTACTGCGCCAATCAGGATGGCAAGGCAGCCGGGATGGTTATCACCCGGTGGTGTTCTCCTTCGCCCCGATCTTCTGGGAGGACGATTTCAAGGGCGCCGGCCGTCTTACCGACGCCGGGCCGAACTTCCGTTGGCTGTTCCTGCTCAAGTATCCCGATGCCGTGTCTATTGACGAGGGCGACGCGTGGTTCCGGGAGGTCTTCGCCCCCGAGGTGTGCGTGAACCCGGAGGTGAACCGCTTCATCTCCAGTCGCCAGTTGGACGACCCTCGCATCAACCCCTTCCAACGGATCGTCGAGATCTGGTTCGACGATTCGGTGGGTTGGCACAAGGCCTTTGTGGAGAAGGCCGGTCAGTACACCAAGCCTGCCTGGGCCGTGTGGGACAAGCCGCCCTTCTTCGAGCCCTTCAAGGACTTCGTGGGGATCTTCATCCTCGACCGGCCCGAGTCGGACCACCTGCAGCAGTGGAGGGGCTATATCACCACGCGCTGACTGACGACCGCGACTACGCGGCCGGGCGTCCGCGACCCCGCGACCTGGTGACCAACGGCCGCGACCCCGCGGCCCGACGACCGCGGTCCGTGCGGTTCTAACCTTGGTTGTATTCCCCAGCGGCTCCAGCCCCGCTACCCTGCAGTCCCCGGCCATCGTAGGGAGTCGGTGGCCGGGGGCGCCCCGACCCTCAGCCACCGTCTACGGGGGTCGCGGCGAGTAAAGCAGACTCAGTGAGCAGGCAAGGAGGACAGACCATGAACAGCGTACATCTCATCGGCCGCCTGGCCACCGACGTGGAAGTCAAGGAGGTGAACGGTGGGTCCAAGGTCAGCAGCTTCATCCTGGCAGTGGACCGGAACGCTGAAGAGGCGGACTTCTTCCGCATCAAAGCCTGGAACTCCCAGGCCGAGGCCGCGGGGGAACACCTGGGGAAGGGGCGGCGGATCGCGGTGGAGGGATCGCTCCGGCAGGACGTGTACGAAAAGGATGGTGAGGAGCGCAAGGCGGTGTCGATCGTGGCGAAGCGGCTGGAGTACCTCTAGGTCCGGGGAGAGCGGGACGGGAGCGCGTCACGCGGCTCCCGTCCCGGTCCCATTCTGGATCGAGTTCCAAGACCAGGAACGTGAGAGGCGCATGCGTACCTTTGACACCCAAGCTCTCGTTGATACGATGACTCCTTCCGAGGGTTGTCCCTCTACCGGTGTGCTACCTGAGAGGCAGACACACAAGACTCCCGAGATGGGAACGGCAGACATCACGGAGCAACGCGCAAGGGCTCTTGTGGCCAAGCTCAGCCTGCCCCACATGGGCTTTATCCTCGGTCGCCCGCGCCTATCCGGTCTGCTGGAGCCGGTCAAGGGAGGGGGCCTGGTCTATCTGGTCGCCGGGCCCGGCTACGGCAAGACGGCGTTCATCGTCGACCGGCTGTCGTCGGCCTTCGGGCAGACCGTGTACTTCTCTGTCGATGAGGCGGATAGCGACCCGGTGCGGTTCGTCACCTATCTTATGGCGGGCCTTGGCATGCAACCACCGGAGGGGCCGGGTACACAGCCTCTGGACTGGTCCCCTTCGGGCGGGCTCGACGCCACGGTCCTCGATCTTGCCGCGCAGGTCGTCGAATTCGCCTCTCACCAGGCGGGTCATCCCACCCTCATCGCTATCGACGACTTTCACCTGGCCGACTCATCCTCGCAGGTGGTGAACGCCTTGAGGCTCATCATCCGCGGACTGCCCCCGGGGTGGACGGTTATCGTGTCTTCTCGCCGTTCCATCCCGCTGGGCCTTGACGCGATCAGCCAGGGAGGGAGGTTCGTAGAGCTGCATGCTCGAGAACTGCGCCTGACCCCGCATGAGGTAGCCTCATGGGCGGCGCGCAGCTGGGATGTCGAACTACAGGGCCCGGAGGCCCGCATGTTGTGGCGCGTGACCGAAGGGTGGCCGGCGGCCCTGGTGCTTCTCGGGCAGCGGCTGTTGTCCGGCCGCTCCCGCATCACCCGGGACGAGATCGTGCGCACGATCACCCGCGTTCCTGATCTCCGCGCCTACTTGGAACAGGACATCCTTGCCGGACTGTCTCCCTATGCCGCCCGGACCATGCTGACCGCCGGCCTCCTGCCCCGGGTGATGTTCCCCAGGGACGAGGCCTTCTTTCCCGGGCCCCCTGGACAGGCCGAGGCCGCCTTGGAGGACCTGGTCCGTCGCGGATATCTGGTGGCCCGGGCCGGACGTCGCAGCTACACGGTCCATCCGTTGGTGCAGGGCTTCGCGCAGCGCGAGGCATGGCAAGGAGCGGAGACCGCCCAGGTTATCCAGAGGACCGCCCTGCACCTGGAACGGGTAGGCGAGCATCACCAGGCCGTCTCGCTGTATCTGCGGGTCGGTCGTTTCCAGGACGCCGCTCGTCTCTTACGATCTATGTTCGTCTCCTCGTTCACCATGCCCGCGGGATCGATCCGTGAAGAATGGTTTTCGCTGCTCAGCCCAGATGACCCGTTGGACGAGACGGCCGAAGCGTGGCTGACGGTGGCGAAGGCTCGGATCCTTCAGGACAGGACCGAGTATGCGGAGGCGGCTTTCCACTACGAACGGGCGGCTCGTGCACTCGCCGCGCGCGACGACGAGGAGGGCCTGCTTCCCGTGCTGCTCGGCTCCGCTCTGTGCCTCTTCAACCAGGGGCTCTGGGAGGAGAGCTTGGCGGTGATGAAACGCTGCAGGACGCTGGCCACCTCTCCGCGGCAGAAGGTCGAGGTGCTGGTCGTGGAGGGTGGCGTGTTGGTGAGTCTCTGTCGCTGGGACGAGGCCGTCGAGAACTGGGAGAAGGCCCTCGTCATCGCTCCAGGTGGGGAGAAGGCCGCTCTCTCCCAGCGTATCTACGTCCATCGAGCCCGGCTCTTCTACTCGCTCGGGCACTATCGACTCGCCATGCTGTGGGCCGAGAAAGCCATCGACAGGGCCGGTGGCCCACCGACCTACGGGCGCGCGTTGGCGCTGAACGGCGCGGCCATCGTGGCCGGATTAACGGGCGATTATGACCGGGCAGAGCGGTTCGCGGATGAATGCCAGCGACTGGCGCGGACCCGCGGGTACTCGCTTCTGGAGGCCCCCAGTCTGTTGTGCCAGGCCAGAGTGGCCGTCGGTCGGTGGGACTATCGCCGTGCGGTGACGAAGATAGGAGAGGCGCGGGCCCTGGCTGTCAAAGCCGGGGATGCAGAGGAAGGCTTCTGGGCAGAAAGCATGCTCGGGAACCTCTGCAGGCGCACCGGCAACCCGCAGCGCGCACTCGAGCACCATCAGGTGGCGCTGGATATCGTCGAGAAGAACCGCCTGGCGGCGTTCGAGCGGGTCGAGGCGCTGGCGGCTCTGGGCATGGACCTAGTGTTGATCGGGATGGAAGCCGAGGCTAGGGCGTCCCTGGAAGAGACGGTCCGTGTGAGCCGACGGTGGGGTCTCAAGACCGCGCTGACTCCGGCGCTGTTCTACCTCGGATGGCTTTATGCGCGCGCCGGACGCGAGCACGAGGCCGGCCGGTCGCTCACCGAGGCGGTGCGCATCGCGGAGGAGCACGGCCACGTCCACTTCTTGAGGCAGGAAGCGAAGGTAGCGGTGCCCATCCTTGCTCTCTGCGATCGCTTCGGAGCCGGCTCGTTCCTCCGGGATACCGTCGTTCCCAAGTTGCCCGACCGTCTGCAGACCTACTTCTTCGAACTCGCGGAAGGCAAGACGTATCCGACCGACGTGGCCCTCGGGCCGCCACGGAGAAGGAGTTCTGCCGGTCGTATGGTGGTAAGAGGAACCGCCGGAGAGGCTGCTCCTGAGGTAGTGGCACGCATCGAGACCCTCACGGAACGGGAGCGCGAGGTGTTGAAGATGGTGGGTCTGGGGCTGCCGAACAAGGTCATAGGGGCCACTCTGTACATCTCAGAGAAGACGGTCAAGACGCACACGAACCACATCTTCCGCAAACTGGGCGTGGGCAATAGGACGCAGGCCACCCTCGCCCTCCAGAGCTACCAAAGGGCAAAGGCGGAGGCACTGAAGGGACATCGCGGACGGAGATAGTCGGAGCCGCCCCGAGACCGGCCGGGGCGGGGCCGGTAGTCTCCCGGGGCGGCTCGGGCAAGATAGGGGCCTCTTGCGGTGCTGCCCGTTCACGCGCCGCTCCGCGGCGCCACAGGTCACTCGAGCTCTACAGGGATCTCCACGATGTTGATCTGGGAGCCGTCCTTGGGAGACTCCGAAAACGCGATGATCCACCCCGGGCCCGGCTTCCGGAGGTTGAAGGGTATGGTGACGTCGAAAGTGCCCCGAGTTCCGGTGCCGGAAGTGGCCATCACCACTTCGTCGGCGAGGATGAGGCCGTCGTAGTCGACGATGTTGATCCGGAACACCGCCTCGAACACGTTCGCGGTACCCGTGATCCTGACCGGGCTCGAGATGGTGTTGCCGACGGTCGGTGATTCCACCAGGATGGCGGGCGACATGTCTTCATAGTCGACCCTGCTCATGGGGTGATCGATGATGATGCCCTCTCCACCTAGGACGTCGATGGGTTCGCCGTCGAGCTTGAAGTTGACGCCGTCCACCGTCGGGAACTGGGTCAGGGTGAAGACGACCTCGGCCAAGCGCATCATCATGGACAGGCTGCCACCACCGGACGAATACTCCTTCGAAAGGTCCACGGTGGCGATGCCGTCTTCGATGTCAAGGCCAAGGAAGGTCGTGCCCTCGGGGATGTTGCTTACCATCCCCGCTTGTTTCTCCACTTCGGTGGGCCCTTCGAGCAGGGCCTTCATGGCCGCGGCGCCCACCTGCTGGGTCTTCGGAATCACCCGTGAAGCCGCACATATCTTCTCATCCCGGGAGAAGTAGACCCGTATCGTCATGGTGTCTTCGGGCGCGGTGCTACTGGTGGTCGTGGTGTCTGCCGGCGTCGTGGTGGTCGTCTCCTCAGGGGGCTCGGAGGTGGTCGTCGTCTCTGAAGGCGCGGTAGTGCTGACCGCCCCCCCGTCGCCCACCTCGCTATCGGTGCCGCAGCCAAGCGCCGCGACCGTGACGGCCAGCACGAGCAGGACCGATAGTCCGATCAGGCAGGCCCGCTTGGGCAGACCTCCAAGTAGTTCTTTCATGGTTGCTCCCTCCTCCGATGATGGACCCTCTATGAGTCCATGTTTGACCTCCGACTTTGCAGGCCTGCCGCGGTTGGGTAACGATCGTGTTACAAATCGATGGTAGGGAGGGTAAGGACGAAGCGGGCACCGTTGCCGGGGATGTTCGCCGCGGTCAGGTCCCCTCCCAGAAGGCGTGCGTTCTCGCGGGCGATAGCCAAACCGAGGCCGCTCCCCCGACCCGACGAGCGACTGGGGTCGGCCTTGTAGAAGCGCTCGAACACATGAGGAAGGTGTTCGGCGGGGATGCCTGAGCCGCTATCGGTCACGGCCACCTGGACCAGGGACCGCCCGCCGGGCTCCCGCCGTTCCGCGGCCGCGACGGGACTCACCTCGATGGTCACCGGGGCGGCCCCGTGTTGGAGGGCGTTCTCGATGAGGTTGACGATCACGCGTTCCATCCGGCGACGGTCGACCTGCACGATGGGATCCCCGCCGGGGGCCGACCCGGCAGCGCCGGGGGTCGCACCGGCATCGGGCGATACGGTGTGCACGACGTCGGACCATCCGTGGGCTCGGATCAATCGATCCAGGAATGGTTGCAGCGGCACAGGCTCCATCACGGTCTCGACGGCCCGGGCCTCCAGCCGGCTGATCTCGAGCAGATCGTCGACCAGCTGGCGGAGGCGGCTGATATCGGTGTTGACCATGGCTACAAGGTGGCCGATCTCGGACGAGGCGACCGCGGGATCAGCGGCCAACTTGGCTTTCAACAGCGAGGCTTCACCGACCAGCGCCGAGACGGGCGTCCGGAGCTCGTGGGCGACGTCGGCGACGAACCGCCGTTCGCGGGCCTGCCCGGCCTCCAGGTCGAGTAATTTGGCCTGAAGATTGCCCGCCATGCGGTTGAAAGAGGAAGCGAGGACGCCGAACTCGTCAGAACCCACCGGCAGCCGTATGTCGAGGTCCCCGTGGGACATCCGCACGGCCGCCCTGCTGGCGCGCCGTATCGGTCTCACCAAGCCTCGGGCCAAGAGGAAGCCGGCGACGGCGCCGAGCACCGTGAGGATTGAGCCGGCGATGAAGAGGATGTTCCGCAGTCTCGCCAGCTCCGCAAGACGTTGGCCTTGGGGATAGAAGAAATAGATGGCCGGTCGACCGGATCTCACCTGACCCCCCACGACGAGTGTCGGCTCGCCGGCCCAGGTTATGGTCTGGTAGCCGATACGGCCCTCCGCCACCTTGGCCGCCAACTCCGGCGTGATCACGGTCCTATCGACGTCCGGCCCAGAGACGTAGGTCTGATCCCCCGCCTCGATGAGGGTGGCGAAATCCCCTCTGATCTTGAACGCGTCGACCAACCGATCATAGTCGGAGGCCTGCGGATCGGCCGGAAGCATCGAATCGGCAAGAAAAAGGTTGAATCGGGATTGGGACAACGCCTTGTCGAGAGCTTCATCCTCCTGAGCCGTCTTGGTCATGAAGTACGCTGATAAGCTGAGCGCCAGAGCCGTCACGACCACCGCTATCACGAAGATGAGCGCCATCCTACGCAGAAGCGAGTGCCGCGGGCGGGGAAGGCGCCGGCTCTGGGCAGCCATCACTGCTCCTCCCCGCGACTGGCCCGGTATCCTACGCCACGGACGGTCAAAATGAGCGCAGGACGGGCGGGATCGTCCTCGATCTTCGCGCGAAGCCTCTGCACATGCACGTCGACGAGCCGGCTGTCACCCAGATAGGAGTATCCCCACACCAACTCCAGGAGTTGGTCGCGTGTCAGCACCTGCCCGGCGTGGCGGGCCAGCTCGTAGAGGAGGCGGAACTCCGTGACTGTGAGCGGGACCTCCTCTTTTCCACGGCGGACGACATAGGCTCCGGGGTCTATGGTGAGAGGGCCCAAGGACATACACGGGGGCGGGGGCGCCGCGGGCGGAGCCCCGGCGCCCGCCACCGGTCCTGCCACGACGTCCTGTGGCGACGCCGAGTCTGCTCCTGCAGACTCGGGACCACGTATCGAGGCCCGTCGAAGCACGGAGCGCACCCGAGCGATCAGTTCGGGGAACTCGAACGGCTTAGTCACGTAGTCATCGGCGCCGGCTTCGAGACCCTCCACGACATCGGCCGTCGAGGCACGGGCCGTAAGCATGATGATGGGCGCCAGCGAGACCTTGCGTATCTCGCGACAGACGGCGAATCCATCCAGTCCGGGCAGCATGACGTCAAGGAGAAGCAGGTCGGGCCGTTGGGAAGCGAAGGTGATGAGGGCGGAAGGCCCGTCTCCGGCCGTCGCTACGTGAAAACCCTCCGCCTCCAGACCAAGCCGGATCACCTCGCGTAGCGAGGGATCATCCTCCACGACAAGCAGGAGTCCGTCCACGCATGGATTATCCCGCGCATGGGTGTCATGAGTCCAGTCTCGCCGGGGAGACGCTCCCAGCGGGGTCCCATGCCCCCGGGCCGCTCATAGCGTACATCTGTCCCGCCGCCGGTTTGGAAGTATCGCCCATAACACCTGCTTTTCGGCTTTGACAATCGATATATTGGGTGCTAGCATGCGCTAGGCACAATATATGGTGGTTTCAAGCAGGAGGCGGCGCCGGCGCGTTGTACGCTGGTGGTACTCGTAGGAGGGCGTTCTGTGGGAGGGGATGCGACACCGTGAACTGTCCGTTCTGTGGCTTTCCGGATAGCCGGGTGGTCGATTCCCGGGAAACGGATGGGAGGGATTCCATCCGAAGGCGTCGGGAGTGCGCGTCCTGTGGGCAGCGCTTCACCACGTACGAGAAGATCGAGGAGATCCCCATAACCGTGGTCAAGCGCGACGGCAGTACCGAGCTCTTCTACCCGGAGAAGCTACTCCGCGGCCTCAGCCGGGCGTGCACTAAACGGCGCGTGCCGGTGGAACGGCTCCAAGCAGTCGTGAACGACATAGAGCGGCAGTTGCGGGAGGAAGCCGCCTACGAAGTGTCGTCCGAACGCCTCGGTAAGATGGCTCTCGAGCGCCTCCAGCAGATCGATCTCGTAGCATATGTGCGTTTCGCGTCCGTGTACCGGCAGTTCGAGAGTGTCGAGGAATTCAAGCAAGAGCTGGAACATCTGGCGGAAGAGGGGATCGGATGACTGTGGCTGAACTGCGGGCCTTATCGGCCGAGCTGGAAACGAGGCTCTCCCCAAGCGCGGTGAAGGTTCTCGAAAAGCGGTACCTCAAGCGGACTGCCGACGGCCGGCCCTTGGAGGCTCCGGCCGACATGTTCGCCCGGGTGGCCGAGAACATCGCCGAGGCCGATCGCCTTTACCATCCGGAGCAGTCGCTCGATGCCACTGTCGCCGAATTCTTCGCGGTAATGGCGAGACTCGAGTTCCTGCCCAACACCCCCACCCTCATGAATGCCGGGCGGGAACTCCAGCAGCTTTCGGCCTGTTTCGTCCTACCGGTAGAGGACAGCATGGAGTCTATCTTCGGGGCCATCCGGGACGCGGCTCTGGTGCACCAGTCGGGTGGAGGGACGGGCTTCAGCTTCAGCCGGCTCCGGCCCAAGAACGACCTGGTGCGTTCGACCATGGGGGTGGCCAGCGGACCGGTGTCGTTCATGCGGGTGTTCGACATGGCCACCGAGACCATCAAGCAGGGCGGCACGCGGCGGGGCGCGAACATGGGCATCCTACGCGTGGATCACCCGGACATCTTGGAGTTCATCCGGGCCAAAGAGGACGAGCACATCCTCAACAACTTCAACATATCGGTCGGTGTGACCGAGGAATTCATGGGGGCGGTGCTCACCGGCGGCGACTATGCTCTGCGCAACCCGCGGGACCATGCTGAGGTGGCGCGACTCAACGCCCGTGAGGTCTTCGACCTCATCGTGCAACTGGCCTGGAAGAACGGCGAGCCCGGCATCGTCTTCCTCGACCGGCTCAACCGGGACAATCCGACGCCGGCATTGGGGGCCATCGAGTCGACCAACCCCTGCATCACCGGCGACACCCTCGTGTACACCGATCGGGGCCTGGCCCGGGCGCGTGACCTGGTGTTCGAGGGGGGCGACCTCCGAGTGGCGGTCGACGGGAGAAGGGCGACGGCCGCCGGAGGCGCAGGTGAGCCGGCGGGTCGCGGCTCCCTGGTCGATGCCTTGCCGGTCTTCTACAGCGGGTTCAAACCGGTCGTACGGATCACCACGGAAGAAGGCTACGAGCTGCGTGTCACCCGTGAGCACCGCATCATGACCGGACGGGGGTGGGTGCCCGCGGGTGAGCTCCGGCCGGGCGACGAGGTGCATGTGCTCAACCGCAGAGGCGGCTTCGGAAAGGAGGGCTCGCTGGAGCTCGGACGGGTTCTCGGTGGCCTGGTCGCCGGCGGCGGTACCGACAGCGAAGGAGCCGTCCTTTCGTTCCGGCGTGAGGAGCAGTGGCCGGCGCCGGCGCCGGTGTTCGCCGAGGCGGGGGGTCTGGTACCCCGGCCGTCGCTCGACGAGCGGGCAGACGGCGGCGTGGTGGCTGTGGCCGAACGAGGCAAGACCCGGGTGCGGGCGACGTGGTCAGGGGAGACCGCCGAGGAGTATGGTCTGCTGGACGAGAATCCCATGGTGCCCGAGCCGGTATTGCGGGGTAGCGAAGAGATGCAGCGGGGGTTCCTACAGGCCCTGTTCGCCGCGGGGGGCACGGTTCTCAGCCGGATGCGGGAGGGACGGGCTGTGCGATTGACCTCCGTCAGCCTGGACCTGCTGCAGGACGTGCAGCGGGTGCTTCTGAACTTCGGGGTGTTCAGCCGCATCTGCAGCTACCGCGGGAAGGGGCACGATACGGCTCTACAACCTGATGGTAGTGGCGGTCTTGCGGGGTACCGGGCGCAGCCGGTCCACGAGCTGCGTATAAGCAGTGGCAGCTTGGCGCGGTTCGCCCGTGAGGTAGGCTTCCTGGACGGGACGAACTCGGCCGTTCTCGACGAAGTGGTGAGCAGTCACAAGCACGGACCTTATCGGGAGAGATTCGTCGCCCACGTGGCGGCGGTCGTTCCCGAGGGCAGCGAGCCTGTCTTCGATCTGATCGAGCCTTCGACCCATTCGTTCGTCGGCAACGGCATCGTCATATCCAATTGTGGAGAGCAGCCCCTCCTGCCGTACGAGAGCTGTAACCTCGGGTCGATCAACCTGGCCATCATGCTGAAGGACGGCGCGGTCGACTGGGA
>JAJFUK010000169.1 GCA_021372435.1 Actinomycetes bacterium | reverse complement strand
GAAGGTGACCGGCTGGCAGCGAGAAGCGACGGTCGGGAGCAATCGCTCAGGACGATCGGTGACCAGGATGAAATGCACGTGCCCCGGAGGCTCCTCCAAGGTCTTCAGAAAGGCATTGGCCGCCTCGGAGTTGAAGCTCTCGGCCTCCAGGAAGATGTAGACCTTGGCTTTGGCTTCGTACGGCCGGTAGACGGCGTGAAGGTTGATCTCGGTGATCTCTTCCTTTCGGATGACGTTGCCTTCGGGAGCGATGACCTCGACGTCGGGATGCAGTCCCTCCAACACCCGCCGGCACGTGTTGCAGACCCCGCAGCCCCGCTCGGCACAAGCCAGTCCCGCCGCGAATGCAAGCGCGGTCTCACTCTTGCCGACCCCAGGCGGCCCCGAGAACAGGTAGGCGTGAGACGCTCCTTGCTCCAAAGCCCTGGTCAGAAGCGAGACGGCCATCTGCTGACCCACGATATCGGCGAACAGACTTTTCATCACACCTCCGGTGCCGCCCGCCGGCCGGGCGCCCGCCGGGCACACCCGGCGCGCCCCGACGATCCCCGCCGGCGCGGCAGTCGCGCCCCTCGACGCTCAGTGGCTGAACAGCTCCAGCTCCTCCTCGATCACGGCCCGGACGCGCTCCTGCACCTCCGCCTCGGTCCCTCGGGCATCGATGCGGCGGATGCGGTGCGGATGCAGAGTCAACAGCTCCCGGTAACCCTGGGCCACGCGCCGGTGGAACTCCTCGTCCTCGGCCTCCAGACGGTCCGGCACCGCCGCCAGCCGGCCGGAGCGAAGCGAGTCGTCCAGGTCCAGGAAGAGCGTCAGGTCGGGGAAGAGACACTCGGTCGCCCAGACGTTGAGCGTGATCATGTCATCGTTTCCCAGACCCCGGCCATAGCCTTGATACGCCAGCGAAGAGTCGAGATAGCGGTCGCACAAGACCACCTGGCCGTCTTCGAGGGCCGGTCGGATGACCCGTTCCACCAGATGGGCGCGGGCCGCCGCATACAGCAAGGCCTCGGCCCGCGTCGACATGCCGTGATAGCGAGGGTCGAGCAGCAGGTCGCGTATGGCCTCGCCGAGGGCCGTCCCCCCCGGTTCGCGCGTCACCAGGACGATGTAGCCCCGCTCGCGCAGGCCCGCCGCCAACAATTCCATCTGCGTGGACTTGCCGCACCCGTCCAACCCTTCGAAGGTGATGAAGACGCCCTTGTAGCCACTGCCCATTCCCCCGAGGACCGAATCGTCCAGGGAGACTTCCTCGGGCGGATCTAACGGATGTCGTTCGTCCATCACGGCGGTCCTCTCAGGCCTGGCTGCTCGATTCAAGATGAAGCCGTCGCCGTCGAGTCGGCAGAGGACGGCGCCGGGCCGGGGCCCGCGTCCGAGCCGGGACCTACCTCCGGGCCTGCGGGCTTTGCCGGGGCCGCGCGCCGCCCCGGGCGCGCGGCCCCGCCGGCACTCTTGGACCCCGCCGCGTTCTTCCCAGCGCTCTTCTTAGTCCTGCTTGTCTTGGCCGCGGTGCTTCTCGCCGGTCTACCGGTCGTTGCGGCCTCGCCTCCCGCCCTGGACTTCGCAGACCGGGCCGCCCGCGCCTCCCGCTTCTCCCGATACTCGGTCTTCGTGGGGCAGTAGGGATCAAGACAGAGGACCCACGGTCGCCGGCCGCCCAGGATCTTCACCTTTGGACTGCCGCAGTATGGGCAGACCTCATCGGTGCCGATGACGTCTCCCCGCTGAGGCAACGGATAGGTTTGATCGCACTCCGGGTACCCTTCGCACCCCACAAAACGCTTCTTGCTCGTCTTTGACCGTATCACCCTCAGCTTATTGCGTCCGCACTTGGGACAATCACCGAGGATCCGGTCTCCGCTGATGCCTTCGTAGATCCTGGCCGCCATCCGATCCCGGTTCTGCTCCAAGGAGACGTAGGCCTGACGTAGCAGGTCGCGGGAGATGGTCACTACCTGATCTTTGGTCAGATCACGGATGGAGATGAGGTCCATGTCGTTCTCCAACTGGGCGGTCATCTCCGGTGAAGCGATGCGGGGCGCGAACTCCTGGATGGCCTCAGCCATCTTGATGCCCATCTCGGTCGGCTCGACCGGATTGCCGTGGACATAGCCTCGATCGTACAGATTCTGGATGATGGCGTGTCTGGTCGCCTTGGTCCCCAGATTGTGCTTCTCCATGAGCTCGATCAATGTGCCCTGCCCGTAGCGAGGAGGCGGCTGAGTCTCCTTGGCCTCTAACTGCTTGTCGACCAGCTCGACGACATCGTCCTTCCGCAGCAAAGGCAGCTCGGAGTCCTTCTGACGACCGTAGGGGTAGTAATCGAACCACCCGGCATGGACGACCCGGTTGCCTCGCGCCACAAAGGGCTCACCGCTCAGCGCCAGGTCGACCCGGTTCGACTCCATGACCGCGTCGTCGGCCAGCGTAGCCATGAACCGCCGCGCGACCAACTCGTAGAGACGCCACTCTCGATCGGCGAGGTCGCCGCGACGGGGGCTGCCGGTGGGGTAGATGGGGGGATGATCGGTGGTGCGCTTGTCGCCGCGGCTCGGGTGCAATTCCGGCCGCGCGAGCAGTCGCCCGGCCTCGCGGCCGAACTCGCTCTGAGCTAGGATCGCCAGCGCTTCGCGCAGGTCGAGAGACGACGGGTACACGGTATTGTCGGTGCGCGGATAGCTGATGTGGCCCGCCATGTAAAGATCCTCGGCGATACGCATCGCCAGGGCGGCGCTGTAGCCCAGCGAGGTGGCCGCACTGGTGAAGCTGGTGGTGTTGAAAGGCGCCGGGCGCGGGACTTTGCGGGAGGTCTGCTTGACGGCGGTGACCCTGCCGGGACCGGCCAGTTTCTCGAAGATCGCCTGTGCCCGGGCCTCGTCGGTGAACCGCTCCTCTCTGTGCACCGCGCTGAACCTCTGCGCGGCCGAATCCAGTTCCACTTTGACCACCCAGTAGGGTTCCGGCACAAAGGCCCGCCGTTCCTTCTCCCGCTCGACGATGAGCACTAGGGTCGGAGTCTGGACCCGGCCCACACTCAGGAACTGGCTTCCCAGACGCGAGGTGGCCAGCGAGACGAACCGGGTGAGCGTCGCCCCCCAGATGAGGTCTATGTCCTGCCGGGCCTCGCCCGCAAGAGCCAGGGGCTCCGACAGATGGTCCAGGTGCGAGAATGCCCGGTTGATCTCGGCGGCCGTGAGGGCCGAGTATCGCGCGCGCTTGACGGTGCGCGCCAACTTCGGATTTTCTTCCACAGCCAGGTTGAGCGCCTCCAAACCGATCAGCTCGCCTTCCCGGTCGAAGTCGGTGGCGATGATCAGGGCCGAGGCGTCGGCGGCAAGCTTCTTGACCGTACGAACCACCGACTTGGCCGTCTCGGTCTTGACCAAAGGAGCATCGATCAGCTTCTTCGGCTCTACCTTACGCCATTCGGAGAACTCGACAGGGAAATCCACCTGGACGATGTGGCCTTTGAGACCCACGGCTACGTTCGGCCGTCCTTCGGCGTCCTCGAAACGATAGTAGGGGACTTTCAGATGGGAGTCTTCCTTGACCCCATCTCTGGCCAGGATCCCGGCTATCTTCCGTGCGGCGTCGTTCTTCTCGGTGATTATCAGTCGCAAGGGGCAGGCTCCTCATCGGCCGTGGTTTCAAGGAAATTCGCGAGGCGAAGATAGCACGCCCGCGACAACGGACGATCACGCCGACGGGTCAGTTGGCAGAGAGAGCGTCCTCCACCTGGGGGAAGATCGAGAACATCCCATCGAAACCGGTGATGTGAAAGATCTTCAGCAGGAACGGATCGTCGACCACCAATCGAAAGATGCGGTCGCTCGACTGAGCCTCCTGCAGAGTACCGACAAGAACGGCGAGAGCAGTGGAGTCGATGAAATCCACCTCGGACAGATCCAGTATCAGGCTTCCACCGGCGGCCGCCCCCTCGTCCAGGGCCTCTTTGAGGCGGGGGGCCGTGTAAACGTCCAGGTCACCCTTCACGTGGATGACAACCGCGCCGTCCAGCGCGTCTTTGCTGATAGACAGACTCAAGCGCTCCCCTTCATCTCCCGGACTAACAACTCGTTTCAAAATCCAGCCGCGGCCGCCGAGTGCGTGCTGGACGGCGCGATAGCGCGTCCTCGGTCGCGTCAATAGCGCCATTCACGCTCCTTGCGTCCTTCGCATCCGCCCGGCTCGTCCCTTGCTGCGGAAGTTCATCTTGAAACGAGTTCTAAGCCGCACCGCTATCAGGACTGTTCACCGTCGGTTGCTCCAGTATATACACGCAGGACCGGCTTGTCCCGGATCACCGTCAGTCGCTAGTGGACGTCACGGAGCCGGCCGTAGTGGTCGCGCCCGCCGTGGTCGTAGTGGTCGCGCCCGCGCCGGTCGTGGTCGTCGCGGTGGTCGTAGTCGTGGTGGCCGCGGCACTGGTAGTCGTGGTGGCCGCGGTAGTGGTAGTCGTGGTGGCCGTCAGTATCTCCAACCGCTCCCTGACAACATCGGCCATTTGACCGTTGGGATCGAGTTCAAGATACTTCTGCCAGGCCAGCACCGCAGCCTCCTTGTTGCCCAAGCTCTGTTGAGCGATGCCGAGCTTGAGGAACACATCGGGATTGGTGGGGTCGGCCGAAGCCGCCTTGTTGAGCACCTTGACGGCCGCGCCGGTCGCGTTCAGATCCTCACTCAGGTACATGTTCGCCAGCCGGATATACACATCCTTGAGAGAGGGATCCACGTCGATCGCGTTCTCCAAGAAGGCCGCTGCCTTCTCCAGGTATTCCGTCCCCTCACCCTTGCCCGCCTGGTACATGTCCTCATACAGAGTGGCGATCGTCAGCATAGTGGTCGTATCTTCCGGATTGGCCGACAGGGTCTGCAGGTAAGCGTCGAGTCTCTCTTCGTCGGTCTGCGGCTCTGTGGCGCCGGTGTTCTTGTCGCTGGTGAAAAGGGCGGACAGATTGAAGCCCGCCCCTCCGTAGCCGACCCCCAAGAACAGGAAGCTCAGCGCGAAGATGATGGCCAACCCCAAAGCGACCCACTTCGCCCACCTTCTGATGCGTTTACGATCGAGCAGCAAAGCCGTCTCCTCATATAGACTGTCGGCATAGTCCCCGGCTTCTCACGGACCGGTCTACGGACCCCGCCACAGATTGCGCGACAGATTATGCCCCATTCGCAGTCTCGCGGCCACCGCGAGTCTCCCCGACCCGGCGACATCCCGCGTGGACGGCATGAGCCGGCCGGTGGTCCCGGCCGGCGGGCGGCGCCGCCTTGGAGGCGCCGCGGACACGTCGGCGCCCGCACACGGGCGCGCGAGGGAACTGCTGACCCTCCGGTCCCGCGGTCGCAGAAAGGCTACCCTTCGGGAGCCAGCTTTGCGCACACCTTGCGGAAAGCCCGTTCTACCTCGGCGGGGAGGGCGCTTCCACGGCACACGACCTCACCCTCGACCATGGTCATGCGTACATCGGCGGCCGTGGCCGCTCCGACCAGCTCGGTCACCGGGTCCACCTGTGCGGGCCCTGATCCGCGGGCCCTCGCCGACACGCTTTCCGGCGATCGCAGCGCCACCGCGATGATGTCGGCCCGCTTGCCGGCCTCGAGGCTGCCGATCATGTGATCCCAGCCGAGCGCACGAGCCCCCTCGAGGGTGGCCATGCGCAGCACCGCAGCCGGAGTGAGGGCCGCGGACACGCAAGGTTCGTCCGGGGTCACGCCCTCCGCCTTGGAGGCTCGGGGGCGCGCGCCTGAGGCCGCGCGCCCCACGCTCACCCGCAGGGCGGTCCGCATCTCCGCGAACATGTCCAAGTTCTCGTTCGAGGCCAGGCTGTCTGTTCCCAGGCCCACATGCACCCCGACGCTCATCATCTCAGCCGCCGGTGCAGCGCCGCAGCGCAGACGAAGATTGGACCGCGGGCAGTGTGCCACCGCCGCCTCACTCATCGCCAGGAGGGCTATGTCGTCGGCATCGACCTGGACGGCGTGGATCACGAGCGTCTCCCGTCCCAGCGCCCCCGCTGCAGCCACATACCGGATGGGGCTCGACCTCGGGGGACTCCACTTCTGTCCGTTCCAGAGGTGCGCGGCCCTGTACGCCTGGGAGATCGCGCTGGTCCCGCGTATCAGGAGGTCGACTTCGGCCCGCGACTCTGCTACGTGCGTGGCTACGCGGAGACCGGCCCGGCGCGCGAAGCGCGCCACTTCCCGGTAGAGGCGCGCCGACACGGTGTAAGGGGCATGCGGCGACACGCCCGCTTCGACCTTCGGTCCGCGACCGGGACCGGCGCAACCGTCCCGGCCGCCCCCTTCACACTCGCGCTGCAGCCTCGCAAGCCCCGCTTCGAGCCGCGCCATCGTCTGAGGAAGGCGGTCATCGTCCAAGCCGAAGACCTCCAGGTAGACCCGGGAGCGCAGCCCGGCCGCGCGTGCTGCCCGCACTACGGCCTCTCCTTCAAAGGCTGTGTCCGCGATGGACGTCACCCCGCTCCGTGCGCACTCATACGCTCCCCACAGCGCCGACGCTGCGAAGTCGTCGGCATCGAGCTTTCGTCGCGCCAGAAGAAGACGCCCCATCCATGACCCGAAGCCGCGGGCTCGAGTGAAGCCGCGGAACGCTGAGTACTCCAGGTGGCTATGAGAGTTCACCAGACCGGGCAGGAGGGCACAGCCGGGGAAGGTCTCCACCGACTCCCCCGGGTGCCGGGCCCGCAGCGCAGCGGCGGGCCCTACCGCTTCGATCGTCCCGTCGACGACGAGCACGGCGCCCCTCTCCATGGGTGGACCGCTGATGGGTAGAACCCAGTCCGCTTCGAGCAACATCGCCCAACCTCCTAATGACTCGTTTCAAGATCAAGCCGCGGCCGCCGAGTGCGCGCCGGACGGCGCGATGGCGCGTCCTCGGTCGCACCGACAGGCCGCTATTCACGCTCCCTGCGTCCTCTCGCATCCGCTTGGCTCGTCCCTTGCGGCGGAGCTTCATCTTGAAACGAGTTCTAAGACCGCGCGTCTCCGGCCCACACTGTAGCTGATGCGGGCGACCGGCTTTAGAGGCTGCTACAATTGTTCAATCGTAATACCATTTGTGTCACGCTGAAGTGAGGCTGCTGTGCCGCCTCAAGAGCTTGATCCAAGGTGAGGCAATGCCGCTCAGGCCGTGCTGCACAAGGATGGAGCAAGAGCGCAGGGAGCGCTCGTAGCGGCGCTACGAGCGCGACTGAATAAGGCCGCCTCGTCCGGCCCGGTGCGGACACTCAGTGTCCGCAGATTCATCCTGGATCAAGCGGTAAGACACACGGGAGACGCAGTGAGCAAACACCCCCACGAGCATCTGCTCCGACCGGGCCGCATCGGTACGACCTCCATCAAGAACCGCATGGTGAGGATGGCGGCGCACCCGGGGTTCCCCGACTACGAGGAGGGCTTCCTTCAGTCTTTCTATTCCGATTTCTGGATCGCGCTGGCCAGAGGCGGCGCCGGGCTCATCGGCTGCGGGCTTTCCCCGGCACCTGGGGTCGGCTGGTCGTTGGACAGGGACGAGCAGGTCCCCAGAGTGCTGGAGATGAACAAGCGGATCCACGAGCAGGGAGCGGCCACCTACGTGCAGATGTTCCACGTGGGCCCTTGGATGCCGCCGCCG
>JAJFUK010000164.1 GCA_021372435.1 Actinomycetes bacterium | reverse complement strand
GCGCTCGTCGTCCTCGATGAGGTGGATCGGCTTGCGGCCCATGACGCCGAGCAGGTCGCCCTCGGACGTGTGCACGCGGACCCGCGCGCCCGGGAGGATGGCCGCGTCGACGCCCCCGATGGCGGCGAACGTGACGAAGCCTTCCGGGGTGATGTACTTGACCATCAGGCCGATCTCGTCGATGTGTCCGGCCAGCATGACGGACACGCCGTCCCGCTTCCCTTTCAGGACCGCATGCACCGAGCCCATCACGTTGGTCTCCACCGCGTCGGCGACCTCTCCCATCCACTCCCGGAACACCTTGGCCGCGGGCTGCTCGAAGCCGGACGGCGAAGGGGCTTCCACGAGCCTGCCCAGGAGTTTCAAAGCCTTGTCTTGCATCGAGGACACCTCCATGACGCGATGAGCGTAAAGCTGGTTCCACGGCCCTGGCTCAGGGATCTGCGCCGGCGCCGTCTTTCTAGACTATGACGAAAGGGGGGTTCCTGCCGATGGGCGAGTTCAGGTCGTCTGGCCGCCGCCGGTCCTGTTCGCCCGGTCCACGGCCTCCCAGAGGCTCGCGGCCAGGAGCGCGCGGCTGAAGTCGCAGGTGATGGCGCGCGCGTATTCGGCGGTCTTCGGCCTCGTCCTGCCGAGCGCCCGGGCGAAGACCATCACCTGGCAGCCGCCGCCGCAGGCGTAGCGCCAGGCGCACGCCGCGCATTCCTCGCGATGGTCCACGTGCAGGTCGGCCATCATCCGGCACAAGGGGCTGTAGTCCAGCGGACCGGTCACGTTCCCCAGGCGGTACTGGGGATGCCCCACCAGGTAGATGCAGGGGTACACGTCGCCGTCGGGCCGGACCACGTAGGTCGTGCCGTGGGGCGCGCCGCAGGCGACCGGGTGGCGCGCCCCCGGGCGGATGCTGGCCGAGAAGTCGTTGAAAGGGAACAGGCGGGTTCTGGGCGAAGGCCCGCCGCGCAAGGCCAGGGCCGAGGCGATCAGCTTGGACGGATCGGGCAGCATCCTGTCCTCCACCACCTGCTCGTCCGAGTTGACGGGCCGAAGGGGCACGAACAGCGAGGAGGTGGCCCCGAGGGCCTCATGGTGGGCGGCGACTTCCTCGATGCGGTCCTCGTTGAGGGCGGTGACCGTGGCCCGCAGGGTCACCTCCGCCCCGGCGTCGACCAGCCGCCGGATCACGGCCGCCGAACGCGCGTGGGTCGGGCCGCCGCCCGCGCAGACCCGGCACCGGTCGTGGATCTCCGCGGGTCCGTCGATGCCGCAGAGCACGCGGATGCCGTGGCGGGTGACCCATTCCTCCAGGTCCGGCGGCGGCAGGGTCAGGTTGCTGGTCAGGTGATAGGTAAGCTGTCTGTCCGGATGCGCGGGTTTCAGGCGCTCCTCGCAGGCGCGGATGACCTGCCGCACCAGGGGCCACTGCAGCAGCGGCTCGCCGCCGAAGAAGGCGACCTCCAGCCGCCCGCCGGGCGCCAGCTCCGCCAGGCAGGTCTCCACGGCGCGGACGGCGACGGCCTCGCTCATCCCCGCCGGGCCCTGCCGGTCGTAGGTCTCGGAACCGTTCAGGCAATAGACGCAGCGCAGGTTGCAGGCCTCGCTGACGAGGAGGTAGAGCGCGATCCTGCCCTTCTGGCCTGAAGGCGTGGGACCCGCCACGCGGTTGTCCTTGAGGCCGTGCTCCGGACCGAGGATGCCGTGGCTGGCCAGCAGGTCGATCAGGGGGCCGTCGGCCGGGAAGCGGGCCTTGAGGGCCTCCACCGGCAGTTCCCCTTCCGCCTCGGCGAGGATCTGGCCGACCCGCTCCCTACCCCGGCGCACGTGCAGGGGACGCAGCTGGAACGGGTCCACGAGGAGCTGTTCGTCCGCGCCCCGTTCGAGGAGGATGAGGTCTTTGCGCATGGTCTCAGCAGAAGTCGGTCCGGTCCGTGGAGACGGCTCCGGGTCCGGGCTGGCCCGGGCCGAAGCTGTCCTTGACCTTGCCGGCCGTATCCCAGAGCAGTTCGGTCAGCACCGCCTTGGTGAAGTCGCAGTTGATGCGCCTGCCGTATTCCTCGGCTCGGGGGCTCGCCGGCACGCCGTCGAGGTAGGCGAGCTTCATCACCGGGCAGCCGCCGCCGCAGACGTAGCGCCACGCGCAGTCCTTGCACTCGGCCACATTGTCCACGTGCAGGGATACGCTCGAGTGATCGAGCAGGCTCCGGTTCCATGAGCTGGAGAGGGTCCCGTAGCGGAATTTCTCCTGGCCCACGAGGTAGATGCACAGATACACATCCCCGTTGGGACGGATGACCGGCGTGGACCCCGAGGGCGCGGCGCAGCCCGTGACCTGGCGCGAGCCGGGACGCAGCTTGAGCACGTACTCGTTGAAGGGGAAGAGGTTGTCGCGGCTCCACAGACCGCTTCGGTAGAGCTCGATGAGATTGGCGATGATCCGGTCCGGATCGGGCAGGAGCTCGTCGGCCAGGTACTGCCGGTCCGAGTCGACCGCG
>JAJFUK010000111.1 GCA_021372435.1 Actinomycetes bacterium | reverse complement strand
TTGTAGGCAAGGCTTATGGGGCCCAGGGGTGGACGCAGCGGCGGTTCGAGCGTCTTGCCCTTAGCCTCCAGTTTCCAGGGATCGAAGTCCTTGGGGTCGTAGCTCATGTCGTAGTGAAGGGGGCGGATGCGGGTGATGCGGCCTTCTTCGACATCGACGAGGGCGGGAGGACCGGAATCCCCGTTGCCGATCAGGCCGGTGCCCCGGATGACCTGTCCTCCGGCTCTGAAAGCGGTTCGACGACCGCGGGCGGCGTCGTCGCTCATGGGAGGTCTTTCTTGGCCACGGTCTCCGCCTTCCAGATCCTGCAGAGCAGCGCCCTGAGCGGCCAGCCGCCTGTTATCGGGTCGAACGTGTCGGGATCATCGGCGATGGTGAGCACGTTGCAGTTCGACTCCCAGAGGCCCCGGAGCCAGGGCTCCCGCGCCGGTTCCTCCGGGAACCACCAGTGACTCTGGATGTTGACGACCCGCGGGTCGATCTCGTCACTGAGGGTGGCCCGCTGCCTGATCACGCCCCGGCGGGTCTCCACGTAGACCCAATCACCTTCCTCGATGCCCAACTCCCGAGCCGTCTCGATGTTGATATCCATGATGGGATCGGGATACTGCTCGCGCGTGCCAAGGCCGAGCTGCCGGTTCTCGGAGTGGAACATGGGCCGGAAGTTCCCGCCGGTGATGAGTATGTACGGGTACTCCTCAGCCACCTCCGGCGTGCTGAGGGGGCTTTCCGGGGGCTCCTCGTAGTAGGGGAGGGGGTCGTAGCCCAGCTCTTCGAGCACCTGGGAGTAGAGCTCGACCTTGCCGGACGGCGTGGCGAAGCCGGTGAGCCTGCCCGTGCGTGGGTTCACGGTCTGATAGGTCCAGGGCTCGTCGCTGCGAACGAAGTACTTCTCCCTGGCCACCTCTTCGAAGGTCAGCCCCAGCGGCGCCAGGCGATAGTCGGCCAGCTCCTCCTCGGTCTCCCAAGGGAAGTACTCGCCGAAGCCAAGGCGGTCGGCCAACCCTCTCCAGACGTAGAAGTCGCCGTGGCGCTCGCCAAGCGGCTCCACCGCCGCCTCCCCGCAGGCGAGGTTGGGCGCAAAATCTTCGTGTGTAGCGCACATGGGCTTCTCCAGCTTGCTGGCGATAGGCAGCACATAGTCGGCCAGGAGCGCGGTGGGGGTCATGAAATGTTCGAGCACCACGTGCAGCTCCAGGTTGGGACTCTTAGCGGCCTTGTACATGGTCTTGACGTCGCCGCCGTTCAAGAGGAAGTTGCTGCCCCAGGTGATCATGGCCGTGATCGGATACGGGTCCCGCTCCAGTATCGCCTTCCAGATCAAGGGCTGCACCGCCAAGAAGTTGTGGGCGGTCACGGGGAAGGGGGTGCCGTAGGTCGCTTCGTGGTACCTGGCCATGACTTCGTAGCCTGGCCAGCCCATGAGCTTGAACCGGTCGGAGCCGAGCTGCTTCTTGCGCTGCTCGGGGGAGACCTTGTCAGGGAGGGCGAGCATGGAGTCACGGATGGCGATCTTGCCGTCGACGATCGGACCAGGGCCGACGATCACCTCGCCCCCGCCTATCTTGAGGTTGCCGGTCAAGGCCCGGAGGCAGATCCGGGCCTGCTCGACCCGGGCCGAGTTACGCCCCAGCATGTCGGTGGCCGAACCCCAGTGAAAACCGGCCGGCCGGTTGGTCGCATACATGCGGGCCGACTCTCGGATGACCTCCGGCGGCACCCAAGTGATCTCCGCCACCCTCTCAGGCGTGTACCCTGCGGCCCTCGCGCGCAATTCGTCGAACCCGACAGTCCATTCCTCGACGAAGGACCTGTCGTAGAGGCCTTCCTCGATAATGACGTTGATCCAGCCCATGAGGAGTGCCGTGTCGGTGCCCGGCCGCAACTGGACCCAGATATCGGCAAACCGGCCTGCTTCGGTCCTTCTGGGATCGATGACGATAAGCTTGAGGTCGCCCGCGTTCATCCGCTGCTTGAGCCGCTGGAAATCGAGAGGCGCCGTGGCGCTGAGGTTGCAGCCTTCGATCACCATGCACTTCAGGCCGGGGAGCTTCGCGCGCTGGTTCGCCATGCCGAGCAGCGCGTAGTTCATGGCGATGGTGTTGCAGCGACAGATAGTGCCGGCGCAGCCGATGTTCGACGGATTGCCGAACAGGTTGAGGAAGCGCGTGCGCATAGGGTACATGTCACTGCGGTAGGTACCCTCGTGGACCGCCAGGGTCTCGGGCCCGTATTTGTCCTTCAAGTCGGCCAGCTTCACCGCTATCTCGTCAAGCGCCTGGTCCCAGGGGATCTGCTCCCACCGGTTCTCGCCCCGCTCCCCCTTCCTCTTCAGCGGATGCAGGAGCTGCTCGGAGCTGTAGAGCCACTTGATGTGATGGGGCATCCGGTCGGTACAGCCGTGGTTCGGGGTCGGGTAGTCCTTGTTGCCGCGGAGGCCGGCCAGTCTGCCCTCCTTCACCGTGGCGACCAGCCCGCACTGGTGGATGCAGCCCGGCGAGGCCCAGCAGACGATCTTCTTCTCGTCGACTGCGCCTTCTGTCGCTTTCTCCGCCATCCTTGCCGTCCTCTCCGTCGTGGGACGTCCGGTCGATCAACGCGGGCGACCGTCCAGTGGTCCGCGTCGATCGTGCACGAAGCCGAGGTCGCGGAGGTCGTTCCCTATCTCAGGCACTTCTCAGCCCCTCCAGGCCCGTCCGGTCTCGATCATGGCCTCCAACGTCTCAGGCTTGGTGTCGTCGACCACCGCACCGCTCATGAGCATGAACCCGCCTTCGGTAGCGCATTCGTCAAGCAGTCTGGTCACGTATTGCTCAACTTCCTGCGCCGCACCGACCGCGAGTAGCGAATTCGGCACGTTGCCCGCGATACAGGCTCGGTCCCGGAGAACACGCTTGGCGGCCGCCATATCGGTGCGGTCGAAAAGCCAGATCACGCTCCCCGCCGGTATTTCCTCATCGGCGATCACCCCGAGCCGCGAGTCATACCCGCCCTCGGCGAACATCAGGGGCACAAGACCCTCGTCGATCAGACCGTTCATCACGGCCTTCAGGGTCGGCCAGTAGAACGTGCGGAAGTCGGCATCCGACATAAAGCCGTCAGCACCTTTGTGCAGCACGAAGATGACCAACGGAGCGTCGGCCGCCGCCGCCTGGTCGACGGCCCAGTCGATCATGAGCGGAGTCAGCCGCTCGACTGCCGCGAGTATCTTCTCGGGCTGCCGGAAGCGGTCCACGGCGATGCCTTTCGTACCGCGCAACGTATCGGCGAGAACATCGTAAGGGGCTTTGGCCATCCCTCCTGCCAGAGGGGGTATCCCCAGACGGGCGGCCGCCTCGGTGTTCGCCGCTCCCACCGCGTTCAAGTAGCGGAGGCTCTCCTCGGCCGCCTCTGCCAGCCGCCGCACCGCCTCAAGCACGGCCGGGTCGGCGAAAGGCAGGATGTTGAAGGGGATCGTCGAGGCCTCCATCAGGTTGGCGAACGACTCGAGTCCCGCCAGGGGGCCGAAGGCCGACCCGATGCGCGGAAGGAACGCCCGTCGGAAGTAGTCCGAGGGATCGGCGATCAGCGCGTCGTATTCTTCGGGCTTCATGTACTCGGCTTCGAGATACTGCCACGGGGTGTCGTCTCCGACGCCGTGGCCGGGCCACTGCACGAACTGAAGACCAAGCCGGTCGAAGACCGGAGCAGGCGGTACCGGCTGTGATTGGAAATCAGGCAGAAAATGCTCGTAGAAGGCGCTGTGGGCGACGGCCGACTTCTCAAAGTCGTACATGGCCTCCTTCGCAGAGAGTCCGCCGTAGCGCGTCGGATAGAAGCCCATGATCGCCGAGACGGGTACCCGTGTGGGTTTCATGAGTCTCAAGGCGTCGATGAGCAGCTGTACCCGCTCGCTGTAGGCCGACTTGGCTGAGGCGGTCGCGAACGGAACGCCTTTTGCGCCGATCCAGCGCCGGAGCCGGCGCGCGCGGCGCTCTCTCCAATTCAGCCGGTCCCAGCCTTCGAAGGTCGTGTCTTGTCCGGCGCCGGCGCCCGTCTCACTCATGAGGGTCTCCTGAAGATCTCGCGCGATGGTCTGGCGCGATGGTCTGGCGTGAAGGTCTCCTGCTTCCGCGCCATCCGGTAAACTCTGCTGCGCGCAGAAGAGGCTCGGAAAGGACGATGCCGGTGGGAGTCGACAAGGGGCCCGCGGTCACGGTGGAGACGTTCCCTCCGCGCAGGGGTTACCCCGCGAAGGCGGTGCCTTTGCGAGAGGGCATGACGCTGGAGCACCTCCTGGAGATCCTCCAGTTGCCCGGCGACACTGAAGCCGTGACCGTCAACGGGGTCTACGTCAAACCCGACTACCGGTTGCAGGACGGTGACCGGGTGAAGGTGATCCCCTTCATGTCGGGCGGCTGACGGCGAACTGCGCATGTCAGACGCTCAGCTCCTCGACGAGATGATCTAAGCCGTACTTCTCCAACGTCTCGGGCAGAGGCCTGCCTGTTTCGACATCCCAGCCCATCTTCTCGTAGTAGTTGGCCCTGATGGTGTCCCAATGCTCCCTGATGCCGATACCGGCCGCCGGCCCATCGACAGGGGTGGAGCTGTATCTGACCGACGGCGCCTCCATCTCCTTGGTAAGGCCGTGCCGGAAGTTGAACATCCGCATCAGGTTGACGATGCGCAGCCCCATCTCTTTGGCGCTCTCCACGTCCCAGCCCCAACCGGTGACGGCGTTGATGATCTCCAGGGTGAGCGCCAGATTCGGCGTACAGAGGCGGCAGATGCCCAGGGAGTCCTCGACGTTCCTGCCGCCGTTGAGCAGGGCGTTCATGGTCGACATGGCGATCGGGTCGAAGCGGTCCTTCACCCTCTCCAGACCCAAGTTGGGTGGAGTGAAGAGGTGCCCGCTCGTCTCGATGGTACCCGTGTTGGAGAGGCAGGTGTCGATGAATTCCGACCAATGGCCCCTGTGGTCGTGCCCCCGCGGAGTGGCTCCCTTCATCGTATAGACGCAACAGTCTCGGGCCTCGCCTCCCACCCTCTCGGCCGACCGCTTCGTGCCTTCGGCGAAGAGGTCTCCGCAACCTTCCCGGTAGGCGATCTTCCTGAGCATGGTGGCGACCGCTTCAGCGTCGCCCCAGTTCATCTCCACGCCGTCGAGTTCGTCCTTGGTGAGGTGACCCTTCTCGTAGCACTCCATCAGCCAGGCGATCAGGTAGCCCGACTCGTTGATGTCGAATCCCAGCCGGTCGACCAGGTTGCAGAGGTAGACGGTAGAGGCCGGCTCGGTCATCCCGATCAGTGGGCCCATCTCCGCCGTTCCCTCGTATTCGGGCTCCTCTCCCACGAACCCGGTATAGGGTCCCTCCGTCAGCTCCATGATGCGGCAGTGGGCGACGGAGCACGCCCAGCACGCCGAAGGCTTTGACTTGAAGTGCTCGCGCATGTATTCCGGGACGTACTTGTTTCCCTCGGGCCACACGTTCGTGGTGTAGTTGCGCATGGGAACGGCCCCCATGGCCCCGAGCGGCACCAACCCGGCGTTCGTGCCGAACTGCACGAGGCCCGGGTCGACCTCCTTGGTAAGCTCCGCGAGCTTCTTCGCCGTAGCCACCAGGCGCTCGGGGTCGACCACGCGGGGCTTGACGCCGCCTTTCACCGCGGATATGCACTTGAGTTTCTTCGACCCCATGACCGCGCCCACGCCGTTGTGCGCCGCTACGTGGCCCCGGTCGCCGACGATCGCCGAGAACCGCACCAAGTGCTCACCGGCGGGGCCGATGCTGTAGACGCTGCACCTGCCCTCGGTCTCGGCCTTGACGGCGTCCTCCGTCTCCCAGGTATCCAGACCCACCAGGGGCTCCGCGTCGAGCAGATGGATCTTGCCGTCCTGGATATGTAGACGGGTCCACTTCTCGGCCGCCCCCTGCACGATGATGCCGTCGATGCCGTTCATCCTCATGAAGGCGCCCATGAAGCCGTTGGCCTGGGCCGTGCCGGCCATGCCGGTGCAGGCGCCCAGGGTGGTCACAGAGAAGGTGCCTGACCCACAGACCCGGGTTCCCGCCAAGGGTCCGGTGAAAAAGGTCAGCCGGTTCTCGGGGTCCGACCACTTCACGCCGGCCGGCACCTCTTCCCAGAGATACTTCGTGGCGAGCCCGGTACCGCCGACATACTTCGCGGTCGTCTCTCCGTCGATCAGTTCTTCGCTGATCTCTCCGCTTCCGAGATCGACCCGCATGATCCGTAGCGTGTAGGGTTCTCCCGATGTCAAAACGTTCTCCTTCCTTCACTCACTCGACCAGGCCGTCCCCTCAGTCGGCGCCGCCGGAGAGGTTGATGTCCTCCCCTGTGATGTACTTAGCGCGGTCGGACACCAGGAACGATACGAGGTCGGCAACATCCTGGGGAGTGCCGAGGCGGCCCAAGGGGATCGGGGGCGGCCCGGCTTGGCCGGTAGGGCCGGCCGGTGGGGTCTTGAGCGACTCTTCTACGGTCATCCCCCGGTCCTTGGCCTGCTTGACCAGGCTCTCGTCCCGGAAGTTGGTGTCGAACCCCCCGGGATTGACCGCGTTGACGTTGATCCGGTAGGGGGCGAGCTCCCTGGCCAGGGTCTTCATCAGCCCCAGCAGCCCATGCTTCGAGGCGCAGTAGCCGGCGCCGCCGGGGTAGGGGCCCACGCCCGCCATCGACGAGATCAGGACTATCTTCTTGCCCTCGGGCTGCGCGATCATCGTCCGGGCGACGGCCTTCGCGACCAGGAACACCCCGGTGAGGTTGACATCGAGCAGCATCCGCCAAGTGGCTTCGTCCAGTTCTACCACCGGCACGGGCACCGGACCGCGGATGCCGACGCAGTGGACCAGGATGTCGATCTTCCCGAACTCCTCGAGCGTGCGGGCCACCATGACGTCGACCTCGGCGCTCCTGCTCACGTCGCAGGTGAGGGCCAGACCCTTCCTGCCTCGGCCCTCGATCTCCTCGACGACGGCCTCCAGGCCCTTCCAGTCCTCGTCGCCCGGCCAGATGCTGCGGGGGACGGCCGACTTGTCGGCGACGGCCACGTCGGCGCCGTCGCCTGCCAACTGCACCGCGATGGCGCGCCCCATGCTCCGCTTGGCGGCCGCCCCGGTGACAAGGGCGACCCTACCGTTAAGCTCACTCATAGTAGACCTCGTTCTCTCAAGTAGCCCTCGATGTTGAAGGTGGCCTGCTGGGAAAGCATTGGCTGGCCGCCCGCCACGCAGAGCGTCTGCCCGGTGACGAAGTCGGAAAGCTCCGACGAGAAGAACAGAGCCGCCTCGGCGATATCCTTCGGCGTGCCCATCCTTCCGAGCGGTACTTCGTGTTTCGAGACGGCTGCGAAGAAGGCGTCCCGTTCCGGCCCCGCCGGCATCAGGGAGTCCCAGAAGGGCGTCTCGACCGGCCCCGGGACGATGCTGTTGACGCAGATGTTGAAGGGAGCGAGTTCGAAGGCCAGGTTGAGGGCCAGCCCGAGGACCCCCGCTTTGGCCGCATGGTAGTGGAGCACCGACACGACCGGAGACACCGCTCCCATGGACGACACGAAGACGATCTTACCCGACCGCCGCTCTTTCATAGTGGGGAGCACCGCCTCGGTGACCAGCCAGGGGCCTTTGAGGTTGATGGCGAGTATCCTGTCCCACTCGGCTTCGTCGAAGGTGCCGGTCGCGCCACTCGCGTGCGTGCCGGGGACTCCGCCCGCGTTGTTGATGAGGATGTCGATGGTCCCGAACTCCTCGAGGGCGGCCGCCACCGCGGCGGCCACCTCGGCGCTCTTGGTGATGTCGGTCCTGAGGGCGAGGGCTCTGCCGCCCAGGGACTCGATCTCGCCGGCCACGCTCTGCGCGCCCTCGAGGTCGAGATCGCACAAGGCGAGGCCTGCTCCCTCCTCGGCGAACCTGAGGGCGATGCCTCTGCCCATTCCCTTGGCTCCGCCCGTGACCATCGCTACTTTGTCTTTAAGCAACATGTTCGGCTCCATGTTCGGGAAGTAGGTCGTACCCGCTACAGCACATCGTCCAGACCGAGGGCGGCGATCCGCTCCCGGTCGATCGCTCCGGTCTTGATATCGAAGCCCATGGCTTCGTAGAACTGCCGCTTCAGCTCTTCTGAATCGATGGTGACCCCTTTGAGATCGCCCGCCGTGAGGGGCGGATTGCCTCGAGCCCGCTCCGGGAGCTTGAAATCGCTTGGCTTGAAGCCTTCCCGCAGGTTGAAGCCGTGCAGCAGGGTGGTGATCCGTTTACCCGTCTCGGCCAGCTCGGGATAGTCAAGACCCCAGCCGGTGATGGCATTCATGCAACCCACGAAATCCATCGGCATGCTGTCGATGCCGAACATGCAGGCGCCAGAGGTGTTCGCCCAGTGCTGCCATCCGGCGAGCAGAGCGTGGTACTTGCCTTTGCCCTCAGGATTGTATCTCTCCAACTTGAAAGGTACGCCCAGACCGGCGTAGATGATCTCGTTCACGCCGCCGTGCTCGGCGAAGGCCGTGCCTCCCCGAGTGTGCCTGCCCGGCGTGGAATCCGAGATATAGGTCGCCCCCCATCCCGGGAAGCAGCGGGGGTCGTGCATGGCCAGCATCTCGCCACCGGCGTGCATGGCGAAGTGTTCCGCTCCCCTGCCGATCTTCTCCGCGGCCCATTTGGCCCCGTCGGCCAGAACGTCGCCGATGCCTTCTCGCCGACACATCTTCTTGAGGATCGCTACGTGGGCGTCGCTGTTCCCCCACGTCAGTTCCAGACCGTCTGTATCGGCCTTGGTGAGAAGGCCGTTCTCAAAGCACTCAATGGCAAAAGCCACGGTAGTGCCGGCCGATATGGTATCGAGACCGTAGAGGTCGCACAGTTCGTTCTCATAGATGAGGGCTTCCATGTCCACGTTCAGGCACATGGGACCGAAGGCGGCCAGCGTCTCGTACTCCGGCTTGTGCGCGTCGTGGACGGGGTACTTGCCTCCCTCCACCGTCACGTGGCCGCCGCATCCGATAGGGCAGCCGGTACAGGCGTAGTTCTTCGTGATGTACTTGAGCATGCCGGGCAAGGCCACCGAGTCCCAGTTCGGCTCGGGGAAGTCCTCGACGTTGTTGCCCCCCCAGTTCTTGATGGGCACGTCGGCATCGTGGAAATGAGCGATCATGGCTCCGGCAGATCCCCCGTGGGTGAGCCCGAAGAACATGCCTGAAGGATTCTCCTTGGCCTCCTTCATCATCTGCCTCATCAGCGCCTGCACCTTCGGCCTGTCGAGGACCTCCGGCTTCATGGTGCCCATGGCCGCGACGGCCTTGAGATTCTTCGCCCCCATGACCGCCCCCAGTCCCGACCTGGCGGCGGCTCTGCCCCGGTCGTTTATGACGGCCGCGATCCTCGCAAGACGCTCCCCGGCCGGACCGATACACGCCACCTTCAGCCGGGCGTTCCCGGTCTCTTCTCTGATGAGCTCCTCGGTGACCGCCGTGTCTTTGCCCCAGAGGTGCCGGGCATCCTTGATCTCCACCTTGTCGTTTTCGATGAGCAGGTAGACCGGGTGTTCCGCCCTTCCCTCGAAGAAGACGATGTCGTAGCCGGAAGCTTTGAAGGCGTTGGCAAAACTACCGCCGCAGTTCGCGTCGCCCCAGTACCCGGTGAGAGGAGACTTGCCCAGGGTCGAGAACCGGCAGGACGCGTAGACGCCGGACAGGGTCAGAGGGCCGGTCCCGATGCCGAAGATGTTATCCGGACCAAGAGGATCGGCGCCCGGCTTCATCCGTTCCAAGATGACCCGGGCGCCGATCCCGTAGCCACCGACGAACTTACGGGCCATCGTCTCCGACAGCTCTTCTTCATGCCAGGTGTTGTTCGTCAAGTCGACGAACAGCATCTTACCCATGTAGCCGTATCTGGCCCGTGTCACGACCGTCTCCTAGACATTCATGGCCGTCCGAAGCCCGGTACCGATCGCGTCGGCGATGAGACCGGGCTGTGCGCAGTCGCCCACCGCATAGATCTCGGACACCTTGCCCTCAAGCTTGGCCCGGAGATCTTCCTTAGCGGTCAGTGGGAGGGCCGATATGAAGGTATCGGCCCGGAGGGTCTTGGTCTCGCCTTCCTTGGTCACGATGGTCAGGCCCTCGTCCGTGATCTCCACGTACTTCTTCACACCCGCGTAGGTGACCACACCCTTCTTCTTGAACCAGCGCAGGAGATATCCAAGAAGGGCGGGCACCATTCCCTCGCCCAGCTCGTCCGCCTTCTCTACGATGGTCACGTTCCGGCCGCGCTTGGCGAGGAACTCGGCCAGCTCGCAGCCCTGCAGAGCGCCCCCGATAACCACCACGTTCTTGCCGATGCCCGGCATGTAGAACCTGGTCAGAGCACGTAAGGTGTACGGAGTGAAGATGCGTGAATAGAACTTGAGCTGCTTGTGGAGGTCGCCGCCACTGACCACATTGGGCCTGTCGATCCCTTTGATGGCGGGGACGGTGGGGGAAGCGCCGGTGGCCAGAAAGACCACGTCGGGCTTGAACTCTTCGACGATGGGAACATCCGCTTCCCGGCCTAGGACCACCTTCACTCCCAGCTCGGCCAGCTGCGTCCGCAGGTACTTGATGATGAGGGGCACGTTTTCCGGATGCGGGCCTTTGACCATCGCCGCGATGGGCAGCAGGCCGCCCAGGATCGGGGCCTTCTCGTAGAGGGTCACGTCGTGGCCACGGAGCGCGCAGACCCGCGCGGCTTCTAAGCCGCTGGGGCCCCCGCCGATGACCAGGACCTTCTTCTTATTCGCGGCCTTCTCTATCGTGTTGACCGGGAGACCCATGAGGGCGTTGATACGGCAGCGCCGGCTGCCCAGACAGTTGTCGCAGCCGGTGCATGGGGCTATGTCCTCGAGGCGACCCTCCTTGATCTTGTTGACATAGTCGGGATCGGCGTGAAGACGCCTGGTCATCCCGATGAAGTCGGCCATCCCCTCTTCGAGGATCTTCTCGCCCAGGTCGGCATCGAGCCTGCCCACCACGATGACCGGCACGTTCACAGTCTTCTTGACGTTAGCGGCGATCAGCATGTTGGCGCCGGCGCCCTTGCCCTTCGTGTAGTACTCCTTGGGGAAGTCCTTCAGGGGGATGGGGGCGTCGGGATAGAAGAGCGCGTCGCACAGGTAGGCCGCCTCATGATAGCCGATCCAGTGGCTGCGGACCATGATGCCGTCGGCCCCCGCCTTCTCGATGAAGCGCGCGTGTTCCTTGGCCGTCTCGTTGGTGATGCACCGCTTGTCGTCGATACCGCAGATCTGGCCGACCTCGAGTCCGTTGATGCACACCGTCACCGGAAAGTCGCGCCCGCACAGCCGCTTGATCTCGGAGACCACTTGGCAGACGAAACGGGAGCGGTTCTCAGCGCTGCCGCCGTATTCGTCGGTGCGCCTGTTCCAGAACGGGGAGAGGACGTTGTGGAGCAGATGGCTGCTCGAGGCGTTGACGTCGACCCCGTCGAAACCGGCCTTCTTCGCCCGCAGGGCGCACTGGGCGAACTTCTCGACGATGCCCTCGATCTCCGGGATGGAGAGCGGATGGGGGACCTCGTTGTGGAAGTCGGTCTCACAGGGCACCACCACGTCCGAGGCGGCGTAGGGCGGCCCGGAATAGGGAGGGTCGGGCACGAAGGGCAGGCCGACCTGCCAGGTGCCGTCGTGGTTCATCTGCATGAAGGTAGGGCATCCGTGCTTGTGGATGACCTCGGCGATCTGCGCCATCCCCGGGATGTACTTGTCGTCGTCCAGGCGGTAGCGGTCCCGCCAACGGCAGCCGGCCGGGTAGTCGACGGTGGGAGACTCGACGATGATGAGTCCGGTGCCTCCCCGGGCCATGGCCTCGTAGAACGCGAGGACCTCGTCTCTCATGACGACGTCGTCCTCGTGCCACATCATCACGCCCGCCCCGGTCTTGATCACCCGGTTGCGAGTAACGACCGGCCCGATCCGGCCGGGTTCCAATAGCTTCTGATACGCGGGGTTACTGGTCACGTGATGCCTTCCTTGCACTTGTCCGTAGCTAGAGTCACTTCCCCCACTTGGACTCATCGACCGTGTACGCGGCTGCCTCGACCTCAGGCGGGGCCGCTTCCCAGAAGAACCGGATGGTGTCGATCTTGAGCGAGCCCTTCTCATCGACCGACAGCTCGTAGAGCGGTAGATAGTCCTTCTGCACTTTCACGCGATCGCTGCCGGTCTCATAGATGGTCGCTTGAAGGGACGCCACCGCGACCATGCGTTTCTCGTCGACGAAGATGTCGTGCACTACGAACTTCTCGTAGTCTTCCGAGTGCCCGGTCAACATGCCGTAGAAGTCCTCTCTGCTCCTTATGGCGTTGCCCGGCCCGCCGAACACGTACATGTACGGGATGAAGGTGAGATCCGGGGCGAAGTACTTGTCCATGGCGTGCACGGTCTCCGGATTCTGCGCGCCGGCGTTGTACTCGGCGAAGTAGTCCTTCATCCACTGCACGATCTCGTCATATGTGGGTCTCATGCCGTCCGCCCTCCGCTCACCGTCCGTTCTCATTCCTCACCCCGCTGCTTCTTCCAGTCCCGTTCGAACACGTCGTCGATCTCCAGGGCCCCGGCGGGAAGGACCTCCCAGAAGAAATCGAGGCGCTCGATCTTCATCGCGCCGTCCTCTTCGAGCAAAGGATACCGGGCCAAGTAGCGCTTGGTCAGCAACAGCTCCTTGGTATCGCGGTCGCTTAGCTCGGCCTTGATCTGGGCGACGAAGGTCTGTCGCCGCTCGTCGATGACGAGGTCTTCGGGGGTGAGGGTCTCGACGCCGGAGGGATGGGACAGGAGCACCTTGTACCAGTCATCACGGCTGTACACCTTGCCTACGTGGGCGATGAAGGGGTTGAAGACGAAATCCTTGGAGAAGTACTCGTCCATGCGGTGGATCTCGTCGGGGTCTTGGCCGTAGAGGTTGAAGGCGTCGAAGTACTCCTTGATCCAGGCGAGCATCTCATCGTACGTCAGCTTCATGGGTCTACCCTCCGCAGTCGGTCAGCGGCTGGAAATGCTTCACATAATCGGGGTCGTTGGCTGCTTCGAACATGAAGATGGGAGTATCGATCCTCTTGAGTGTGACGGGGCAGTGTTCCACCCCTCTGGGCACGAAGATGAGGCAGGTCTTTGTGATCGTGTGTTTCTCTCCGCCGATGTTGAACTCGATCTCACCGCCCAGGTCGCGAGGGTAGTTGCGGTTGGTGCCCCCGAAGCCGATGACCTCGTCGAAGTCGTGGGTATGGGGTATCTCGATGTCGACCGGTCTGCCACCGGGGAGGCCCCATAGTATCTCGCACCCCACGAACAGAGAGCAGCCGGGAACGATCGAATCCATTATCCCGAGCAGCATCGTCCGGTCGAGGATCTTCCCCTCCTTGGCCTGGTCGTCCATGGCCTTGACCATCGCCTCGGGCATGGGGGGCATGCGGTCCTCGGTAAGGATGTACTTGCCGTACTTCGATCCGGACGGTTCGGTCGATTCAGTCATCTCTGCCCTCCTTTCCCTCCATCTTTTCTTGATGCCCTCCAGGGTCGGCCTCGGCCAGACTCCCGGCGCCGATCATGATCGTCAACTCCAGATGAGGCCGGGTGAAGCGTCTCCAGGTCAGGGGCCCGTGTTTCACCCCCTTGGGAACGAAGACCGAAGAGGACTTGTCGATGGTGAAAGGCCGTCCATCCAGGACGAACTCAATCTCGCCGCCCAAATCCTCGGGGTCGTCCGGGTCGGTGCCCAAGTGGATGACGATCTCGTCGTAGTCATGGACGTGCTCGAAGATGTGGGGGTTGGGATCCGGCATAGCGAGTACCCACCCTGTCTCTACATACATGTTCGACCCTGGGACGAGGTCGTTGCTCATGAGTGTCATGGCGGGGATGCGGCCCACCACCTTCAGAGCCGGGACCACCTCGTAGGCCGGTCTTGGTACGAAATACCGCTCCACGCCGGATCCCACAGCCTTCGGTGCTTGCTCATCGCTCATCGGCCCGCCTCCAGGATCATCCGACAGGTGTTCATAGGTGTACGACGTATTTCTGCATGAGTCTGAGCGCCTTCCCCGGCTCGCTCTGGGCGAGCAAGCCGAGGGCGAAAAGTACGTACTGACCGTCGAGCAGGAACTCGGGGGCCTTCGGCTTAAGCAGCAGGGGGAAGGCCTCGTCGAAGAGCGCGCCCTCGAGCACCTTGACCGGGTCGGCCGAGAACGAGACCGGCCCGCCCGCCCCCACGACCCAACGGAGCCCGGTGAGGTCCTTGCCCCGCTGCACCACCACCTCGCCGTTGGGCGTGACGATGTACTTCAACGACCCTACGTGCCGGTCCACCGCTGAGCGCACCGCGACCCGCGAGAGCAGCAGGTGGCACGCCGTCTGCTCGTCGCCGGTAGGCACGCTGTTCTCGTGGCACATAGCGGCCACGATGTCATCGAAGCCCGCGGGCAGGGACTCCCTCCCGGCGAGTGTCATCAAGGTGTCGAGGTTGTGGAACAGACCCAGGTCGCCTTCGACGGTGCGCTTGGCGTATGGCTCGGGCAGGCCGAGGGAACGGACCGCGCCCGACGTGGGAGCCCCCGTGGCCACTGAGTAGACGTCGGTGGTTGCGCCTCCCACGTCGACAAGGAGAAGCTCCCCGATGCCCCGGCGACCGTCGACGCCGCCGGCGAAGAGCTTCGCGGCTTCGAGGACGGCCGCCGGGGTAGGCATGATGACGTCGGCTATCATGCTCTTCGCCCGGGCGATACCCTTGGCTTGGGTGATGCGGGCGATGAAGAGGTCCCTGATCTTGTGGTTGGCGGCCTCGACCTCGAGCACTCCGATCTCGGGCATGACGTTGCTTGTATAGATGACGTTCTTGCCCGAGCCGGCGAAGAGGCTCTCGACGTCGTCGTACGCCGACTTGTTGCCGGCGACGATGATGTTGGCCACCCGGGAGTCACTCCGGGCCAGCAGGGCGGCGTTGTGGGTGATCACCTTCTTGTTGCCGCCGTCGGTGCCTCCCGTCAGCAGCACGATATCGGGGCCGGTCTCCTCGATCTCCCGCAGTTCGGCCTCGGAGAGTTCGAAGGAGTACGAACCGACGATCTTGGCTCCGGCTCCCAGGGCTGCCCGGCGGCCGGCTTCAGTGGTGTACTCTGGAACCAGGCCGATGCAGACGACTCGGAGTCCGCCGGCCGCGCTGCTGCAGGCCAGCGTTTGCCGGCGATCGGTCTCATCGATCGGGACGGTCTCCGCGAGGAGCGAGAAGGCCTGCTCCAGACCAACGGTCACGTCATGGTCTACCGTGGACGGCACCTGCACGCGGCCGAGGAGCTCCTCAGCCTCAAGATCGAAAGCCACCAGCTTGGTGAACGTGCTGCCGAGATCGACGAAGAGCCGTATGCTTCCCACGATGATCGACCTGCCGGCCGGGACCGCGAGTCCGAAGTTACGGGCGCCCGGCCCGTTTTCGGTTGAGGTCGGCCTTCAGGTCTTCGATGGCCACCCGGATATCGGTCTCGGGCGGGTAGACCCGGTCGAACCCCATCCGCTTGAATTTCGCCTCGTCCTCGGGGAAATCACGGCGAGAAACCCCCAAGATGCCGCCTACATAGAGGATGATGTCCTCCAGACCCGCCTCGGTACACTTGTCGCGAAAGCCCTCGAGGTCCAGTTCGGCCATGCCGTAGAGCGAGCTGATCATCATGGCGTCGGCCGCGGTCTCCTGGGCGGCCATGATGAACTCCTCCGGAGGCGTCTGAGCGCCCAACTCCACCACCCTGAACCCGGCCTCCCGCAGGGCCCTGGATACGATCTTCGTGCCAATGACGTGGGCGTCAACGCCCACGGTCCCTGTGATGACGCAGCCTAGATGGTCCATCGCTCTCTCGTTCTCTGTTTCGTGCAGAGTCTCCACTAGACTGTGACCTCGCACGTGAGTCCCCGCGACTCCACTATGTTGCGGGCCGCCCTGAGGAACTCCGGGGAGGGAGTCTCGGCTCCCGCCAGCTCGTAGTCCAGTCCCAGCATGTCGTACTTCTGCTGGCCGTAACGGTGGTAAGGCAGCAGGTGAACGGTGGCGCCCGGTGCGTGGACCGCGACCAACTCCGCGATGTCGGAGATGGCGTCGCTCGTATCGTTGAACCCGGGAACGACGGGTACACGCACGACCAAGGGGACTCCGCTTGCTGCCACTTCCTGGAAGTTACGCAGGATGACCTCGTTTGACCGCCCGGCTTGGGCGCGGTGTATCTTCGGGTCGATGTGTTTGATGTCGAAGTAGAACAGGTCGGTGTAGGGAATGATCTTTCGTAGGGCTTCTAGGGACCCTTGGCCCGCCGTATCCACGCAGGTGTGGAAGCCCGCCTCCCGGCACCGCTGGAGCAAAGCGGCGGCGAAATCAGGCTGCAACAGGACTTCTCCGCCCGACAGAGTGACGCCACCACCGGAGTCACGGTAGAAGTCGGCGTCGCGTTCGATGACGTCGAACACCTCGTCGGCCGTCATCTCCCGGCCGGTGATGCGCATCGCGCCGTGAGGACATACCTCCACGCAATCACCGCACACGGTGCAGACGTCGCGATCGATCTCGACGCCATCAGGGCCCACCGAGATGGCGCCCTCCGGGCACGCCGCCACACACCTGTAACACCGCTTGCAGAGCGAGTCGCGATGCATCAACTCCGGCGCAAGGTTCTGCGACTCCGGGTTTGAACACCATACGCAGCTGAGTGGGCAGCCCTTGAAGAAGACGGTAGTCCGGATACCCGGACCATCGTCGATGCTGTACCGTTGGATGTTGAACACGGTCCCCGTAGCGCTTGCCACTACCACTCACTCCTCGCTTCCGTCATAAGGGAACCGGGAGCGCCGCCGGCGCCGGCGGCGCTCCCGGAATAGAAGGCCTGTAGATCAGCCCACCTCATGCATCGTCCGCTCGACGATCTCGTCCTGCAACTCCGGCGGCAGATCGACGAAGTAGGCGCTGTAGCCTCCTACGCGGACGAGCAGGTCTTTGTGGGCCGCCGGATCTCTGCGGGCTTCCATGAGCTCCTCGGCGCTGTGGATGTTGAACTGGATGTGCCAGCCGCCGCGCTTGGTGAAGGTCTTGATGAGGGAGGCCACCTTGGCCAGCTTCTCCGGGGAGTTGAGCACCGCCTTGGAGAACTTCATGTTGTGGGCGACCCCTGCGCATTCGTAGGGGGTCGGATACTTGGTGGCCGACCGGATGAGGGCAGTCGGGCCGTTGACGTCCCCGCCGGCCATAGCCGAGGTGCCGCCGTCGTAGATCGGAGTGCCGGCGTAGCGGCCGTTGGGCATGGCGCCTACAGCCTTGCCTTGAGTCACGTGGCCGGCCGCCGCCCCCTTGAACAACATAGGCTTCTCGCCCGTGATGGGGTCGGGCCGGCTTTGCAGGATCCTCTGCGTGTCACGCGACAGACGAACGTAGAAATCGTCCACGTAGTCGTCATCGTTGCCGTACTTGGGCGCCTTCAAGCACATCTGACGGATGTCCTCATGGCCCTCCCAGTTGGCATCCATGGCTTCTAGAAGTTGAGCCATGGTGATCTTCTTCTGGTCGAAGACCAGGTACTGGATGGCGGCCAGGTAGTCGGCGCAGTCGCAGATGCCCTTGTCGCCGACCCACGACATCTTGCCGATGGGATAGCGGCAGCCGCCCTCACGCGAGGCGAGCCCGGCCGGGATGCAGTCGCGATAGAGCATGCCCGCCCGGTATCCGCTCATGGGGCTGTTCGCTATCTCGGTGGTCCACCAGATGAAGTAGTGGTCGCGCATCCTCTCCGCGAAGTAGTCCTCCTGCTTGAGGAAGGCTTCGTAGAACTGCTCGATGGAGGTGAACTTGGTCACGTCGCCGGTGTGCAGGCCCACCTGCTTGCCCGTGCGCGGATCGAAGCCGTCGTGCAGGGTGACCTCCATCACCTTGGCTTGCACCAGGTTGAAGGCACCGGCCATGTGCTCGGCGCATTCCAGGTGATAGCCGAGGCAGCCGCTCGCGCTCCAGTTGCAGGCATCTTCTATCGGGATGCCCCGGTCGAGGTAGCGCCGGGTACCTAGCTCGTCGTTCAAGAAGGCCGGGTTCCCACCGCCGAACTCACGGTTGCACCTGAGCGCGTGGATGATGAAGTTCTCGTCCTGGTCCTCGTGGTAGCGGACGTATACGGCCGGCTCGGACAGATGGACTTGAACCATGACTTCTAGGATCATCCAGGAGAGCTCGTTGGTGAGGTCGTTGCCGTCCTTGTCCCGGCCGCACAGCGTGACGTTCGGCAGCTGGCTGCCTGGGGCGGCGCGATGCTCGCGCTTGATGGTGACCAGGTTCTCGACCTCGCGGATCTTCAGCCACATAGCGCCGATCAGCTCCGCCGCCTGCGCACGGGTGAGCCTGCCGCTCTCGATATCCGCTTTGTAATAGGGATACCAGAACTGGTCGATCCTTCCGATTCCCACCTCGGCCCGTTCGGGACTTTCCTTCCACGCGGCCAGATGCATGAAGCGCACCGACTGGACGGCCTCCCAGAAGTCACGCGGAGGTTCGGCAGGAACGTGCTCGCATACGTCCGCGATCTTGAGGAGCTCGGCCTTGCGGACCGGGTCGCCCGTCTTGTCGGCCATCTCGCGGGCCAGCGCGGCGTGCCGCCTCGCGAAGGTGATGACGGCCTCGAACATGATGACGATGGATTTGAGCAGGTACCACTTGCGCAGGGCGTTACTGCTGGCCCGGTCTTCCAGCGCGCCTTCGCTCTTCATCTTCGCCATCTCGGCCTTGGCCAGGTCGATGACGTAGTTGAAGCCGTGCCTCAGCACGTCGCCGGACAGCATGATGACCCCGCCTCCCATGGCGCCGTACCCCTGGAATAGGCCACGGTCGGGATTCTCGCGCACGCCCCGACCTTCGAAGATCATGGCGTGGTCGAACAAGAGGTCGAAGTGCTCCTTGCCGAGCTCCTCTTCCAGCGCGACGTTCACGTAGTTGACCGGGTTCATATGCTCGACCCAGTACCGGGCGTCGGCCTTGAGCTTCTCCAGGTCCTCAGGGTCGATGACGGTCGAGGAGATGTCACTCAGCTTGCGGTCGAAGCGGCCGCTCTCGCACATGGCCAGGATCTCGCGCGGTTTCACGGCGCAGAGCGTGTTGTTGCCGCGGATGAACTTCGTCGACGAGCCGACGATGATCTCGCCGTCGCGGATGAGGATGGGGCAGTTCTCCAGCCTCTTCTGAAAGGCTTTGGCCCAGCGGAAGTCCACCGGCATCTGCTCGGTCTCTTTCCAGGACTCGGTGAAAAGGAGCGTGTCATCGACGTAGACCTGCGGCGCCGCGTTCTCCCATTCCTTCTTGAGCTTCTTGAGGCGCTCGGTCATGACGGTGAGAGACTCGATCTCCTCGGCCGCCTCCGGGTGGACCGTGCCTTGGAGCACGGGGATGATTGTCGAGGACTCAGTTGTCATTCTGTCTCCCTTCACGACTGCGACCCGGATTCACGACTGCGCACGGAGCGGCTCTGCAGGCCTTGTCATGTTCTGTATGCGGAACAGTGTTCTGTATCACGTGGACACTATTGTCCCGGATTCCCAAGGCCTTGTCAACTCAAACCCGCCCCCGACACGGGCGGAAACCCGAACGGACGCGTAGCCGTCCGGGCTTGGTGCCCTCCGCCGGCGCGATCGGCCGCAACTTCTTATCCGCCGGTGTGGAACCGTGTCAGCATCAGCTCGCCGCCGTCCTCTATCAGCCTCTCCTTGTCGCCGGGCCACAGAGCCCGCCGGCCGCTTGTCATAAGGACGACGGCATAGTGGAGCCTGCCCTGGTCGTCGAACAGCTCTTGCCCCAGGCGGGGATGGCCCCGGACAAGCTCATCCAAGGCGGCTCCGAGGCTGCGCTCGCCGCCTTCGATCTCCAAGGTGTCGGATTCGACGAACCGGCGGAGGTCGCCCAGCAGTCTGACCCTTATCGCCACCTCTTCCTCCCGCGACGTCTCTCTACCGACCCGGCCCCGTGTTCGTCCCCGCCGGTGGCGGTCCCGGTCCTTCGGATCATATCTAGGCACCCCCGGAGCCGCGATGCTTCGCCGCCAGCCGGTTGATGGCGGCGCCGGAGACGTCCACAACGACGGCCCCGCCGTCGACGGGGATGCAGGCGGCCGTCACGAAGCCGGCATCGTCGCCGGCCAGAAAGCTGCAGAGACCCGCCATCTCGCAAGGACTAGAGACGCGTCGCAGCGGGACGTCCTCTGAGAACGTGCGGAAGACCTCTTCTACCTCGATGCCGCAGGTCTCTGCGAAGGGCGTCATGGAACTGACGAACATCTCGGTCTTGGTGGCCCCTGGGCATACCACGTTGCAGCGGATGTTGTGCACGCCGTAGTCGACGGCCACCTGCTTCGTCAGGCTGATCAGTCCGCCTTTCGATGCGCAGTAGGCCGGTAGGCCCGGAACGCCCAGGAGGCCCGCCAGAGAAGAGATGTTGATGACGGAACCTCCCCCCGCTTCGATCATGTGGGGGATCACCGCCTTCATCATGAGGAACGGCCCGGTGAGGTTGACCTGCAGCACCCGGTCCCACAGAGCCGCGTCCAGATCGACGACGGTGCCCATCGGTTGGTCCATGCCGGCGTTGTTGACGAGGATGTGGATACCTTCGCCGAAGGAGAGGGCGGTCGCGACTACCCGGTCCACCGCGGCGGGATCGGTCACATCGGCCGGGCAGATCTTGATCTGTTCCGGGGGCAACGAGGCGGCCGTGTCTGCGAGCGCCTCCGTCCTGCGGCCCGTGATACAGACGTGAGCCCCGTCCGCCACGAACCGCTCTGTTATGGCCCTGCCGATGCCGGTGCCGGCCCCGGTGATGATCGCTACCTTACCGTTCAGGCCCATCCGGCCGCCTCCAGATGCCCGGCTGTGCAGGAACTCGATTCAAGATGAAGCAACGCTGATCAGGCCGCGCCGGACGGGCACGGGGGAAGAACCCGGGAAGCGCCTGTACCGGCTTCACGAGGGTCGGGTGGCGTCAGTCACGCCGGGCGATGTAGAGTTCATCGCCCCGCTGTACCAAGCGCAGGGTATCCGGATATTGTCTGGCTATCGCGTTCCGGAAGCTGGCGACGGCCGACTTCACCCCAACGTCTCCCAGTTCGATCTTCACGGACTGGGTGTCTTTGTGCTGCTCCAGGTATCGATACACAGCCTCGACGGTGGTCGCGTACTTGCTTTTTCGCGCGCCCCGGGCCGTCGGTACGACGGCCGGTATGAACTTGAACGCGTCGGTTGCCATGTCCCTCGGCTCCTTTCAGTTGGACCCCGTCCTTGGGTCAACTTCGTTCTCATAGTATTATATCATCTCTCGTCAGTAACTTTAGAGTATTCGGCAGCAACCGGTGCCTGTATGAATAAAATAGGCTTACCTACCTGCTCACAGATCAGATGGAAACAGACCATTCTAGCCTTTCCATGCCATCCGGGCCGAATGACAGCAAGAGCAGGTATATGTCGAAGTCATGGAAGAGGACCCGTCTACCTAGTACATGGCCCAGCTACCTTCGGGAACATCAAGGCTATGCTCGACTCGTATCCCCGTCCCCATAGAGGCAGAAGCATGGTGCGGGCTGCGAGCCAAGGGCGTATCTATGAAGTACCGCCCGTATTTAGTTCCCCTACCTCGATACACCTGCCCTGTCGTCGGTGTATGAGTCAAATCCGTCACCTTGTTCAGCCGGGTACTGCTCAGCCGGGTACTTGGCCGCGCTCTTGCTACTTACCCAGGTACTTCAGCGCGCCCATGCCCGCGAGGCGTCCGGAATTGAGCGCAAAAGCCGAGGCAAGGCCCGACGAGCTTTTGATCGGATAGCTGTCGCCATACATGCCGCCGGCATCGAAGCCGCCCGCGTAAAGGCCGGGTATGACGTTGTCTTTCTTGTCGAGCACTTCCAGTCTCTCGTTGACCTTGATGCCCCCCATGGTCCCGAGGAACACGGCGCGGGCCCGGACCGCGTAGAACCGGGGTCCGACCAAGGGACACAGATAACGGCGGTCCTTGGCGAACAACTCGTCCCAGCCCTGCGCGCAGTAGCGGTTGTACTGCTCGACGGTCGCCTGTAACACCGCCGGCTCGATCTCGATCTGCGCGGCCAGGTCGTCGAGCGAATCCGCGGCGAACACCTGCCTGCTCCCGTTGTCGATCGCCGCCTGGATCTCCCTGGGAAGGTCCGTGAGTCTGTATCCGGGAGGAAAATCGATGCCGACGCCCTTGTCGAGGCCGTGCTCCAGTAATCGCCGGACTATGGAGTCGTCGAATATGCTGAAAGTGTAACCGTCGCTCTTGTACCGGGCCTGGGCATTCCCGACCGGCGTATCCCAGAAGCCGATCGCCTCGTCGCAGAAGCGCTCGCCCCTGGCGGTCACCCATAGATCCGGTTGCGCGGCGGCCTGCTCGAGGTTGCAGCCCATGGCGAACTCGTCTCCCACCGGCGCGACCCGGAACATCTCGATGGTGCCGGTCCCTTCCTCGGCCGCTCCGGCCTCCCAGGCCATGCGTAGACCGTCGCCCGTCTTGCCGGTGTTGCCCACGGGGATCAGATCGACTCCCAGCTCGAACCCTGTGTATTTCTTGATCCATTCCTTGTTGTTGGCGAAGCCGCCGGTCGCCACCACAGCCACCCTGGCCGCCACCTCGACCTCTTCACCGTCGGCGTCGACGATGACCCCCGCGATCCGCCCTCCTTCTTTGAGGAGGCTCGTCACCGGCGTCCCGGGCAGTACGGTGACACCCTTGGCTTTAGCCCGGTCAACCAGGGTCTTGACCACCGCTTCTCCCTTCCCCTTGATGACGTGGTATGTGAGGGGCGCATCGGGCATGTTGATGGTCGCCTCGGTGAAGACGACGCCCTGGGCCTGCAGCCAGGCGATGGTCGGGCCCGACTCGTTGATGATCGTCCTCACCAGCCTGGGGTTGGCGCGCCAATGGCTGTAGTCCATGGTGTTCTTGAAGGCTTGGTCGCGGGTGTAGTCCACGTAGCGCCCGCGCTGCATCTCGCTCTCCACCGCGAAGGTGCCCTGGAAGAAGTTGGAGGTGCCGCCGAGAGAGCGCTGCTTCTCGAACACCACGACTTTGGCTCCGCCCTCGGCCAAGGTGACCGCCGCGGCCAGGCCGGTAGCGCCGGAACCCACAACGGCGGCGTCGGTTTTGTCAGGTATAGCGCCCATCGTCGTCTCCCTCTCGTCGAGTGCCGATGCCACGATCGGTCAGTAACTGCCCCAGAAATCCACCGTCTTGATCTTCAGTCTGAGGTCGCACTGCAGGCAGCGCGAAGACTCATACTCGGCCGCCCCCTGGTCCATGCTTCTCACTACCTCGCAGAAACTGCGTACCCGCTCCTCGGGAGGCGAACAGGTATCGGCTGCACGGCCAAGGGCCGCGAAGCCCGACTCAGACCCCAGACGGCCTTGTGGCTCGGCCTGCGGAGCCAGCTTCCTGTCGATGCGGCCGTTGCCGCCCAGGTACCTGTCCATCGCTATGGCCGCTCTTCGTCCTGAAGCGATCGCCTTGATGACCGAAGCCGTCCCGGTGACCGCGTCACCGGCGGCGAACACGCCTTCCCGGCTGCTGGAAAAGGTGAGGGGATCGAGCTCTATGAGTCCGCGGTCGGTCTTGGCCAGGTCGAACCCGTCGGGTATGTCCGGCCGCTGGCCGATCGCAAATATGACCGTATCCGCCTCAACCAGGTGTGTGGAGCCCTCGACGGCCTCGATCTGCGGAAAGCCGTCCTCGTCGAAGTAGCATGCGTTCACGTCGAGGAATTCCACGCCGGCCACCCTGCCGTCCTCGGTGAGGATGCGGGTGGAGGTGCGAGAGGGCCTGATGATGATGCCTTCCTCTTCACCCTGCCGGATCTCGTCGTCGGCGGCCGGCATCTCCTCCCGGCACTCCAGGCAGGCGACGAACACCTCTTCCGCGCCGAGGCGCCGCGCCGCGCGGGCGCAGTCGAAGGCTACGTTGCCACCACCGAGCACCACCACCCGCCTACCGACGGCCGCGTCTTTGCCGAGGTTCACTTCGCGGAGGAAGTCGGTGCTCACCAGCGTGCCCCGGCTGCCCGCGCCGGGTATGCGCAGCTTCTGTCCTTGATGAGCGCCGACCGCAACGACGACGCCGTCGTGACCCTGCTCGAACAGGGCGTCGAGCGACTCTATCCGAACACCCGTCTCGATGACGACGCCCGCCTCTTCGATCTCGCGTATCTCCCGGTCGACCACGGCGCGCGGCAACCGGTAGCCGGGGATGCCGTAGCGCAGCATACCGCCGGCTGCGGGCAGCGATTCGAAGACGGTCACCTCGTGGCCCTGCAGCCGCAGGTAGTAGGCCGCAGTGAGGCCGGCCGGGCCGGAGCCGATGACGGCCACGCGCTTACCGGTCGGGTCTTTGGGAGCGGCTCTTTCCCGCCAGAGACCACCCTCGTCGTGTGAGGCCGCGAAACGCTTCAACTCGCGGATGGAGATGGGCTCGTTGATCTCCCGTCTCCGGCATTCAGCCTCGCAGGGGCGGTCGCAGACGTAGCCGAGGACGTGGGGGAAGGGTACTTTTTCCCGGATCACCGCCGTGGCGGCCGGGTAGTCGCCCTCTCTGATGAAGCGCACGTATCGCGGGACGTCTATCTCCGCGGGGCAGGTGCTCTTGCAGGGCACCAGGCCCGCTTTGCGGTTGTCGCCTTTGATGAGCCCCTCCTTGTCCTGCATGGCACCGGTAGGGCACACTTCCACGCATGCTCCGCAGAAACGGCAGCCCGCCTCGGCCAGAGAGGTGCCCTGGGCCGTGTCGATGTAGAACTCGTCACCGCGCTTGCGGTAGTAGAGGATCCCGACCCCGCGTAGGTCCCAACAGGCTCGTACGCAGCGTCCGCACAGGACGCATTTGTTGGGGTCATGGACGAAGAGCGGGTTGCTGCTGTTCAGCGGCAGAAGTTTCGCGTGCCTCTTGATCCTGAGCTCTTCGACTCCCAAGTACTGCTTCAACGATTGCAGCTCGCAGTTCAGGTACTTCTGGCAGGTGCCGCAATCGGCCTGGTGGCCGGCCAGAAGCAGTTCCATAGCCAGGCGTCGCGCCGCGGAGATCCGCTCCGATCGAGTCCGGACCACCATCCCTGCAACGACGGGAGTCACGCAGGAGGCGGGCAGACCGGCGACGCCATCGATCTCGACGACGCATAAACGGCAGACGCCGTATGGGGGCAGGTCCGGGTGGTCGCACAGATGGGGGATGTAGATGCCGGCTTCTAGAGCCGTCTGCAGCACGCCGGCCCCCGGGCGGGCTTCGACGTCCCGGCCGTCTATCGTAAGCGCTGCGAGGGGCTCATCCATGGCCGGCTATCCCTTGACGGGGCAACGCCCGGCGTCGATATGTGCGCTGAAATCGTCGGCGAACAGCTTGAGGCTGCTCAAGAGCGGGAGAGGCGCCGTCCTGCCGAGGCCGCAGATGCTGCCGGTCTTCATGGCCGCGCACAGTTCCATCATCAACTCGAGGTCCCCGGGCTTGGCCCGGAAGCCGGCTATGTCGTCGAGCATGCCGGCCAGCTGGTAGGTCCCTTCGCGGCAGGCGGCGCATTTGCCGCACGACTGGTCGCGCAAGAGGAACATGGTCTCCCGCGCCATCTCCACGGCGCAGACGCTTCCGCCGTCGCCGATCACGCGAAGCGTGCCCGATCCCATGACGGAGCCGGCGGCTGCGATGTCCTCATAGGCGATCGCGGTGTCGAGGGACGCCCCTGCGAAGAACGCCCCCGTCGGGCCTCCAAACTGAACGGCTTTGATATCCAATCTGCTGAAGGAGGGGCCCTGCGTAGCCTCGAGCAGTGCCCCTATGGTGGTGCCGAGTAGCACCTCCACCGTCGCGGGGCGGGCGACGTCGCCACACACGGTGACCACCTTGGTGCCCATCTCCACCCGGCCGTCGGTGTTGTCGCCGTCGACACTGCCGGGTCGCTGCCCGGACGGCTGCTGGAAGATCGCCGAGACGTTGGCCAGGGTCTCCGCGCTGTTCACCAGCGTCGGTTTGCCGTGCAGGCCTCTCACGGCGGGATAGTCAAGGCGCAGGTAGGGCAGGGGCTGCCTGTTCTCCAGCGCTTGTATCAGAGCGGTCTCTTCGCCTGCTACCGGCGAGGAGGCGATCTCCCGGACGGTGATGTCGCAGGAGAACCCCGATTCCAGGATGTCGTCCCCGAGCAGGCCGCGCTCCCTCATCTGGAGCACGGCCTCACTCATCGTCGCGATCTCTTCGCGGTAGGCGGCGTTCGTGCAGACGAAGCAGTGGTTCGCGCCGGTGGCGTACGCCCCGATGAGCAGCCCCTCGAGAACGGAGTGCGGGTCGCCGCCCAGGAGGAGCCGGGCGGTCCGAGCCCGCGGGTCGGCGTCGACTGCGTTGCAGACCGCGTACTTCACGTCGCCCTGGGCGTCGCGGCAGCTCAGCCATTTCAGCGCCGTAGAATAGCCGGCGCCGCCGCGGCCGCGCAGGCCGGTCTTTAGCAGCCCGGCGACGACTCCCTCGCGACCCAGTCCCAGGGCGTGCGCGAACCCCGAGTAGCCTGCGCAACGGGCGATATACTCGTCGATGCTGCCGGGGTCGATCCGCCCGCAGTTCCGCAAAGCCACCCTGCGCTCGAGCGGGTACACCCGGGGCGCAGGCCCGGCGGCCGCCGGCGCCTGCGCCCGCCGTAAAGCGGACTCAGCCTTGGTACGGACCTGCTCGTAGTTCACTACTTCACCGTCACGTACGCCTCGAGGCCGGACTCAAGACCGGTGATCGGCGGGTATCCCGCCAGGGCGGTAACCACGAAGCAGGGACGCGACAGGCCGGTGAACATTCTTGGGAGAGACGGTCCGAGCATGGGTCAGGCCGGCCGGGGTATCTTGTCAACGTCGACCTTGTCGTTGCGCTCGACCTGCAGGTAGGGGAAGCGGGCCACGGTGGCCCGGATCTCCCTTTGCCGCCACCCAGGGCTGCCCCAGACGACGCGGACCTCGGTGTCGGGCTCGGCAAGCCCACGCTCGATGAATCCCAGCGAGATCATGCGCCGGTAGGTCTGGCTCACCGCCCGGCCCGAGGAAAAGCCGACTTCGCGCCCATCCTTCGTGACCTTGTCGGCATGGTAGGCGAAGGTGCGGATCTGGCCGGTCGCCTGATCCAGAGTGCCCGGGTCATAGCGGATATCGTTGGGACGGTCGGAGATAGGTTCGTAGGGCTCCTCGTCGCGGAACTGGTTGGCATAGACCTCGGCGACATCATCGGTGTTCCACTCCAGGGTGACCACCGTGCGCCGCGGCGCCTTCGCCATTTCCTGCAGGGCCGGCCTGCCCACGAAGTCGTGGTCCCAGTCGATGCGGTTCTCCCAGCCCGTGTCGAACGGCGTCACGTACCGCTTCGTGAGGTCGTCGCCCATGCTGCCGAACAGGCGCGGATGGTAGTGCATCCAGCCGGCGCCGGGATGGGCGTCGAGGTAGACGGCAAAGTCCGGGTCTTCGTACCAAGGATAGGGGAAGTGGTAGTTGGCCTGCGGGAAGCCGTCCTCGGTATGGTTCAGCATGTAGGCTACCTGCCCCAGCTTTTGGAGACCGTAGCCGCGCCCCGCCTCCCAAATGGTGTTGAAGACGTTCTGAGCTTCGGCAATGTCGCCGTGGACTTCGTACGCCAGCGAACCGGCCATGCCCAGACGAAAGACCCGCACCTCGGCTCCACCTATCCTTGCTATGCGGTGCTGGCCGAACCCGATATCGTGCAAATCGGCGCCTGCGGCCCGTTCCAGGATCTCCAGGGACCGGGGTCCCGCCACCTGGAACAGAAAGCGCCTACCGGTCAGGTCCTCTCCCGTTGCCTCATAGGAGCCTTTGCCAAGGGCATAGTCGATGTAGGGTGCAAGCCAGGAAGTGTAGAACTCGTCGGGAGCGGTCCGCATGACGACGCCGTCGGTCATGATGCGGCCCTGGGGGTCACAGGCTATGCCGTGGCGGAAGCCGCCGGTGGGAAGGTCGGCGAAGTCGTTGACGAAGTGGTCGCTGAAGAAACGCTCTGCCTCGGGGCCCTTCACCGTATACATGGGTCCCCACGTTATCGCCGCCCCTAGATAGGCGCCGTTCTTCCACGACTGCGACTCTGCACGCCACCCGTCGTACTCAAGGGGCCCCAGGAACGGTCCTAGCATGGCGAAGCTCGTGACGTCGCCGTGGAAGGGGATAGCGGGATTGAAGGGGATAAGAGTGGGCTCGGTCATCGTGCGCATCCTAAGGTGCTGGGTGTCTTCGCCTGGTCATCTTCGCCCATGGACATTCGACTTCTACCCTGCGCGGGGGGTCAAACAACTTCCACCCAGTGGCCGAACTCCCCCGGCTTGGCCATGAGGGGGTCGATGGTCCCGGACAGGGTCTTGAAGTGGTCGGTCGACAGATGGTAGGCGAACGCCTCCTCGCTCTCGTAGCGTTCGTAGAACAGGAACTCGTCGGGATCGCCGGTCGACCGGTAGAGGCTGTATTGGGTGGCTCCCGGGTCCCTCATGACCTGGGGTTTCATCACCCGTACGGCTTCGAGGAACTCCTCCGTCTTATCGCTCTGCAACCTTACCTTGGCGGTGACCGTCAACATGATGCCGTTCGCTCCTTCCATGCCGGTCGCTGTCTTCTCGCTGCTGTCACTACTTGAAATCGATGCCATAACCCCGGGCGTAGAACATGGCGGGAGTGGGCCGGAGTCCTTGCCAGATCTCGTCGCAGGCGTTCAGGTCCTCATCGCTCAGCTCCAGATCGAGGGCGCGGAGGTTCTCCTCCAACTGTTCCACCGAGGACACCCCGCAGACGATCGAGCTCACCAGGGGATCCCGCAGCAACCAGGCCAGAGAGAACTGGGGGAGGCTACGCCCGCCGGCGACGTCGCTCAGGCGGCTCACCGCCTCGAAGTACTGGGTCCGCCACGTGCCGGGATAGGGCTTCACGTCCTCCGGCGGCGGCCCGCCCGGGTCGTACTGCAGATACTTCCCCGACAGCAACCCGCCCGCGAGCGCTCCCCAGACGTTGATGCCGAGACCTTCGGCCTCGCAGAGCCTGGTCATCTCCAGCTCGGCGTCGCGGGCTACGACGTTATAGACCATCTGGATGCAGTCGACCCCGGCGAGGTTCCTCTTGTCGGTGTACCACAGCGCCTTGCAGACCTGCCAGGCGTAGTAGTTGGACAGACCGATATAGAGGATCTTGCCCTGTCGCACCAGGTCGTTGAGGGCTTCCAGAGATTCCTCGAGGGGAGTGGAGTAGTCGGGTTCGTGGAGGTAGAGGATATCGATGTAGTCGGTCCGGAGACGGTAGAGGCTCTCATGGACCCCCTCGAAGATGTGCTTGCGGCCGAGTCCCCGGTCATTAACTCCCGGCCCGGTCATCGCGCACACCTTGGTCGCCAACACCACCGATCCGCGTCGACCTTTGAGTGCCCGCCCGACGATCTCCTCCGCCGGCCCCCGCTCAGGCGTGTCCCACCTGTCCTTACCGTAGATATCGGCGGTGTCGAGGCAGTTGATTCCGGCCGCGAGGGCCCTGTCGATGATCTCGCGGGCCGTCCGTTCGTCCACTCGGTTACCGAACCAGAGGGTGCCAAGCGAAAGGGCCGACACCTTGAGGCCGGACCTGCCCATACTTCTGTACTGCATGCCGCGTGTCACCCCGCTCGTGACCGACTCAGCGGCCGTCGGGAGCGACGAGTCGCGCGGACGCGCCGGACTCAGGTGGCCGGGTGGGGGATCGCCGTCGTCTATCACTGCCTTTGTCCCCCTATCCTCCGAGGTAGGCTCTTCTGACGATATCGCTGCACCTGATGGTCTCACGATCGCCCTCGAGCACCACCCTGCCGACTTCGAGCACGTAGCCGGTCTGGCAGACGCCGAGGGCGAGGTGGGCGTTCTGTTCCACGAGCAGGACGCTGATGCCCCGTCCGTTGATGTCCCTGATCACTTCGCCGACCTGTTCCACCACGATGGGGGCGAGGCCCACGGAAGGTTCGTCGAGGCACAGCAGGCGTGGATTGGCCATGAGACCCCTCCCGATCGCCAGCATCTGCTGCTCACCGCCGCTCAAAGTCCCGGCGTTCTGTTTCTGCCGCTCCTTGAGCCGCGGGAACAGTCGAAAAACGTACTCTAGAGACTCAGCGATGCCGGCTCGGTCTCTACGCACAGTCGCTCCCAACTTGAGATTGGTGATGACGGGCAGATAGGGGAACAACTGCCGGCCCTCGGGCACGAGGGCTATGCCCTTCTTGACCCTGGCGGCGGTTTCCAGGCGGGTCACGCTCTCGCCGTTGAAGAGTATGTCGCCATGCCTGATGGGTACCAGACCCATCAGGGATCTCAATATCGTGCTCTTGCCGGCGCCGTTGGCGCCGATGATGCTCACCACCCCGCCCTCGGGGACGTTGACCGTGACATCTTTGACGGCCATCGATTTGTTGTAGTAGACAGATATGTTCCGTATCTCAGCAAACATAGTCGGCCCCGAAGTACGCGGAGATGACTTCTGAGTTGGCCCTCACTTCTGCGGGCGACCCTTCGCAGATCTTCTCGCCGAAACTGATGACGACCACCCGGTCGCAAAGGCTGAGGATTTGCATGTTGTGCTCGACGATGAGGACGGTGATCCCGTTGTCGCGCATGCCCCGGATGGTATCGAGGCTGTGTTGGATCTCCGACGGGTTCATGCCTGCCAAAGGCTCGTCGAGTAAGAGGAGCGTAGGCTTCGTTGCCAGCGCGCGCGCCACTCCGAGCATCTTCTGATGCCCATGGGCGAGGTTCTTCGCCAGCTCGTCGGCCTCTTTCGACAGGCCTACCAGCTCCAATATCTCGTACGCCTTCTCCCGGATGAAGGCTTCGTTGCGGCGGTACTTGGGGGTGTTGAAGAAGATGTCGAACAGGCTCGAGTAGGGGTGCAGTTGGAACGACGAAGTGACGTTCTCGAGTACGGTGAACTCGTGGAAGAGCGGGTTGAGCTGGAACGTGCGGCCGATGCCCAGGGCCGCTACCTGCTCCGGCTGCCTGCGTGTGATGTCCTTGCCCTGGAACGTGATCGTGCCGCTTGTCACAGGAAGAACCCCGGTGATCAGGTTGAAGACGGTCGACTTGCCGGCTCCGTTGGGGCCGATGAGGCCCACGATCTCGCCTTCGGCCACGCAGATATCGAAGTCGTTGACCGCCCGCAATCCGCCGAACCTTTTCGTCAGCGCTCTAGTCTCCAGAAGCATCGGCCCTCACCTCCTCCCTGCGCCCGCGGTCGAAGATCCGCCCCCTGACCAGTTTCACGAGTCCGGCGATGCCTTCGGGCATCGTGAAGGCGATGATCAGCAGCATGGCGGCTGTGACGTACGGGAGGTCGCCCTTCAGATCGCGGAAGAAGAACTCCGGGATGATCAAGAGGATCCCGACGCCGATGGCCGGCCCCCAGAAGCTGTTGATCCCGCCGACGAGAATGTACATGATGATCCAGAGCGTCGCTCCCAGACCATAACTGCTCGGTGAAGCGACTCCTTGGTAGTGGCAATAGACGGCTCCCATGAGGCCGGCGAAGAAGCTGCCGAACGCGACGGCCAGGATGCGATTGCGCCTTTCTCCGATACCCACGCTTGCGGCCACCTCGTGGGACTGTGCCACGGCCTTCATCCTCACGCCGATGCGACTGAACTCGAACCTGTACATGCAGAGCATGCTGACGATCATCAGACCGAAGGTCAGGTAGTAGTAGTACGTGCGGTCGCTGAACAGCGGTTGTACTCCGCCAAGTCCTGTGCTCATGCCGGTCGTCTTTCCCCCCGCGGTGATGAGGTTGATGACGACGTAGCCCAGGAAGAGGGTGCCCATCGCGTAGTAGATCGTCCGCAGCCGCGCGAACGGAAAGGCGAGCGCAGCACCCACGATGGTCGCTGCAACGGCGCCCAGCGGGATGGTCACCCACGGCGACCAATGCAGCCAGACCGAAGGTATCGCGGTCGCGTAGGCGCCGATGCCCATGAAGGCGCCGATGGCGATGTTGAATTGCCCTGATATCGAGATAGCGCGCCACGAGCTCGCGATGACTACATACATGAACGCGAGGATCAAGACGTGCATGTAGTAGGAGCCGGATATCCCCAAGGGAAGAAGAGCGAGCACGACGGCCAGCGCACCCACCATACTCAGGCGGGGCCAACGCCGTGGCCTCGTCTTGGGAGCCTCTTCGATTCTCGCGGCTTCTTCGGGCGCCGGGCTGATCTTTGTCACCTCACTCATGGCCGAAGAACCCCCGAGGTCTGATGACCAAGAGCGCTAGGACCATGATCGACGCCAGGGCGTCGACCACCGCTCCATTGAGGACTACCGGCAGAGCCCCATAGAGCACGCCCAGCAGGGCTCCGACGTAGAAGATACCGTTGAAGCTGCCCAGCCCCGCCAGGATCACGAGCATCAGCACCTTGATGAGCGTGACGTCGCCGATGAACGGCGTCAGGTTGTACAACGAGCCCATGAACACTCCGCCTATGGCGGCAAGTCCGAAACCGACGGCGCAGGCGATGGCGGCGACCCGGCCGAAGCGTATGCCCTGCAGGGCGGCACCCTCCCTGTTCTGGGTGACGGCCTGCATCTGCGCTCCCCAACGGGAGCGATCGACGAACAGGATGATCGCCACAAGGATCACGACACCGATGGCAAAGGCCAATATCCTATCGGTCTGGACCTTGTAAGGGCCGATGCCGGTCGTCCCGGCGAGGAAGGGAGGTATGGAAAGCGCCCTCGTGCCCAGGAACCGGTTGAAAGTGGTCACGAGGATGGTGGAGAGGGCGATGCAGACCATCATAGTGCGGTTGAAGTCGGCCTTCATAGGCCTGAACAAGAACCTCTCCACAAGTACACCGAATGCGGCGGCGGCCAGGACCGTCAATGGGAAGGCCACGAACCCGGGCAGACCAAGCTTGACCACCAATAGATAGCAGCCATACGCAGCGGACATGAAGATGGCGCCGTGGGCCAGGTTGAAGATACCCAGCAGGTTGAGGATGAACGCGAACCCCACGCCCATGAGGATGTAGACCACCCCGAGCAGGACTACGTTGATCACTGTTTGAACTGCAGTCTCCACGCTTTCAACCAATCAACTCGTCTTTCGTCTTGCCGAGAGTAGGGAGCCGCCCGGCGCGGAGCGGGCGCATCCTGCCCGCGCCGGCCGGCTCGTTCTGTAGTGTCAGCCGGCCGTCGGCCGGCTATCTACCCTCACGGGGTCACGTCTGGAATGATCCAGGGCTTGTACTCCACCTGTCCGTTGTTGATGAGGGCGACCGGGATCGGGTGGGCCCAAGCGTGGTTCGTCAGACCGAATAACTGGCTCCCGCTCGGGAACCCGTCACCGTAGAGCGTCGGAAGGCTGGTCAGCGTCTCCCACTTGTCTCGTACCGCGGTCGGATCGAGACTATCGGCCGCTTCGATCGCATGCGCCAGCAGATAGAGCGCATTCGGCGCCAGCCCGAACACGTGCCGGTTGACGTCTCCCATCTCCAGCAATCTCTTCATCGGTGCCGAGATGTGCGGGTCGGTGACCTGCTTGCTGAGGACGCCGACGATGCCGGTAGCCGCGTCACCAAGAGCGCCCGTCACCGACGGAGCATCGATTGGGAAGGTCACGGGGCCTTCATAGCCCAGCGTGCGCAGCCCCGTAAGGATGCCGAAGTAGGACGGGTCGATACCGACGGGCATCCATACGGCGTCCGGATTCTGGGCCTTGATCTTGGAGGCGACGGGGTTGTAGTCCTCAGCGTTGGTGGCGAACAGCACCGGATCGCCCGAGAGGGTCAGACCCAGTCTCTCCACGAGGGCCTTGAAGTGCGGCTCGAAGGCCGGGTAGGTGGCATCCTCAGTCGCCAGGCACACGGTCTTGACGTCGGGATAGTAGAGCATGAGGGACTTCAGTTCGGCATTGGCCTGGGTGATCGGGTCCAGACCCAGGAACGCGTATCTGGTGTCCTTGTTCATCTCGGCCGGATTAAGGCCATTGTAGTTCGCCACGTGCAGGACTTTGTTCTGCTCGAAGATCGGGGTGGTGGCCAGATTGAAGAACGCTCCCGGGCCGACGACGAATGGGAGCTTCTCGTCCAAGACGAGCTTGGTGGCAGCGGCGGTGTTGCCGTCGAGGGAGCTCTTGCCATCCTCGATGACCAGCTCGATCTTGTAGTTCTTGCCCTGGACCTGGATACCGCCGTCGTCATTGATCATCTGCGCCGTGTACTCGAGGTCTACCTTGTCGGCTGCGTCGACGACCGAGTACCAGTCGGACAGCGACAGGATGGCGCCGATCCGGAGCGTCTCCATCGCGGCGGGCGCGGTGGTGTCTGTCGACGCCGGTGCCGCCGTGGTCGTCGGACCGGCGGTGGTCGTCGGGCCGGCCGTAGTGGCCGTAGTAGCCGGTGGCGCGGTGGTCGTGGTCTCCTCTTCTCCTCCGCATGCGGCTACCAGCGGAAGAAGGCCCAGCGCCAGTACCAGAAGTACGAGACCAAGAATCATTTTTGATCTTCTCATCTCACTCCCCTTCCTTGTTGGGTACCCTTTGTAGCGTTTCCAACTCTTGTAGGTTGCTCTTCAAGAAGTGCACGTACGCTGCTTCTCGCTACCCCCTTTCGCGTACCCGTATGGGTCACATCCGCCGGTATCCCTGTCCGCCTCCCGCTGTCCCGTAACGCGGGCAAACACTAGCACGCCTGCTGCCCCCCTCCTAACGACGAGTTGTCCGCCGGCAGGCCCTTCAGTCGGCTCTTGCTGATGCCCCAGAAGTCCTCGATGGAGGCGTAGTAGTCGAGCCTGCGGCCCTCGGCCTTTTCACGTTCGGCCACCTTCTGCCGGTGGAAATCCTTGATGTCCTCCGGGATGGGCAGGTGGCCGAACTCCAGGTACCGGCAGGCGCCCGTGTTGTCGCGGATGCCGAGCACCTTGTCCTGAGCATGGATGTTGATGGACATGGGTGAGTCGAGCACCCCCGCCTCCACCGCCTTGATGGTGCCGACGACCAGGTCGCCATCGCCCAGTTCCAGGACCTTCTCCAGGATGGCGTGCACCTCCGCGGTCGCCACCGCCTCTTCCTGGTCGATGATCTCGTTGTCGATCTCGATCTCCTGGTCCTCCAAGACCCCCAGGATCCACTTGGCTGCCAGGTAGCTCTCCCGGTGGGAATCCATGGTGGGCACGCCCGCAGCCTCGTCCACCGTCTTGACGGAGACGGCGTCGCAACCTCCCAGGGCGGCGGTGACCGCCGTGTAGCCGATGTAGCCGAAGGCGCTCCCCATCTCCTGCGGAAAGGGGAAGAGCGGCGACTGACTCCCGAACACGCCGGGGATGAGCACGTCGGCATGGCCGAACTTGTCGAGGTACTCCCGCATCAGCTTGGGCAGAGTCCGCATATCGGCGAGATCCTGGAACAGGCAGCCCTGCATGTTCACCTGGGGGAAGACGCTCCTCACGCCCTGTTCGGCCGAAACCAGGCTCTCGATGATCTGCGTGGCCATGTTGATGCTCATGGGGATGACGAAGTTGGGCAGCCAGCCGTGGCAGTCGGTGGTGATGGTCACCCCGTGGTCGGCGTAGTAGCCGATGAGCCGGCCGGTGTACTGAGCCGTCTCGATGCATTCCTCGACGGTGGCCTTCTTGTCATAGCCCGCGATCCACCCGAAGAAGCTGTTGGGGAACGCGTTCATGCCCGAAGCGAAGGCGATCTCCGCCACCAGAGCCTGGCCGATCCGTGAGGAGCGCGGGTCGAGGGCCCCGTCGCACGCCTCTACGACCCGGCGGTTCGTCTTCACCCCGTGGTTGATGAGGGGGTACCCATTGAGGGCCGGTCTGCCGGTCCTGATGGTCTCCTGCAGGCCTTTCTCCACCTTGTCCAGCTGCAGGTTGCGCGTGTAGCTGTCGGTCGTGAAGGGCAGAAGGTGGATGTCCAGCTCGTTCAACGAACGGATCAGCGCGATCTCGTCTTCGACGAGCGGGGTGCCCTGCCGGGGGAAAAGCGTGATGCGCCCTTCTTCGTGCACCTTCTGCAGGATCTTGTGGAACCGCTTGCCGTCCGGGAGGGCCTTCTGGTACGCGACCGCCTCGGCGAGGTCGACGTCTCGGCCGGTGGGCCAGATGGCAAGCACTTCCTTGTGTTTCCGCATAAAGAGATCTTCGTCCATGCGCTGCTGCTTGACCTTGATCAACGTTCCTCCAGTCCCGCGCCGGCCGTTCCGAGGCCCGTCTTGCCGAAGGCGGCCGTGGCTTCATTCTGAAACGAGTTCTTCGCGCCTTCAGCCATAGATGTAGAGCTCCTCGACGCGTTCCGGAGTCGGTACCCCGTCCTGGTCCCAGCCCATAAGGGTGTAGTAGTACTTCTTGGCCTTTTCCATCTTCTCAGGGTTGAGTCCGGCGACGAACGGGCCGACGGTCTTGTCTTCATAGAACCGAGGCGGCAGCCGGTCGTCCGTCGCCTTGAGACCCTGATTGATATTGAACAGCCGGGCGGCCGTGAGGATGCGCTCTGCGCTGCGGATCAGTTCGGCCGAACTGACATCCCATCCGGCCACAGCGTTCAGGATGTCGGCAGGCTGCTTATAGGTGACGCCGACGTACGCGAGGTGGCACGTAAGCAGGCAATCGTTGAGAAACTCCCGGATGTGCCCCACCTTGAAGAGCGCCACCTTCCGAGGGCCGATGTCCAGAGCCGGTACCGTATCGTAGAAGCCCAGCTGGTTGAAGTCCTTGATTCCGTGCTCGGCGGCTAGGATGTCGTCGTGGACGTTGGCGCAGTGGTCCGCGCCATTGGGGTTGACCATGAAGCCGAGGGCGAACGCGGGGTTGAGGCGGGGTTCGTGCATCCCCGGATGGACGCTCTTCACCTCTACGGAGAACGCCTCTGCTCCACGGCCGATCTTCTTGGCCGCTTCGGCGGAGCCCAGAGCCAGCAAAGCGCCGATGCCCTCGCGCCGGCCTATGAGCTCCACGCATTGGACCAGGGCCGGACCGTTACCGAAGCGGAGCTCGAGTCCCCCGGTGTCCTCGAGGGTCAGCAGGCCTCTTTCGAAGCACTCCATCGCGAACGAGATCGTGTTGCCCGTGGAGATAACATCGAGGGAATAGGCGTTGCAGATCTCGTTCGCCTTCACCATGGCTTCCGGATCGTCGACCTCAAGGTTGGTGCCGAGGGCGCACATGGCCTCATATTCGGGGCCGCCGTAGTCCGGGTCCACGAAGTAAGGACCACCGGATCTGAGCCGCTTCTTGCAGCGGAGCGGGCAACCGAAGCAGCCCTCCTGCGGCAGGCCCATCCTCTCTTTGAGCGCCCCACCATGGACGTTCTTGATCCCCTCTGCGAACGGGGCGCCCCTCCAGTTGTGCACCGGAAGATGGCCGACCGTCTCCATGCCTTCCATCTCCGGTCCCCCGGTGCCGAACTCCGGGAGCACCTGTTGGATCCAGAAGTGGTCCCAGTGCTTCTGGGTCAGCCAGGTGTTGAAGGCCTTCACGCCTTCCCGATCGAAGACGCGGGCTCGGCCGGTCCCCCGCACAGCCACCGCCTTGAGGTTCTTGGACCCCATGACGGCTCCCAGACCGCCGCGGCCCGCGGCGTCGAAGGGCCCGTTCATGATGCAGGCGAACGGTATGAGGTTCTCTCCACCCGGCCCGATCATGGCGACACGGACCCGCTTGTCGCCGAGCTCCTCCCGTATAGCGGCCTGCGTGTCTTTCGTCAGCAGACCCCACAAAGCGGCGGCGTCGCGGATGGCGACCTCACCATCTTTGATGGAGATATACACCGGCTTGTCCGCCTTGCCCTCTACGATGAGGACGTCGTAACCGGCCTTCTTCAGCTCGGCCCCCCAATACTCGCCCGACTGGCACAGGGCGATACCGCCGCTGAGCGGCGACTTGGCGCCGACCCCGTTACGCCCCGCGGCATAGACGGGCGTCCCGGTGACGGGGCTGAGGGCGAAGACCAGCCTGTTCTCGGGTCCCAGGGCGTCGGCGCCGGCCGGGACCTCGGTGAGGAGTATCTGCGCGATCAGTCCCGAGCCCCCCAGCCACTTGCGGTAGTAGCGTTCGTCACGCTCCTCCCTCGAGATCGTGCCGCTGGAGAGGTCCACCCGCAGGATCCTACAGGTCATGCCCGCCCAGGGCTGCTCTATGGACTTCTCGTCACTCATGCCGCAGTACCTCCTGCTTCCGTGCCGGCATCTCCATGATCTCTATACGATCACCGTTGGACGGGGAGGGGCAGGCCGCCGGTCACCGGCAGGACTATCCCGGTGACGTATGACGACATCTCCGAGGCCAAGAACAGAGCGGGGCCGGCCATCTCCTCAGGCCGTCCCATGCGTCCCAGAGGGGCGTTGCTTCCCACCGAAGCGAAGAAGGCCTCGGCTTCTTCGCTGGTCTTGTCCTCCACGATCTCGCCGAAGAACGGCGTGCGGAAGGGTCCGGGCATGATGGCGTTGACATAGATGTTGTCCTTGGCCAGTTCGGCGGCCATGTCGTAGGTCAGCCCCAGAACGCCGGCCTTGGCAGCGTGGTAGTGCGGGTGTGGCGACGGAGGATTGATGGCGCCCAGCGAGGACATGTTGATGATTTTGCCGTAACCGTTGGCCTTCATGTAGGGCACCGCCTCTTTGCTGCAGAGGAAGACCCCCTTGAGGTTCAGGGCGATCACCCGGTCCCAGGCATCCTCGCTGAGGGCGGTGAGGTTGGTCGGCCTGCCGTGCGCGCCGACCACCGCGCCTGCGTTGTTGACCAGGATGTCGAGCTTGCCGAAAGCCGCGACCGTGGCGGCCACCATCTCTCTTATCTGGCGGCCGTCGGTGACGTCGCATTCGAAGGCAAGGGCCTCGCCGCCCGTCCTCCTGATCGCGCGGACCGTCTCTTCAGCGGCCGGCACGTCGATGTCGGCGACGGTCACTTTGGCGCCTTCGCCGGCAAACCGCTGCGCGATGGCCCGCCCCATGCCCTTGGCTCCTCCGGTGACGATGGCCACGCGGTCTTTCAGCAGCATCACGGTCTTCCTTTCTCCGGTGTCACGTCTCTTCGCCGCTATCTCGCTCGCGGGGGTCCTGCCGTCCTTGCGAGAGCCGCAGATCGATGTCCCACAGATAGTCGTCACCCAAGCGGGCCACTTCAGTCGCCAAGCGCGCTCCGCAGCGGGGACAGAAGAACTCCCTGAAGCACATCTTGCGCATCATCTCCTCGGCAAAAGAGGAGTATCCAGGGCCGATGGCGTCAACCGGGGTCTCTCTCACTACGCAGGAGTCCTTGAAATCGGCCCCCTCGGGGCCCAGGTCCTGGCCGCATGTGCAGGCATAACGGATACCGCGGGGTGTCCGGACGGCCTCGAGCCTGTCGCCGACCGCCCGGTGCTCCGAGCCCTCGAGTGGCCGGATAAGGCCGCGGACTTCACGGGGAGGTAGGCCGTCCTCCAAACGCTGCCGTCTGCGCTTCTCCCGCTCCATCTGGGTCTTCCGGGCGTCGACCACGCCGTCCCCGTCGGCGACCACCCCATAGGCACGGAACGCGTCTTCGGCCGTGGTCATGCCCTCGAGGAGATCACGCGTCACCAGCTCGAGGTCGCGATCCAGGGGATCGCCATAGCCGGCGAAGTTGGGCAGGTTGAGCGTCCACACCGACATCCTATCGAGCTCTATGGGTCCCCCCTTCCAGAAGAGCGGGATCTCTTCGCCCGACACCTCGTCCACACTCTGCGGGACCCTGCCTGCCGCCAGCCGGGCGGCCACGTCGGTATCCCGCTTGACCCGGAAAAAGGCCCGACCGCCCGGGTTACCTCCCAGAAGGCCCTGGCATTTCGTAAAGCTCTCGTTGTTGTAGACCTGGGTATCGAGGGAGTCGGTACCGTGCAGTATCCAGGCTTCCTCAGCACCGACTCCACTGCGGTACCGGCCGGCGCCGGCTTCGTCCGCCCGGTTCTCCCGACGGAAGAGGGTGAGGACCGGCCAAGACAGCTCGTTCTCTTCGACGTTCGACGCTTCCATGCCGGGCACCCAGTCCTGGCCCCCGGTGTCGATGCCGTCGCGGCCGGGGGAGGCGGGGATGGCGCCGGGCGCCATCCCGGAATGCATGGCCATGAAGAACTTGCCGTACTGGTTGATGCCGTTGAAGATCCACCCGCCGTACGCATGGACGTCGGCGATGCCGAGGGCCTTGTCCCGCAGGGGAGGAGCCGCGCAGGCCACCATCTTGGCTGTGGCGCCGGTCGCGGTCGCCACCACCATGGGCATGTTGCAGACGCCGGCGCCGCTGATAGGAGCGGGGTAATCGGCGCACGTGATCGTGCCGGGAGTCGGGCGGAACTTCACCCTCCGGCTCACGCCGCCGCATACGCCCCCGAGGTCGTAGGCCAGCATGAGGGTGAGGGGAGCAAGCACCGCGCCCACGAAGCCGGCATAGGTGTTGTTGATGGCGCCTATCTGAGGCGACGTCCCCTCGTTATCGACGTAGAGGTAGTCGCCGTTTTTCGTGATATTCACCTGGCTGATGTAGATGCCTGTGTCGCCCGGCACCGCCGCCTCGGTGTAGATGCGCTCCGACCAGCGTCCGTCGGGGATCATCCGCAGCTTGTCGACGAAGGCCCGCTCGCCCGCGTCAAGAGTCCTCTTCATCACCGCCTTCACGGTCTTCGACCCGTAGCGCTCCAGGAGCTTGAGGATGCGTTGCCTGGAAACGGTCAGGCCCGCCAGCGCCGCATGAAGGTCCATGGCGACCGTGGCCGGCACGCGGGATTGGCGCAGATAGAGCTGCTCCATGTCCGCCCGCAGGCCGCCTCGCTCGACGAGCTTCATCGGGGGGAAAAGCGGCGGGTCTTCCCAGATGGTCCGGGAAGCCAGGCAGAAGCTGCCCGGAGCCGGTCCGCCTACATCGCTGTAGTGGACGGAATTCGCCACCCAGCAGAAGAGTTCGCCCTCCCAGAACACCGGCGAGGTGAGCTCCGTGTCTTGCTGATGAGAGCTCCCCACATACGGATCGCTGCACAAGAAGACGTCGCCGTCTTCGATTCCCGGCGACTCGCTCCGGTTCTCGAGCACCCACTTGGTCATGAGGCCGAGCGTGTTGGCCAGATACATGAGATACGGCCCCATGAACATCACGTCGCCGCTCTCGGTCAGGATGGCGCACTGGAAATCCCGGTTGATCATGGTGATGGGCGAGATGCTGAGCTTCTGGATCGTGTGGCCGTTCTCCAGGTTGATGTTCTGGAGGCTGTTGCGGATCACCTCGTACGAGATGGGATCGACCTCGGGCTCCTCGGCCGTGTGCAGCCGTAGCCGCGGGCTGATGGAGAGCACCTCGGGGGGAGCATAACCGCGGACCATGCCGTCCCAGACGACGTCGGCGCCCATCATGTCCGGCTGTTGTGGGGACGCGGTCATGTTGCTGCCCATAGCAGAGCCCCCGCGGCCGGCCGCTGCGCGGCCGCGCAGCCTGCAGCGCGGCCGGCCGGCTGATCAAGCCGCAGCAGGAAGTTGCCGAAAAGATCGCATTCAAGCATCTGGTCGACTCCGACCGCTACGGACGTGTAGGGGAGTTCGACCACGGCCGGACCGGCGATGCGCTCGCCGGGGCCGATCTCACGACCGTCGAAGACGTCGCTCTCCAACCGTTCCATGCGGTCGGGCCAGAAGATCTCACGTGTGCCGAGACGGCCCTTCGTGCCGGCTGCTTCGTTGAAGGGCTCCTGGGCGGCCTGGGTCGGGCGTTGGAGGCGGGCGACTACGCGGATGCGGGCGGTCACCATCTCCACGCCCTGCGACACCACGCCGGCGCCGTGACCGTAGAGCGCATCGTACATCGCGCGGAAGTCGTCCACGACCGCGGTGAGGTCTTCAGCCGTCAGCTCGCCGGGGGGCACATGCACGAGGAGGCTGTGCAGCCACTGGCCGCCGTAGCGCATGAGCCCGAAGCGTTCGATCTCGACCTCATGGCCGGATTTCCCCATGTCGCGCATGGAATCGAGCGCCTGGTTCTCGAGCTCGACCATCAGGCTGTTCACCTCGTCGGCGGGGAAAGGCGCGAAAAAGAGTCGCTCTCTCTCGACGTTGAGCACTAGATCCGAGGTAGAGCAGCCATAGGCCGAGAGGGTGGAAGCCCCGTTGCCTAAGGGGATGACGACTCCCTTGACGCCGAGCTCCTGAGCAAAGGCGAAGGCATGCAGCGGGCCGGCTCCACCGTATGCGTAGACCACGAAATCGCGCGGGTCGTATCCTCGTACTACCGTCTGCTGTCGGATGAGCTCGGCGGCCCGCAAGTTGTTGATGCGCAGGATGCCGGCAGCCGTCTCGGTGGGCCCGAGCCCGACCTGCTCTCCAAGACCGGCGACCGCCCGCAGGGCGGCTTCCCGGTCGAGGGGCATGCGGCCGCCCAGAAAACCGTCCGCCGATAGGAGTCCGAGCACCACATCGGCGTCGGTCACGGTCGGCTCGGTGCCCCCCCGTCGGTAGCAGACCGGACCGGGCTCGGCCCCGGCACTTTCCGGGCCTACCCTTATCGAGCGGCTGTATGGGTCGATCCGGGCTATGCTGCCGCCTCCACAGGCGATGGAGGTGGTTTCCAGTTGCGAGAGCCTGTAGCGATACCGGTCGATGATCTTCTCCTCTCCGACCAGAGGCTCGCCGTTGATGATCAGGCCGACCTCGAAGGAGGTTCCACCCATGTCGGTCGCGATGATGTTCTTGTGACCGAGTGCTCGGGCCAGCGACAGCGATCCCATAAGTCCGCCGACCGGTCCGGAACCCAGGGAGGTAAGGGGGATCTCGATGGCTTTGTCCGCGGGCAATACTCCGCCCGACGTCTGCATGATGAGCAGGGGATGCTTAAGGCCGGAACGGCGCAGACGGTCGGCGGACTGCTGGAAGCACGCCGCCGAGGCCGGGGCCACGTAGCTGTTGATGACCGTGGCCACCGTACGCTCGTATTCGCCCAGACGCGGCGCCACCTGGTGCGAACAGCAGACGTAGACCGCGGGAGCGACCCGGCGCACGATCTCCAGAGCGCGCAGCTCGTGGGCCGGGTTCTTGAACGACCAGAGAAAGGCGATCGCGAGGGCGGTCACCCGGGCATCCTCGACGAGACTGCGCACCGCTGCTTCGACCGCCGCCTCGTCCAGTGGGACCACCTCGTTGCCTGCGCAGTCGGTACGCTCGTCGATCTCTCTGATCAGCGCCCGCGGCACCAGCGGAAGCGGCTTCTGAGTGGCCTGCGGGTGGAACAGCAGGTCCAACTCGAGTCCCGCGGTCCGGCCGGTGCCTCTCATGATGAGGATCGCGTCACCGTGTCCGGCGGTGGTCAGCAATCCCGTCCGGGCGCCGCGCCGCTCGACCAGCAGATTGGTGCCCACCGTGGTTCCCAGATTGAAGCGCTCCGTCTCGGCGATTAGATCGGGTACCGACGTCCCGCATTCATCGGCCAGAGCCGAGAGGGCGTCGAACATGCCGGCGGCGAAGTCGTCCTTGGTGGTGGTGGCCTTCGCGAAGTACAAACGGCCTTTGTCGTCCATGGCCGCGCAGTCGGTGAAGGTCCCTCCTCCGTCCACTCCGAGGTAGTAGCCCATCCGTTACCTGCCCGAGCCTTGGATGCAGAGGGCGATGAGGTCCCGCACGTCGGCCAACTCCTCGAGCCGGCTGACCCTCTCGACAAGGCAGGCGGCATTGGCGGGCGAGACCGGCTGCCCGGCGTGTTCGAGGCAGTCCTGGAACTTGCGCTCGATGTCTGCGAAAGAAAGGGGACGCGATGGGGTCCCGGTGGGTAGATCGACCTGTTCAGTGAAGACCTGGCCGCCTCTCATGGTGACGCTGACGCGGGCCGGCTCGATGCCCACGTCGCCGCGGTCGAAGTCATGATCGATCCGTACCTCGGCCTTGGCTGCGACTTCCAGGATGTCCGGGCTCTTGATGGCGGTCTCGCTGAAATCTTCCGGGGCCACGCGGCGTCTGGCCAGAGCCGTCGCCACCACCCAGACGATGCTGAACTGGGAGTCGACCGGGTTTCGCGGCCTTGCCCTCACCTCCAACGGCGAACCGAGGAGCCCGTAGGTACCCTCCCCGCACTCGATGAGGATGCTCTCGATGTCGCCGGGACGGATATCATGCTTGGCCACCACCGCCAGGCCGGCGTCGGCGAAGGGGTGGGTGCCCCTGCAGCACGGATACGGTTTGATGGAGACGTTGATCCCCTCGAAGTGGGTGCCCAGTCCGTCTATCAGGATGTCCCGCGAATAGGAACCCCCGTGATAGACCTGGTACATCCCCGCTTTGCCCTCGAGGCAGTTCCGCGCACCGGTGATGCCGCGCTTGGCCATGAGGGCGGCGGCGATGCCGCCTCGGACCGCCATGCCCGGGCCCATCCGTTTAGTGAGCGCGCCGTCTTTGACGCACTGCCCGTTGCCCGAGGACTGGTGATAGCCGATCCCGATCGCGTTGGTGATGCCTTCCTCGCTGAGGCCCAAGAGACGAGCTGCCACGGCGGCGGCGGTCATGTAGCCGAAGAGGGTGGTGAGGTGCCATCCGTACTGATGGATGTTCTCGCCCGGCCTGGTCGCCAGACCCAGGCGACAGATGAA
>JAJFUK010000122.1 GCA_021372435.1 Actinomycetes bacterium | reverse complement strand
GCAGCTGTGCAGGGTCTACCGCGCGCAGGAGCCACCGTTCGTGTGGGAGCCTCCGTATTACGGCAGCACCAAGCCGGCGGAACCCGGGGCGCCCGAGACGGGCGCCACGGCGCGGGAGTCGCCCACGCCCGGGGCGGGCCCGGGCGCGCCTGGCCCTTCTACACCGGGCCCGCCCACTGCGGATTCGCACGCGCCGACCGGCCGGGAGGTGGCCCGATGACACGCCTCGCCCTTCTTGCCGACCTCGATCGCTGCACCGGCTGTCAGGCCTGCGTGGTGGCGTGCAAAGTGCAGAAGCAGGTCCCGGCGGGCCTGTCTCTGATCCGCTTGATCCAGGTAGGACCGGAGGGGGATTTCCCCGCGCTCGGCATGTACTACCTGCCGTTGGCCTGCCAGCACTGCGGCCGGCCCGCGTGCGCCGAGTCATGCCCCGAGGGGGCGATCCGCCGGGCCGAGAACGGAGTGGTGACCGTCGAAGCTGGGAAGTGCACGGGCTGCGGCGACTGCGTGGGTGCCTGCCCCTACGGAGCCGTCGTACTCGACGCCGTGAACCGTCTTGCCCGGAAGTGCGATCTCTGTGTGGACCTGCTCTCCGGTGGCGGGCGACCCCCGTGCATCTGCGTGTGTCCAGGCAAGGCGCTCCAGGTGTTGGACCTGGATGATGCGGCGGCGTCCGCTCCGGTCTCGGGTGCCGGTCGCCGGCGCAGGGCAGAGCGTGTCGCTCTTCTTCCCTCCGCGGGCACCGATCCGGGAGGCCGCTTCGTTCTCACCTTTCAGGAGTGGCAGGACCGAGTCTAGGATGCGTTTCAGAACTCCCTTCAAGATGGAGCAACGCTGCCTCATGCCGCCCGGCGCGCACGAAGGCGAGCAGGGAGGTCTGCCGTTGACGGCCTCCGCTCGTTTAGCAATCCGCCCCTTGGAGGAATAAGACCCCTGGGAAAACTGTAATGCGCTGCACGGTCGAAAGGGGACACCACGCATGGAGATGTGTGGTTCTGCGAATGCATACGGGCGAAGTACCGTATCCGGCCTCGGCTATCCCTTGACAAGCGGTCCCCATGGGACTACACCGGATGGAGTGTGCCCAGCGGCTGCCGGAGCTCTGGAGGTCCGACCCGATGCCGAAAGGAGTCGCGGTGCTAGGCGGTATTGAGGCGCTTCGTCAGTTCAAGATCTTCGCCGACCTGGAAGAAGAGGACTTCGAGGCGATCGGCAAGATCTCCCACGTGCGGGAGTTCGAGACCGCGGAGAAACTGACGACGGAAGGGGCTCCTGCCGACAATCTCTATCTTTTTCTTAAGGGCAAGGCCGCGGTGAAGGTGCGGGGGGCCGACGGACGGCAGATCCAGATCGATGAGCTCGGCCCGGGAGAGATGTTGGGCTGGGCGGCTGTGGTCGAGCCCCATCTGTACACCGCTTCCGCCTGGACGACCAGACGCTCCGAAGTGATCGTGGTCGATGGTAGGCATCTCCGCGAACTCTGTGAACAGAACAAACGCGTGGGCTACGAAGTGGCGAAGGGCATCGGCGAAGTGATCTCGAAGCGGTTCGGGCTGGCGGTCGGGGCACGCGGTGGCCCGGCTATCGGCAAGTACGGCGTCGACCAGCTTCGCCAGTTCAAGATCTTCTCCGAGCTCGACGTGTCCGATCTCGATTCGATCGCGCAGATAGCCCTCGTGCAGGAGTTCGACACGGGAGAGGAACTGACTGTGGAAGGCGCTCCGGCCGAGCAACTGTTCCTGTTCCTAAAAGGGAGAGCGACGGTGACCGTGGCCGGGCCTGACGGAGCGGAGGTCGTCATCGACGAGCTTGGCCCGGGGGAGCTGCTCGGGTGGGGGGCTGTGATGGAGCCCCACGTCTATACCGCCTCTGCCCGGACGACCGAGCCCTGCGAGCTGTTCGTCGTCGATGGCCGCGAGTTGCGCGAACTGTGCGAGACAAACAAGCGCATCGGTTACCAGGTGGCGAAGGGCATCGGTGAAGTGATGTCGAGGCGCTTCGGCCACGCCGTATCGGGACGCGCCGAGGAGGCCGTCACGGGGCTGGGGCCCGCCGATCTTCGCCGGTTCAAGATCTTCGCGGAACTCGACGAGACCGAATTGAAGTCCATCGCAGAGATCTCTCATGTCCAGGAGTACGAGACGGGCGAGGAGCTCACTGCGGAGGGCGCGCCCGCCGACAACCTCTATCTCTTCGTGAAGGGCAGGGCCGCGGTCAAAGTGCGTTCTTCTGAGGGGCGCCAAGTCCTCATCGACGAGTTGGGGCCGGGAGAGATGCTCGGCTGGGGGGCGTTCATGGCGCCCCATGTCTATACCGCCTCGGCCTGGACGACTGAGCCGTCGGAGTTGGTAGTGGTGGACGGCCAACGTCTACGCGAGCTGGGAGAGGCAAACAAGCATCTGGGCTTCCAGGTGGCGCGGGGCGTCGGCGAGGTGATCTCCAAGCGCTTCGGACGGGTGCTCGCCGGCAAGGGCGAGCAGGCGCTGGGAGGCTACGCCATCGATGAACTGCATCAGTTCAAGATCTTCTCCGAGCTCGACGTGGCCGAGCTGGAAGCGATCGCCGGCATCTCGCATGTCCAGGACTTCGAGGCCGGGCAGCAGTTGATCGCCGAGGGCGCCGCGGCCCACCACCTCTATCTGTTCCTGAAGGGCAAGGCGGCGGTGGAGGTCCAACTCCCCGAGGGTGATCAGATACTCATCGACGAGCTCGGGCCCGGGGAGATGCTCGGCTGGGCGGCCTTCATGCCTCCTCACCTTTACACGGCGTCGGCTTGGGCGACGGAGCCGTCCCAGTTGATCGTGGTCGACGGCGAACGGCTCCGCCAGCTCTGCGACGTCAACAAGCACATGGGCTACCAGGTGGCGAAGGGCGTCGGCGAGGTCATGTCGAAGCGCTTCGGGCACGCCGTCGGGGGTCACGGCATCACGGAGCTTCATCAGTTCAAGATCTTCGCCGGCCTGGACGTGGCCGATCTGGATGCGATAGGCAGGATCTCCCACATCCGCGACTTTGACGCCGGTGAGGAACTTATCACCGAGGGGGGCGCGGCCGACAAGCTCTATCTCGTGCTCAGAGGCAAAGTGGAGGTCAAGGTCCGCTCGCCCGAGGGCCGCCAGATACTCATCGACGAGCTCGGGCCTGGAGAGATGCTGGGTTGGGGGGCGGTCATGGAGCCCCATGTCCACAGCGCTTCAGCCTGGACGGCCGAACCATCGGAGCTGGTCGTGGTGAACGGCGACAGCCTGCGTGAGTTGTGCGAACAGAACAAGCGTCTGGGCTACCAGGTGGTGAGGGGCATAGGCGAGGTGATCTCGAAGCGGTTCGGCCGGGCCTTTGGAGAACGCGCGGAGCTGCACGAGAAGGACCTACGGGCCTTCGGCGGCGGGGAGCGGGTGATCTGGGACAGCGGCGAACTGCAACTCACCACGAGGGCGGTGCTGATCGGCATGGAGGGCGGCAGCCCTGAGGTACTTCCCCTCGAGGCCGTCTATGATGTGGAGGTGCAGGGCGACAGCGTCGTGTTCCATGCGCACGGCGGAGATGTCTCTTCGCCGCCCGTCGACGACCCGGAGCGGCTGGCGGCTCTGGCCGCGGATGAGATGAGACGCACCCGTTACGCGCGAAGACGAAAGGATTACTATCTCGGCTCGGGCTAACGAGCTCTAGGGGGGCCGGCCTGGATGCACACCATCATCGACCGTCGAGAGTTGACCAAGGGGGACATGATCTCCATCACGCTCGAGGCGCCGGCCATCGCGCGCAAGATCCATCCCGGACAGTTTGTCGTGCTTCGGGTGAACGAGACCGGCGAGCGCACGCCGCTCACCGTCGCCTACAAGGACGAAGTGCACGGCACCATCACCATCATCTTCCAGGTCGTCGGCAAGACCACGGCCATGCTTGCCTCTCTCAAGATCGGTGATGCGATCAAGGACCTGGTCGGCCCGCTGGGCTGTGACGAGCGGTTCACGAAGGTGGGCACGGTGGTGGGCATCGGGGGCGGCTCGGGCATCGCCGTGCTGCATCACATCATGCAGGGCTATGCCGCGGTGGGTAACATGCTCGTAGGCATCATCGGCGCGCGCGAAAAAGCGCTCCTCATCCTCGAGGACGAGATGGATGCGCTGTGCGGGCGATTGTTGGTGACGACCGACGACGGCAGTTACGGGATGCACGGCCTCGTCACAGATGCGCTTGCGAAGCTGGTGGAGGAACAGGTGCACATCGACCAGGTGGTCGCCGTCGGGCCGCTCATCATGATGCGGGCGGTCTGCGAGATGACCAGGCTGTACGAGATCCCGACGCTGGTGAGTCTTAACCCCATCATGGTCGACGGCACCGGCATGTGCGGCGGCTGCCGGGTGACCGTGGGCGGGGAGGTCAAGTTCGCCTGTGTCGACGGCCCTCATTTCGACGGACACAAGGTCGATTTCGACGAGCTCATCCAGCGCAACATGATGTACGCGCGCGACGAGCGCACCTCGCTCTTGACCTCGATCCGGGCGCGGTAGGAGCGCGGCGATGAACAAGAGCGAGGCGGAGCCCAAGAGCATCCTCGCGGGAACTGAACTCTCGACCTTCTGTCCGCATTGTCATCAGGCGCTCAACGTCTTCGACCCGGTCACCAGACAGATATGGCTGCGGCTGGATGTATCCGCCGCGGGGCGGAAAGGCGAGCTGCTGCTCAGTCCGAAGTTCGATGTCTTCGAGAGGCAGGCCGACATCGAGCTGAGCGAGGGGACGGTGGTCGACGACCTGGCGTGTCCTCACTGCGACCGGTCGTTGGTGGAGCAGCGCGCCTGCGACGAGTGCGGGTCCCCGGCGGCGCGTCTCGTCATCTATACGCAGTCGAGGCTCGTGGATTTCTCTATTTGCACCAAGGTGGGCTGTCATTGGCACGGGATGTCGCGCGCCGACCAGGCCAAGATAAAGCCCAGGGTGGCGCGGCAGAAGAAGCCCGAACAAGACGCGCTGCTGCGTATCCGCAATTTCAGCGAGGTCTCCTACGGCCTGGACCGCGAGCTGGCCCTGGTAGAGGCGGGCCGCTGCCTTGAATGTAAGAAGCCCACGTGTGTCGCCGGATGTCCGGTGGAGGTCGACATCCCGGGCTTCATCCGGCTTATCAAGGCCGGCGAGTTCGTCGAGGCTGCGCGGCTGATCAAGCAGAAGAACGCGCTTCCGGCGGTCTGCGGACGCGTCTGTCCCCAGGACGACCAGTGCGAGAAGGCCTGCCTGCTGGGCAAGAAAGAAGAGCCGGTGGCCATCGGCAACCTCGAACGCTTCGCGGCCGACTTTGAACGCGAGACCGATTCGGTGACGATCCCGCGGAAGGCTCCGCCGACGGGTAGGCGGATCGCGGTGGTCGGCAGCGGCCCGGCCGGCCTGACGATGGCCGCCGACATGGTCATCAAAGGCCACTCGGTGACTATCTTCGAGTCGCTCCACAAGCCCGGCGGGGTCCTGGTCTACGGTATCCCGGAGTTCCGCCTCCCCAAGGCCATCGTTGAAGCTGAGATTGACTACCTGCGGAGGCTCGGGGTCAAGATCGAGCTGAATTCCATCGTCGGCCGGCTGTACAGCATCGATGAGCTCTTCGCTTCCGGCTACGACGCGGTGTTCGTAGGGACCGGCGCGGGGCTGCCGATCTTCATGAAGCTGCCCGGCGAGAACCTATGCAATGTCCTCTCCGCGAACGAGTATCTGACCCGCATCAACCTCATGAAGGCGTACGCGTTCCCGGAATACGATACCCCGGCGCCGCGAGGCCGCCAGGTGGCGGTCCTCGGCGGCGGTAATGTCGCCATGGACTGCGCGCGAACGGCCGTCCGCATGGGCAGCCGGGAGGTCTCGATAGTCTACCGGCGTACCCGCGACGAGATGCCCGCCCGGACGGAGGAGATCGAGCACGCCGAGCAGGAAGGGGTGAAGTTCCGCTTCCTCACCAACCCGATCCGCTTCATCGGTGATGACCGCCGCTGGGTGAAGCAGATGGAGTGTGTCCAGATGCAACTGGGCGAACCCGATGCTTCCGGCCGTCCCAGGCCAATCCCCAAAGCGGGGTCGAACTTCCTGATGGACGTCGACATGGTCATCGTCGCCGTGGGCGCGGGTCCCAACCCGGTACTGTTCTCGGGCTCCCCCGACCTTGAGCGCACCGACCGCGGCTACGTCAGAGCGCTCACCCCGT
>JAJFUK010000101.1 GCA_021372435.1 Actinomycetes bacterium | reverse complement strand
GATTGACGGTGGGGTCCTCCCGGTAGACGTCGTCGCCCACAGGGGCCGCCGCCATGGCCCGGCGCATGGCCTCGCTCGGCTTGGTCACTGTGTCGCTGCGCAGGTCGATGGGTTCGTTCACATGCGACATGATTCCTCCTTGAACCCGCCTACCGCGGAGTCGCGTCGGGCAGCCCCCCATCCACCGGGATGGTGGCCCCAGTAGTCGGTGTCTGCCGCGTGGCAAAGTAGAGCACAGCATTGGCCACGTGTTCGGCGGTGACCCGCGCCTTGAGGAGATTGCGGCTCTGATAGTAGGCTTCCAGGCCGGCCTCGTCCAGTCCCCGAGCCCGCATGCGATCGGGGCCCACCTCCGCCCACAGACCGGACCGGCGGTCGCCACAGGTGAACACCGCGTCGGGGGCCACCATGTTGACCCGCACATCGTCGCCCGCGAACTCCAGAGCGGCGACACGGGCCAGCTGGTGCGCCGCCGCCTTCGTCGAGCTGTACGCGCCGAAACTCGCTCCGGGCGCGAAGACGTTCTTCGTCGAAACGACGACGATATCCCCGCCGGTCCCCTGGCGCCTGAACAGCCGGGCCGCCTCTGCCAGTACCAGCAGCGTCCCCTCGACGTTGACCTGCTCGAGCTTGCGGTAGCGGTCCAGCGTGAGATCCGTGAGTGGAGCCACGGCGGCGACGCCTGCGTTGGGAATCACCAGATCCACGCCTCCCCACCTCCCGGCCACGCTGTCGAAGGCCGTCTTGACCGACTCCGGCTCGGTCACGTCCAGCGGGATACCGGCGATCCGCCCCGGGAAGCCGGCCTCCAGCGTCCGGACAAGAGTGTCCAAAGGCTCTCCGGCCAGATCGGTGGCGGCCACCAGGCACCCGGCCGCGAGCAGTCCCCGGCAGATGCCGGTCCCGATGGCGCCGGCCGCCCCCGTCACCAGAGCCACTTGGCCGCGCAACGGCGCGGCCGGCGTCGGTCCCGGCCTCAAGCCGAGCCCCACCGCGCCTGCGGCCCCGGGCCCGCCTCGCCCCGCGGCATTTCTGGCCGCGACGGCGCCTGCGGCCCCTTCCAACGGCGCGTCGGCAGCCGCCCCGCTCACCGCGCCCACCTTGACCGAGGCCGTCCCGCCGAGCGCAGCCGCCGCGCCACACGCGGCCGGGCCGCGGACGAACCTGCCCAGCTTCGCGTGCTGCAGCGTCCGATATTCCATGCGGAACAGCTCTTCTTCCGGCAATCCCCGGTACTCCCCGCCGTCCGCCAGGACGGCGGCCTTCACGGCCAGCGTGTGCTCGGTGATGTCGTGAGTGATAAGCGCCTCGTCCACGTCCGGACCGGCGCAGAACACGCCCAGTCCAGGCATCATGACCACCCGGGGCTGCGGGTCGAACGGCTCTACGCCCGCGGGCAGCAGCGCGGCATGTCTGGCAAGATAGGCCTGGTAGGCGTCGCAGTATTCCGCGACCGCGGCCGCCAGCCCGGCCCGCAGAGCCTCGGGGTCGTCGTGCGGAAGCCCGTCCACCCAGAGAGGCAACGCCTTGGTGCGGATCAGATGGTCCGTCGTCAGAGGAGGACTCACGAACGCCTTCTGCGCGCCGGGGGCGGACAGGGCGGCGCAGATCTCCGGCCCGGTGAGCACGCTGAGCACCACCCGCCGGTAGGGCCGGTCGGGGTCGCCGGTGCGGGCGGCGAGCAGCCCGCGCAGCACCGGCGCCACCCGGGCAAGGCGCTCGTCCTGCCGGTCATCCTGCCTGGCCTCAGCCTCTGTTTGGACGGCGACCGGGGGGCGCGCCGCCTGCGGCGGCGCGCCCGGCCGTGTCCGGCTCCCGGCCCCCGCTTTCTCAGCCCGCGAGACCAGCTCGATCATCGTGTCGTAGGCTTCTCGGGCGCTCTCGCCCCAGGTCGCGATCCCGTGATGAGCCCACACCATGCCCCGGGCGCCCGGTTGCGCCTCGAGGGCCTCAGAGGCGGCAAGCGCCAGCTTGAAGCCGGGCGTCAAATACGGCAGCACGATCACTTCCTCGCCCAGAGCCCGCCTCACCCTTGCTTCACCGTCCTCGCGGTTGGTCAACGCCAGGACGGCGTCGGCATGAGTGTGGTCGATGTAGGTCCCGGGGAGGAAGGCATGGACCAGGGACTCGATGGAAGGCGTCGGGCCGTCCGCACGCAGTAGATGGGTGCGCAACTGGTCGACCATCTCCTCGTCGTCGAGCGAGGAGAGCGTCCTCAACCGGCGCAGGTATCCCAGGTCGAGACCGCAGTGCCCGGCCGGTTCGATGGTGGCCATGTCGGCTCCCGAAGCCTTCACGAAGATCGCGGGGATCTCCTCACCGAGCACGTTCCTCCAGGGAAGCTTGACCGAGGAGTTGCCTCCTCCGTGAAGCACGAGGCCGGGTTCGACGCCCAGCAGCCGGCTGGAGTACGTCCGCAGCGCCAGACCCTCGCCCCACTCGGGCCCGTACCGGGCTACAAACCCGGCGGCCTCCTCGTCCGACCATCTCGACCGCATGAAGCCCCTTTCGTCACCGGCCCCCGACCGGAGCCCGCTCCCAACAGCGCTGACGCGTCCGGCCTGCACCGGCACCGGTGCGCCGGCCTCGGCGCACCCGCCTACTACACCGCGCCGGAGTCCACACACCGCCGCGCCCGGCCCCCGTGGTGCGCGCCGGCCGTCCCGGCACCCGCCGCCCTCAGCCCCCCGCCGCCGCGGCACCCGCCGCCCTCAGGCCCCCGCCGCCCTCAGGCCCCCGCCGCTCTCAGCCCGCCGTCCCGGGCCCGCCTTGCGCCGGCACCGGTGCACGACCCGCCGGACCCCTGCGCATGGCCTCCAGCATGAAACGCGCGTTGGCCTCAGGGGCTTTACCGTCGAACACGGCGCTACCGGAGGCCACCAGGTCCGCCCCGGTGGCCGCCACCTCGGCCACGTTCTCCCGGGTTATCCCGCCGTCGACGCACACCAGGATATCCCTCCCCGAAGCGGCGATGATCTCTTTCACCCGGGCCACCCGCTCCAGGGTGGTGGGAGCGAACTTCTGCCCGCTCCAGCCCGGATCGACGGCAAGCAGCGAGATGATCTCCACCTCGTCCAGCAGTGGTGGCGCCAGCCACTCGAGAGGGGTCGCGGGATTCAAGGCGAGTCCGCGGACGATACCCCGTCCCGGCCCCGCGCTGTGTTCCATCGCGCCGAGCCTCTGGAGCACCCGGTGGATGTGCACCGCCGCTTCGACATGCACCGTGATGACGTCCGCGCCGGCGGCCACGTAGGCGGTCAGCTTGTCAAGGGGCTCGCTCACCATGAGATGCACATCCTTGAGCATGGAGGTGCGCAGTCCCTGCACATACGAGGTCCCCACGGTCATCCGCGGGCAGAAGCAGCCGTCCATCACGTCGATATGGACGATCCCCACCCCGGCCCGCTCGATCGTCTCGAGCTCCGAACCGAGATCCATCAGGTCGGCCGTCAGAGTGCCGACGCTCACCGTGGGACACAGCGCCCGCAACCGGGCCAACGTGGTCTCCAGTGCCGCTTCTTTGCCTGCCATACCGGCCGGTCCCTCGCCGGATCCCTGAGCGGTCATGTGTCAGTTCCCATCCTATCCTGTCCCCCGCTCCGCCCTGCCTACTTCTTCTCGCTCCTCAGAGTCAAGAAGAGTTCGTAGGCGTCGGCGGGTTTCATGCCCTCGTGGACGACCTTGCGCACGGCCTGGATCATGGCCACCGGCGCGTCGGACTGAAAGATGTTGCGGCCCATGTCGACGCCAGCGGCGCCCTCGTTCACCGCCTTGTAGGCCATGGTGAGGGCCTCGAGCTCAGGCAGTTTCTTTCCGCCGGCCATCACGATCGGCACCGGGCAGGAGGCGGTCACGGTCTCGAAATCCTCCTCGACGTAGTACGTCTTCACGAAGTGGGCCCCCAACTCAGCCGCTATCCGGCACGCCAGCCGGAAGTAACGGGCGTCCCTGGTCATGTTCTTGCCGACCGCGGTCACTCCCAAGACCGGCACCCCGTAACGGCTGCCCATGTCGACCAGCTTGGTGAGGTTGTGGATGGACTGGGTCTCGTATTCACCGCCGACGAACACCTGCACGGCCACGGCCGCCGCGTTGAGCCGCACCGCGTCTTCGATGTCGAGCGCCAACTGCTCGTTCGAGAGTTCCTTAAGGATGCTCGGCCCCCCGCTGGCGCGGAGCACCACGCCGCGACCGAAGGAGGACGGGATGGTGGTACGTAGAATGCCTCGAGTGAGCATGAGCGCATCGGCATAGGGAGTGAGCGGGAGGATATTGACGTCCACGCGTTCCAGACCCGACGTGGGACCCTGGAAGTAGCCGTGATCGATGGCCAGCATGACGGTGCGGCCCGAGGCCGGATTGAAGATCTGAGCAAGGCGGTTCTGCATCCCCCAATCGAGAGAGGTGGAACCTTTGACGAAGAAGGCTTCATGCCGATAAGGGACATCGAGGCAGAAGTCCTTCGTTTCTTTGACGCTGTCGGTATCGGCCATCGCTCGTCTCCGTGGGTGCGTACTTTGTAGACGCTCAGATTCTACCAAAGGCCGGCTACCGGCCCTGCCGGACTGAGATAATGGACGGTCAGCACGCGCATGAAATCATCGCCACCCGGGAACCGCATACACACATGAGTCCCTCGAACTTCGTGAGATGCAGCCAGTGCCGCGCCTTGAACGAGCCGCGGGCCCTCTTCTGCAGCCGCTGCGGAGCTCTGCTGCCCGGGCATTCCCGGCAGCAGCGGCGGGGCGGGACGACCGCCGCCGGGGTGACCATGAGCTTGGCCTTGCTGCTGGCGCTTGCCGCCACCGTCTTTGTCCTCTACACCATCGTGCAAAGGGCGTTAGAGCCGGAGGCAGAGGTGAACCCCTTTGCCGGGGAACCGGCCGTCGAGGCCACCATCGGCGCGGTCACTACGGAGACGACGGCCGGCAACAGCGCCAACACCACGTCGACCCTGGCCGGCACCCTCATCCGCCCGACCTCCGTCACCTCCTCCTCGGCCCTCAAGGCCACCGCGACCAACAGCTACAAAGCCACCAACCTGCTTGACGGCGACCTGGCCACGGCGTGGGAAGAGGGAGCGGAAGGCCCGGGCCTCGGCGAATGGGTCATGTTCGAGTTCTCCCGCCAGGTGGTGCTGACCCGTATCGAGATCGCCAACGGCTATCAGAAGGATGATGAACGGTACTTCGGTAATCCCCGGGTCCGGTCGTTGGGAGTCGAGTACTCCACCGGCACCGTCCAACTCATCGACCTGCTCGATTCCAGAGAGTATCAGACCATCATTCCGACCCGGCAGCCTGTGGAGTGGGTCAAACTGACGATCGTCTCCGTCTACCCCGGAGAGGTGTGGGACGACACCGCGCTCTCCGAAGTGCGCATGTACGCGCGGCCCCAGTGATAGGCGGCTGAAGAAGGCGGCTCAAGAGCGACGTCTCACCGCTTCCCCCCGGCGGCGTCACTCGCACCGCCGGCCTTCTTCACCGGACCTTCGACCGCCGAGCCCCGGCAGAGTCCTGCCCTTCCAGCCTGCTTCCCCGCGCCAGAACAGATAGGCTGAACGAGCCCCGATCACAATGGTCAGGGCGATTGTCAGAGGATAGAAGACCGCCCGGTACCAGGGATGACCAAAACGCCCCAAGGCGAGACCCCAGCCGGCCAGGCCGAGACAGATGGCGACGCCCGCCCAGAGAAGCGAGGGGGCGGCGGGCAAGAGCCCCAGGAGCCACGCGCACGCCGCCGTCACCGGCGCCAAGTAGAGCCAAGCCGAAAAGACGATCCCCACGGCCAGGACCCACGTCTTGAACCCCAGGGCCGGAAAGACGGTCTTGCCCAGTCCGTCGGCCACTCCCCGGAAGCCCCGATACATCCGGCATCGCACGCGGTGCGAAAGATCGACGAAGCGCCACCTGAAGTCCAGTTCTTTGATGCGCCGGGCCAGAGCCATGTCGTCCACCGGGTTCAAGCGAACGGCTTCGAACCCTCCCACGGCGAGGTAGCTCGTCCGCCGGAAAAGCATGAACTGGCCGATGCCCATGGAAAGCGAGGGGCGCTTGAGCCGGTGCGCCAAACCCAGGGGGACCAGCGAGAGCATGGCCCAGTCGATGATCGGCATCACCAGGATCTCGCCCCACGAATCGGCCTCTTCGTGCGGGACCCCGGTGAGAAGATCGCTGCCTTCCGCCCGTTGCGCTGCTACGGCATCGCGCAGGGTCTGGGGATGATGGCAGGTATCGGCGTCGGTGAAGAGCAGCAGCTCGCCTCTTGCAGTCTCGGCCAACTGGTGGCACGCCCAGTGCTTTCCCAGCCAGCCGGCAGGAAGCGGCTGTCCTCTGAGAACGCGGAGCCGGTCGTGGAGGCCGGCCAGGCGATGGAGAACGGCCGGGGTGGCGTCGGTCGAATCGTCGTCCAGGACCACGACCTCAAAGGCAGGATAATCCTGGGCAACGAGCGACAGGACGCAGCGTTCGATGTTGTCCTGCTCGTTGCGGGCCGGGACCAGGATTGATACGAAGGGCAGAGACAGGGGCTGGTCCCCCTCCTCCAGCCGGCCGGTGCGGCGACGGTTTCCTGGAGCTGCTGGAGCCTTCCGCCGATAGGTCTCGACCCGTTTCAAGAAGTACTCGTTGGTCAGAGCTACGAGAAGGAGCGCCCCCAGCAGCACCACGCGGATGAGGTCCTGGGAGTCCCAGAGCCAGCCGGCTAGGCTCCCAACCGCCCCCAGCAGATAAGCCAGCGCCTCCATCGCTCCTCTAGTTCCGGCCCCGCCGCGGCTGCAAGCACCTGCTCAGCAAGGACATCCGGCCGGCCCAAACCGGCCCCACCCGGACACGCCAGGTATCGGCACGAACGAGCGCCATGGCCGCCCAGACGGCAAACGACCGCAGTCCCGCCGCGAAGGCGATCAACGTGCCGGTGACAGGTGTGAGAGGTCCCAAGATAGGCAGCTCGTGGAGGTCAAGAGCGGCAGAGCAACCGCCGGCCGCAACTCCGAACACCCGCTATTTGGATTGTAACACCCGCCAAGGACCGCGTGGCGCGCCCGACGGAGGCGCCGACGCGTCACCCGGCTCCGCGGACCCGGGGGCGGCCTTCGGCTCATTCCGA
>JAJFUK010000098.1 GCA_021372435.1 Actinomycetes bacterium | reverse complement strand
TCTTCTTCACCGCCGTCTTTGCCCAACCGGCTCAGGCCGTCGCCTACAGCGCCGAGGAATTGGAGTTCGTCCGGCTCCTCAACGCTTATCGCGTCACCGAGGGGCTGGAGCCGCTGCTGATCTCGGACCCGCTGTCCGAAGCCGCCGAACGGCATTGCTCCGACATGGCCACCTACGGCTTCTTCGACCATTACACCATCGGTGGTTCTGATTGGTTCCCCATAGGGGCATCTCCGTGGGACCGCATGGCCGCCTGTGGCTATGACTTCCGAACCACCAAGGGCGAGAACCTCGCGGCGGGTCAGAACACGGCCGTCGATGTCTTCGCGGACTGGAAGAAGTCGCCGGGCCACAACGCCAACATGCTCTCCCCTGATTTCAGGGTGATAGGCGTCGGTCACCTCGACGCGACCGGTGCGGACTACGACGCCTATTGGACCACGGACTTCGGCGGGCACGTCGATGCGACCGCCCACGAGGCCGGCCCGCCGACCGCTCCCTCTGCCGCCGTGCCCTCTGCCGCCATGCCCTCTGCCGACGACGCGGCCGCCGCCCCCTCTGCCGCCGACGCGGCCGCACCGTCTCCGTCGGTACCCGCGGCCTCGCCGGTCCCGTCGCCCGGCTTCTCCGATGTCGGCGCCGACACGCTCTACCACGACGAGATCTCCCAACTGGCAGCCCTCGGCATCGTCTGCGGCTACGAGGACGGGAGTTTCAGACCGGCCGATCCCATCACCCGCCAACAATTCGCCAAGATGATCGCTCTCACTTTGGGTTACGATGTCCAACCGGTCGCGGCCGCCGGTTTCACCGATGTCCAGATCCACCTGGGCGGCCAGGATCCTCTCTACCCCGCCGGGTATATCGCGGCCTGCTTGAAGGCCGGCATCCTACAGGGCAAGGCCGACGGCTCGTTCGGGCCTTTCGACAGAGTCACGCGGGCGCAACTGATAACCATGGTCACCCGCGCCGCCGGGTTGTCGGAGCCGTCTGCCACGGTAGAGACGCCTTTCACCGATTTCTCTCCGGATCATTACCCCTGGGCCGCGAAGGCCTGGGTGGCCGGTCTGCTGGATGGGCTTTCGGACCTGGGAGCCGACTACGCCTTCTGGGCAAACGCCACCAGGGCGGAAGCGTGCGTCCTATTGTGCAACCTTCTCGAGTCGGCGGGTCCGGCCTCGGACTGAGGCCGGGGCCACAGCATCAGACCGGTGTCTGGACCCCGTAGAGGGCCAGACCATCCAGTAGGTCACGCTCCGATACCGTCAACGACTCGTATCCGAGTGTCTCCATGGCCGCCAGGACGATGACTGCCCCACCCACGATCACCGGTGCGCGTCCGGCCTGGACGCAGGGTAAAGCGGCCCGTTCCGCGGTCGTCAAGGCGCTGAGACGCTCGACCAGCGCACCCACGCCCGCCATCGAGAGCTCCCGCAGGTGAAGAAGGTCCGAGCTGTACTCCTCGAGACCGGCATCCAGGCAGGCGAGCGTGGTCACCGTCCCGGCCACTCCCACCAGGCGGCGCCGCAACGGCCGCCCCGCGGCCGGCCGGTCCATGACAACGGCGTCGTAGCGGTGAGCGAGTCCTGCGAACGCCCGGGTAGCTTCCTCCCGTATCCGCGCCAGCTGCCCGCTGGCCGGCGGGTCGGACTTGATCCAACGGTCCGTGGCCCGGCCGGCCCCCAGAGGAAGGCTTACCGCCTGCACCTCGCCGCCCTCCGGCCGGAAGATGAGCTCGGTACTTCCTCCCCCCACGTCCAGGAGCACCATAGAGTCCCCGGGGATGTCGAGCGCCGCCCCCGCGTAGGCCAGTTCGGCCTCCCTCCTACCGGAGAGCACGACGGCCTCGATCTCGTTCTCGCGGCCGAGAGCCTGGACAAACTCTTCTCCGTCGGCCGATTCCCTGGTCGCGCTCGTTCCCGCCAGGATCAGCGCTCGGGCCCCGAGTCCGCGGGCCTCGCGCACAGAGCAGGCCACGACCTCGGAGGTTCTCCGCCGTGCCTCGGGAGCCAAGTCGCCGCCCGGGCGCAGGCCCTCCCCCAGCCGGGTGACCTGGGTCCTGCGTACGACGGTGTGCGGCCGGCCGCCGGCGATGTCGGCCACGAGCAGCCGCACTGAAATCGTACCCACATCGATGACCGCCCGCCTCTCCCCAAGCTCCCAGCGTCCGCACCTTGCGTCGGTGCACCAGCACCGGTGCACCGGGGGCAAGAAACGCGCCCACACCTCGCCGAGCATCCCGGCCTCCGGCGAAGGGCCTGGAGCGCGCGGTGCACTCTCCCGAGCACGGCCGGAGGCGGGCATCCCGGCCTCCCGAGCACGGCCGGCGGCGGGCGGCGCACTCTCCGGCGCACGGCCGGGGGCGGGCGGCGCACTCTCCGGCGGCGCCTCACCCGCGACGCTCGCCGCCCCGCTTGCGCCCTCCGGAAGCGTCCCGTCCACGCCGTTCGATAACTCCCGGCCATCCCCGACCGGCGGCACCGCGTGCCGGCCGCCCGACCGCCCCGCGCCGCCCGACCGCCCCGCGCCGCCCGACGGGCCGGCGCCCCTCGACGGCCCTGCGCCGTCCGACGGGGCGACCGGCAACCACCCGGACATCACAGCCAGAAGGGCCGCCGCGTAGGCGTGCAGACACGAGGCCACCTCGGGGCCCTCCGGACCCCCGATCCCCGCCTCGAGCCGGGCCTCACCCCTGGAGGCTTCGGTGGTGGCGGAGGCCAACTCCGTCCGTCGCTTCTGATAGCTCTCGGTCACCCCGTCAAGAACGCGGCGGAGCCCGGCGTCCGCCCGCGGGGCGGCTTTGAGCTTCCGCACCGCCCCCTCCGCTTCCGCCCGGCTGACCGCCGTCACCAGGGTCGGACAGGTGAGATACAGCAGGGTGGGATTGGGCGCGCCTCCGGTCAGCACCGGAGCGGTCTCGATGACCGCCGGGTACCCGAAGGGGCAGCGCACAGCCACCCCGGTCAGATCGCGAGGCTCACGGCCGAGCTGCCCGCCGATGACGGCGACGTCCCCCGGCCCGACAATCCCCCCCGGTCTCGGCTGAGCGGTCATCGCGGGCCGCTGGGCCCGACCGCCGCGACCGGCACCGCCGCGACCGGCACCGCCGCGGGCGAAGCGGCTTCGCCCGGCTGAGGCGTGCCCGACCACATCCCGGCGATCGTGGTGGTCGTCGTCGCCGTGGTCGTCGAGGTGGTCCCGGTCGGGCTCGTGGTCGCAGGTGTCGTCGTCGCCGTCAAGGCGCTGCCGTCGAGAGGAAGAAGACTGAACGGCACCGCCCGCCCGGCTCCGGACGCCGATTCCCACCCACTCGCCTGCAGACCCACGATCGCGATCACGACCATGACGCCCGCCAGCACCAACACCGCGGTCAGGCGCGACCGGCGTTCTCGTCCGGGTCGCCTCCCCGCCCCGTGGGCCGGTCTGTGCGAACCGCGGCGCTCCGAGGCGGCCCCGGAGCCACGGCGCTCCGAGGCAGGCGGCACAGAGCCGCGGGGGCCCAGCGCACCCACCGCGGGCCGCTCGAAGTCGGATCGGTCGGAGCCCCGGCCGCAGGACTGCGGTCGGTCGACGCCGGGCCGCTCAGAAGAACGACCTCTGCTTGACCCGTTCCGGCCCTCTCCCATGCGGACGTCCTAGAACAGGCCGAGAAACGCGGTGAGCAACCGCTCCAGCGGCCCGGGTTCATCCGCCGCGTTCGCGGCCTCCTGCCCGTTCGAGTCGTCGCCCGGGTCTCCGGACTCCCCGGGCGCGCCCTTTGCCCCTTCAGCAACGCCCGCCGATGTGCCGTCCGCCGCCGCTTCCGACTGGGTCGCGGTCCCCTCGTCCGGCGTCCCGGTGATGATGTAGACATCCTCGCCGGGACGGGCGTACGTAAGCTGTTCTCTGGCCAGGGTCTCGAGATACTCGGCCTCGGCGAGCCTGCCGACCTGCGACTGCAGCTCGCCTTTTTGGGCCTCCAGCGCCGCCACCTCGGCCGCGACCTTGTCCAGGCGCGACCGGGCCTCCAGATACGAGCGCACCGGGGCGTAGTTGGCCGCCACGGCGATGGCCGCCACGACCACCACCACTATCGACAAGAAGACCCGGCGGCGCTTGGCGATGACAGAACGCCGTGACACCGGTGACGTGATGTCGCCGGAGCGGGCCGGCGCTGTTGGCGTGCTCGCGTTGGTCATAGTCCTCTTTCTATTCGCCCCCCGCGGCGCACTGTCCTTTGACGGCGGGCGCCTGCCGGCCCGCCCCGCCGGCAGGGCCGCTGATCGTGGACGACCCGGGGTGCGCGACGGCGCAACAGGCCTGCGCCCGTATGCCCGGCCTACCGGCCCTTCCGGCGTCCTAAGGCCGCGCCGCCCAGATACCGGGCCAGGCCCCCCAGCTCTTCCTCGATGCGCAGCAACTGGTTGTACTTAGCCGTACGCTCGCCACGGCAGGGCGCGCCCGTCTTGATCTGCCCGGCGTTCGTGGCCACCACCAGGTCGGCTATGGTGCTGTCCTCGGTCTCGCCCGACCGGTGGCTGACGACGGCCGTGTAACCGGCCCGGTGGGCCATCGAGATGGTGTCGAGGGTCTCGGTCAGCGTGCCGATCTGATTCAGCTTGATGAGGATGCTGTTGGCCACCCCCCGCTCGAGCCCCATGGCCAGACGCTCCACGTTGGTCACGAAAAGATCGTCCCCCACCAGTTGGATCGAATCGCCCACCAGCTTGGTGAGGACGGCCCAGCCCTCCCAATCCTCCTCGGCCATGCCGTCTTCGATACTGACGATCGGATAGCGCGCGCACAGATCGGCGTAATAGGCCGCCATCTCCTCTGGAGCCAGGGTCCGGTCCTCGCTCGCCAGCACGTAGGCTCCGCCGGCGCTGTCGAAGAACTCCGTGGCGGCCGGGTCGAGGGCGATGGCCACGTCGACCCCAGGCGTATAGCCGGCCTTCTCGACCGACTCCACGATCACCTTGATGGCGTCTTCGTTGCTGGCCAGATCGGGGGCGAACCCGCCCTCATCGCCCACCGCGGTGGACAGCCCACGGCCCGCCAGGACCCTGCGCAGTGAGTGGAACACCTCCACGCACATGCGCAGGCCGTCACCGTAGGTAGCGGCGCCCACAGGAACGCACATGAACTCCTGGAGGTCGACGTTGTTATCGGCGTGCTTGCCGCCGTTCAGTATGTTCATCATGGGAACGGGAAGCACGTGGGCGTTCACCCCGCCTAAGTAGCGATAGAGGGGCAGCCCGACTGCGTCGGCGGCGGCCTTCGCCACCGCCAGTGACGTCCCCAGGATGGCGTTGGCCCCAAAACGGCCCTTGTTGGGTGTGCCGTCGGCCTCGATCATCAGGCGGTCTACCTCGCGCTGGTCGAGCGCGTCGACCCCCACCAGGGCATCGCAGATCTCGTCGTTGACGTGACCCACGGCTTTGAGGACCCCCTTGCCCATGTAGGCCTCGCCGCCGTCGCGGAGCTCCACCGCTTCGAACGAGCCTGTCGACGCCCCCGAGGGCACCGCGGCCCTCCCCCACGCTCCGCCGGCCAGCTCCACCTCGACCTCGACGGTCGGGTTGCCGCGGGAATCGAGGATCTGACGCCCGACAACGTCCACGATCACGGTCATGGCTTCTGCTCCTTCTTCGCTCGCTGGTAGTACGCCTCTTGCTGGTCCAATCCCATGCTCTCGAAGACCAATCCGTCTTCCTCCGCCGACCAGGCGGCGGCTTCGACCCGCTCCCGGAAGCGTAGCGCCGAATCCCGCAGCGCCAGCTCGGGATCGACCTTGAGCTTCCGAGCCAGGTTCACCACCGACAACAGCAGATCCCCCACCTCCGCGGCCTGCCTTTCCGAATCGCCGCCCGCGGCGACCTCGTGCTCGAGCTCGGCGGTCTCTTCTTTTATCTTGTCCATGACGTCGGCCGCGCGTTCCCAGTCGAAACCGACGGCGGCCGCCCGCTGCTGGAGCTTCTGGGCCAGGAGGGTGGAAGGGAAGGTCTCGGGGATATCGTGGAAGATGCCCTCTCTCCCCTCGGCCTCTCTCTTGATGGTCTCCCAGTTCTCGCGCACTTCTTCCGGGGTCTCGGCGTTAGCCGCCCCGAATACATGGGGATGCCGGCGGATCAGTTTGGCCCGGATGCCCGCGGCCACCTCCCCGAGATCGTACAGCCCTTGTTCCTCAGCCAAACAGGCCAGGAAGAAGACCTGAAAAAGCAGATCGCCCAACTCCCCGCATACGGCGGCATCGCCGCGCTCCCCCCGCTGCCGGATACTATCCGCCAGCTCATAGGTCTCTTCGAGCGTGTACGCGATGATGCTCTCCTGGGTCTGCCTGCGGTCCCAAGGACATTCCCGCCGCAGGCGGGCCGTAAGGTCGTAGAGACGCCCCAGTTCGTCGATCACTGAATCGCGGCTCATGGTGCTTCGTTACTCGCTGCTCGAATCGGGCGGCGAGGAGTCGCCGGGGCCGGACTCCTGACCCGCATCAGATCCAGAGCCGGACCCGGAGGCGGAAACGGAGCCGGACCCGGAGGCAGACGCAGAGTCGTCCGTCCGCTCCGCCGGGGGCCTATATCCCGCGAGGTACTTCACCCCGAGACGGGACTCGGCGAGAGACAGCCACTTCTCCCAAGTCTCGGTCTGCTTCTGTTCAAGAAGAGCGGCCTTGATGTTCTCTTTCACCTGGTCGTAGGAGAGCTGGCGCTCAGGGGTGATGTCGGTCACTTCGATGATGTGATACCCGTAGGGAGTCTTCACCGGTTGGGACAGTTCGCCGATCTGCAGATTGAAGACCACCACCTCGAACGCCGGGACCATCAGCCCCCGAGTCACGGCCCCCAACTCTCCGCCGGAGTCTTTGGTGGCTTCGTCGTCGGAGTATTTCTCCGCCACCGTCAGGAAATCGGAGCCGTTTTGGATCTCGCTGCGGGCCTTCTCGGCCTCGGCGGCGTCCCACTGGTCTTGGGTGGCGGTGGTGGCGACCACGCCTTCGGCCGTGGTCGCGAAGGGGGAGATCAGGATATGGCGGACGTTTCGCGACTCCTGCTCCACGTACTCGGCCTTGTGATCCTCGTAGTACGCCTTGGCCTCTTCGTCCCCCACCGTGATGTCGCCCGTTACGGTGGCCTTCATCTCCTCGATCAGTAGGCTCTCCCTGAGAGACTGGGTGAGTTGCTCCAAGGTCAGGCCCTGAGCCTCCAGGGCTTTGTCGAACTCAGCCTCTCCCTGGAACATCCGTCTGATCTGATCCAGCCGGTCGCGAACGTCGGCCTCGCCGACGGCCACCTTCAGTCCGGGCGCCTCTTGGCGGAGCACCTCCAAGGTGACGAGATACTTGGCAAGCGCCTGTTCGAAACTCTCGTACTCTTCCGGCTGCTTGTCTTTGTCGGGCGCGCGTCCCGCCGCCTCGTACGCCGCCTTGAGCTGCTCGAATTCGTCCTGCGAGACGAGCTTCTGACCGACCTGGGCGATGGCGCCCTGAGGAAGGTCGTCTTCACAGCCCGGCAGGAACAGAAGAGGCAGAACGAGCAGGCCGAATAGGGCGAACCTTCTGATCACGCCGGACCTCACTTTGTCGCCTCAGAGGGATTCTCCCCGCTAAAGAGCCCGAGTATATCATCCAGCACTTCGCGGACCGCCCGGCGCAGACCCCGTTCGTCGCCTTTGAGGCCGAGCGAAAGCTGTCCCTGGACCGGCGCATACACGTACCGGCGGTCGCGCCCCCGCAGCCGCTCGCGCGACCCCGGCGGGAGGTGGAGCCCGCTTACGAGAAGCCGGCTCTGCTTAACGGACAGGGCGTCGGCGCCCAAGTTCTGCAGCGTCACCCGCACCTCCCCGAGAAAAATGAGGTTGTCCACCGGCTCGGGGATCGCCCCGAAGCGGTCGGTGAGCTCCGCCCGCAGGTCGGCCAGCTCGTCCAGCCGCCCAGCCGAGGCGATGCGCCGGTGCAGGTCGACTCGGGCCGCCTCATAGCCGATGAAGTCGGTCGGCACGTGGGCGTCGATACCCAGCTCCACTCGGGGGACCTTCTCGACCTTGACCTCTTCACCCTGAAGCCGGGCCGTCTCTTCCTGCAGCATCGAAAGGTACATCTCGAAGCCCACCGCGGCGATGTGGCCCGACTGCTCCTCCCCCAGCAGCTCGCCGGCGCCCCGGATCTCAAGATCGCGCATGGCGATCTTGAAGCCCGAGCCCAGCTCGGTGTAGTCGGCCAGCGTGGACAGACGGGCCGCGGCTTCCTCGGTCAGCACGGCCTCGTCGGGGTGGAACAGGAAGGCATGCGCCACCCGCGACGAGCGCCCGATCCGCCCTCTGATCTGGTAGAGCTGTGCCAGCCCCAGCAGGTCGGCCCGTTCCACGATGAGGGTGTTGGCGTTGGGGATGTCCAGCCCACTCTCGATGATGGTGGTGGTCACCAGCACGTCGGAGTCTCTGCGGAGAAACTCGAGCATTACCCGCTCCAGGTCCTGCTCGGCCATCTGGCCGTGCGCGATGGCGAAGCGGACCCGCGGCATCAGCTCCCGGAGCCGCGCGGCCGTCCTGTCGATGGTCTCTACCCGGTTGTGCAGGTAGTAGACCTGGCCGCCCCGGTCGATCTCCCGCTCGATGGCCCGCTTCACCATCCCCTCGTCGTAGAGGCCCACGTATGTCTGGATGGGATGCCGGTCGCGCGGCGGGGTCTCGATGATGGTGATGTCACGCACCCCTGAGAGTGACATCTGCAGCGTGCGCGGGATGGGCGTGGCGGTCAGGGTGAGGACGTCGACCTTCACCTTGAGCCGGCGCAAGGCTTCTTTCTGAGTGACCCCGAACCGCTGCTCTTCGTCGACGATAACCAGACCGAGGTCCTTGGGCTCTACGTCCTGGGAAAGGAGGCGGTGGGTGCCGATCAGCACGTCCACTCTACCGGCTTTGAAATCCTTGAGGATGCGTTTCTGCTCCGCCGGCGACCGGAACCGCGATATCATCTCGACTTTGACCGGGAACTCGGAGAAGCGCTCCCGGAACGTCCCGTAGTGCTGCTGCGCCAAGATGGTCGTCGGCACCAGGACCATCGCCTGCTTCCCGTCGAGAGTGGCTTTGAAGGCGGCCCGCAGGGCCACCTCAGTCTTGCCGTAACCCACATCGCCACAAAGCAGCCGGTCCATCGGCTGCTGGGACTCCATGTCGTCTTTGACTACGTCGATGGCCCGCTGCTGGTCCTCGGTCTCTTCGTAGGGGAAGGCCTTCTCGAACCGCACCTGCCACTCGGTGTCTTCGGAGAAGCGGTAGCCCTTGGTGGCCTGCCGCAGCGCGTACAGGTGCAGGAGCTCGCCGGCCACGTGGCGGGCGGCCCTGCGCACCCGGCTCTTGACATACTCCCAGCTCTTGCCGCCCAACTTCGACAGAGAGGGAGGCGTGCCCCCCGCGCCCACGTAACGCATGACCTTGGAGATCTGGTCGTGCGGCACGTACAGCATGTCGTTGTCCCGGTAGGCCAGGTCGAGATAGTCGCGGGTGACCCCGGCGACGGTCTTGGTGGAGATGCCCTCGAAGCGACCCACGCCGTGATCCTCGTGCACGATGTAGTCGCCTTTGCGCAGGTCTCTGAAGCTCGACAACTCCAGGCCGGCCGGCGGGCGCCGCACGCCCACGGCCTTGTGCCGGCGCGGGAAGATCAGGGCGTCGGTCAGCAGAGCCAACTTCAGGTCGGGGATGACGAAGTGCCGGCGATGCGGCACCGGCAGGAACGATACCCCCGGGGCCGGGTCGATCTCGCCACCGGCCACCAGGGTCCCGGTGACCCGGCGCAGAACGTATCCCGCCCGCTCGGCTTCCGCCCGCTGCTCGAAAGCGATGACGACCCGGTAGCCTTCGTCCACCAGCCGGCGGATGGCCTCCTCGGCCTCAGGCAGATTGGTCACCGGCATCTCGCCGCTGGTGCCCCGGATGATCAAGGAGGGCTCCTCCTCGGCGGCCGTTCCCAGGGAGCTCAGGGTGACGGCCGGGAAGCGCCCCAGCTCCTTCTCCACTTGAGGCCGGCCGCTGTAGGCCCCCTCGGGCGCCGCATCGCCGATGACGTCGGCCATGTCGCTCTGGAACGCTTCGAGGCGGGTCGCGGCCCGGACCGGGTCGGTCCGGATCAGGTACGTCTCCTCCCGGAGGAGTGAGACGATGCTCTGAGGCCGCCCGCCGGGTTCTTCGCCGGCCGCGTGGAGGGTGACGTCCTGGAGCGGACCCAACGACCTCTGCGAATAGACGGAGAACGAGCGCAGGCTCTCCACCTCGTCACCCCAGAACTCGACCCTCACCGGATGGGGCTCAGTGGCCGGAAAGACGTCGATGATCCCGCCGCGTATGGAGAACTCACCCGCGTCCTCGACCTGGTCGACGCGAACGTAGCCCAGTTCTACCAACCGGTGCGCCAGCGCATCGAACTCGTATTCGGAGCCCACGGAGATGGTCACCGGAGCGATCGCCGGAGGCACGACCCCTTCCATGAGCGTCGTCGCCTCCACCACGACCACCGCCGGCCCGCGGCCGGCCACCGGTCCGGACCGCAAGGCCGCCACCGCCCGCGCCCGCCGTCCGGCGACCCGCGGCTTCACCTCCCCTTCCGATCCGTACCAGACCCCCCGAGGGGGCAGGTAGGTCACGGGGCGTTCGGGACAGTACAGGCCCAGCTCGTGTTCCAGATCGCCGGCCGCCTCCTGAGCAGGGGCCACCACCACGATCGGCCGCTCGCGCCAGGGACTGCGCTGGAGCAGACCGGCGATGACATAGGCCTGCGCGAAGGTCGGGACCGCCGCTTCCACACGACCGGGCCCCGGCGCGCCGGCGACGGCCGCGCCGGCGGCCCCGGGCGCAACCCCGGGCACGGCCGCGCCCCCGGCCGCCGCCACGATCTGCTCGAACGGCGCGTAGCCGCGCAGGAAGTCGGTCAGGCGGGGCATGGGGCGCCGCCCCGCGCGGCCAGCCATTCTTCCGCGACGTCCGCGGCCCGCTCGATCAACCGCGTGACCTCTTCCCGAGGCTCGCTGAAAGGAGCGAGCACGTGGTCGATAAGCGGTTGGTCCTCGCGCCCGGGCCGGCCCACGCCTACCCGCAGACGCCAGAAATCGCGCGAACCCAGGCACTCCTCCAGGCTGCGGAGGCCGTTGTGCCCACCGAGACCCTGGCCCTCTTTGAGGCGCACCTCGCCGAAGGGAAGTTCGACCTCGTCGTGGATCACGAAGATGCGTTGCACGGGGATCTTGTACTTCCGAGCCGCTTCCGCGACGGCCCGGCCGGACAGGTTCATGAAGGTCATGGGTAGCAGCAGGACCACGCGCGTCCCGCGGATGGTCCCCTCCCCCACCAGGCCTTGGAATCGCGACCGGAGGCGAGGCAGACCGTGGCGTCTCCGCAGTTCTTCGCCCACCATGAAGCCGACGTTGTGGCGGTGGTACTGATACTCTGGGCCCGGGTTGCCCAGAGCCACGACCAGGTAGAGCGGGGCGGCTTCCACCCTTCCGCCGAGCTACTCCTCGCTCTTTGAGCCGCCGACTACTTCGGGCTCAGGCCCTTCTTCGGCCTCCTCGCCGGCGGCGGCCCGCTCCACCCGCGGCGGCACCAGGGCGACCAGGACGGCATCGGGTTCCTCCAGGATGGTGACCCCGGCCGGCGCAGACAGGGCCGCCACCGACAGGTGCTGGCCGATGTGAAGACGGCTCACATCGAGCTCGAGTACCGGGGGTATATCGGCGGGACGCGCCTTGACGGTCACCTCGCGCCGTTCCCATTCTATGATGCCTCCGTCGGCGACGCCCGCGGGTGTACCGACCGCTTCGATGATGACCGGAGCCTCGATCTCGAGCCCCAGGTCGACCTCGTGCAGGTCGACGTGTAGCACCCGGCGCTTTATGGGATGCAACTGGATCTGCTTCACCACAGCGTAGCGCGGCGCCTTGGCCCTGCCTTTCGCGCCGCCCTTACCATCCTCGGCTGCGCCGACGACATCCAGCTCGAGGATCACGTTGTGACCGTGGGCCATGGCCGCCTTCAGATCGTCCAGGGCGACGGAGATGGCCATCGGGTCCTTTCCCTTGCCGTAGGTGACGCCGGGGACCATTCCCCGCGCACGCAGCCGGCGGGCCGGTCCGTCCCCGGTCTCTTCGCGCTCGTGTACCGTCAGTTTGATGGTGTCCATGTCTTCTCCTCGAGCCGCGGCCGCCGGGTCCGCAGTAGACGGCGTTGCTTCATCTTGAACCGAGTTTCTAAAACAGCTGGTTGTCTCCCTGGAACAGCTCGCTCACCGATTCGTCCGCGAACACGTTCCTGATGGTATCCGCCAGGATACCGGCGGTCGATAGTACCACAATCTTGCTCTGATCCGCCCCCGGGCGCAGAGGGATGGTGTCGGTGACCACCACCTCCCTGAGCTGAGAGGCCGCTATGCGCTCGTAGGCCGGGTCGGACAGGACCGGATGGCTGCAGGCCGCATACACCGCCTTGGCGCCTTTGTCCAGGAGGGCCTGCACGCCGCTCACCAAGGTTCCGGCGGTATCGATGATGTCGTCAACCACGACCGCGGTCTTGCCCTCCACCTCACCGATGACATACATCACTCGGGAGACGTTGTGCTCGGGTCTGAGCTTGGAAAGCACGGCCACGGCGCAGCCCAGGCGGTCGGCCATCCGCTTGGCGGTCTTCATGCCGCCGGCATCGGGAGAGACCACCACGAGGTCGTCGAGGCCCTTAAGCTTGAAATAGTCGGCGATCATGGAGAGCGCCGTCATATGGTCCACCGGGACGCTGAAGAACCCCTGCAACTGGCCGGCATGAAGGTCCATGGTGATGACCCGGTCGGCGCCGGCCGCTTGGATGATGTCGGCCACCAGCCGGGCGGTGATGGGCTCCCGCGGGCAACTCTTCTTGTCCTGGCGGGAGTAGCCCATCCACGGCACCACCGCCGTGACCCGGTGGGCGGAAGCCAGCCGCGCCGCCTGGATCATGATGAGCAGCTCCATGAGATTCTCGTTGACCGGGCGACAGGTGGGCTGGATGATGAACACATCGGCCCCGCGGATGCTCTCCCCATACTTGACATAGATCTCGCCGTCGGCAAACGTCTTGATCTCCACGCGGCCCAGTTCGATGCCGAGCTTATCGGCTACGTTGCGACTGAGTTCGGGGTTGCCCCTACCCGAAAAGACCATCAGCGAACGCTCGGGGGTCATCCGCGCGCAGCGCCGCGGTTCCCAATCTCCCATGCCCCGCTCCTCCTTGTCCTTTTTCACTCCCTCGCTTACGGTATCACTGTCGAGAAACGCCCGCCCGCCGGTCGGCGGCGTGACGCCCGGCCATGATGGCCTCCGCCTGGGCCAGTTCTTCCTGCGAGTTCACGCCCAGCACCAGGGAGGCATCTGCGACCCGCGACGCGGCCACCCTCTCTCCGCGGTCGCGCAGGCCGGCGATCACATCGGTCAGATATATCTCCCGCTGATCGTTGTCGGCGCCCACCTCGGATAGTATCTCCAAAGCCAAGGGGACGGGCAACACGTACATGCCGCTGTTGACCTCGTGGACGGCCGATTCCTCCGGAGTCGCATCCCGATGCTCGACGATGCGCAGCACCCATCCATCCGCATCGCGGACGACGCGTCCGTAACCGCTCGGGTCGTCCAACTCCATGGTGAGAACCGTCGCGGCCGCTCCCAGGCGCTCGTGATCCGCGACCAGCGTCTGCAGGACCTCTCCCGTGACAAGAGGGGTGTCCCCCGGCAGGACGAGCACGGAACCCGGCAGGATCTGCTCCGCCGCCGCGAGTAGCGCATGGCCCGTGCCGAGCTGCTCCTCCTGGAGGGCTACGACACAGTCCGGCGGCAGCCAGGGGAGCACCTGCTCATGACCATGCCCGACCACCACCACCAGCCGCTCCGGCCGCACGGCGCGCGCCGCCTCGAGGACGTACAGGAGCATGGGACGGCCGCACACGCTGTGGAGCACCTTGGGTAGCTTCGACCTCATGCGTTTGCCCTGGCCGGCGGCCAGTACGACGACACTGCCGATGCAAGAGGTCAAGCCGGTCCGTACCTCAAGAAGATCATGCGAGACAAAGGGAAGCTGGGGCGGCAGGATTCGAACCTACGTATCACGGGACCAAAACCCGTTGCCTTTCCACTTGGCCACGCCCCATCGCTTCCGGCCCCGAGTCGCGCCCCGGCCCCGAGGTCGCGCCCCAAAAGCGGTGGAAGTATAAGTCAGCCGCCGGAGGGGGTCAAGCCGGCCGGTGTGTTCACGACCGTCGCCACGCGGGTCTGCAGGCCGCGGGCGTCCAACCGGCGCGCCAGCTCCTGCGCCGCCGCAACCGACTCACAGAGGCCGAACAGCGTCGGGCCCGATCCGCTCATGAGCGCCCCCAGCGCTCCCTCCCGGATCAGCGCTTCCTTGTCGTCGGCGAGCGACGGCACGAGCGCGAAACCGGCCTGCTCGAGATCGTTCTCCAGCAGCCGGCCCGCCTGGGCGGGATCTTCCACCCGGCGCCAGCGTCGCTCGGCCTGGTCTGCGCGGTGCTCGAAGTAGGCCTTGCTGACGGCCGGGCGCACGACGTCCAGCGACCGGTAGACCCGAGCGGTAGACAGCATCCTGTCGAACACCACGAGGACCAGCCAAAGCTGGGGCAGGGCCAGAGGCTCCAGGATCTCCCCGACGCCCCGGCCGATGGCGGGGGCCGGGTCGAGGAAGAAGGCCACGTCCGCGCCCAGTTTCCGGGCCAGGCCGACCAGTTCGGACCGCCCGGGCACCGGGCCGCCGGCCTCGGCAAGCGCCTGCGCCCCGGCCAGCAAGGCCATGGCCGCGTCGGAGCTGCCCCCGCCCAACCCCGCCCCCACCGGGATGCCCTTGCTGATGGCCACCCGGCCGCTCAGCGTCCACCCGGTGTGGCTCTCCAGGGCCCTCAGCGCTCGGGCCGCCAGATTGGTTTCCCCCGGCGCGGCGCTGCACTCCACCTGCAGTGCGCCGGGACGCCCGTTCGCGTCTTCTGCTTCGAGCGAGAACTCCAACTCATCGTAGACGTCTATCGGGGCGAAGACCGTGAAGATCTCGTGATAGCCCGCATCGTCCCTGGGTCCCACCAACAGACCCAGATTGACCTTGGCGGGAGCCCGTCTGGTACCGTTCACCTGAGATACCCCCTCCGCGAAGCGGCCACTCCGAGTGACGACTCGCTTCAGAAGAATGCGCCGCCGCCCGGCTGTGCCACAAGGCCGCGGCGGCATCCCGAAACGAGTTCTTACGCCTCTTAGAGTGTAGCGCGGGCGGCCCACTCCTGCCCGCCACGCGCCCGCCCCGCTCCCGCGCCCGGTAGCGTGCGGCTCCGGGCCGGGCTCGGGCCGGACCCCTACCGCGACCAGAAGGCCCTGGTGAACGGCAGAATGACGGCCAACAGCTCCAGCCGGCCGACCAGCATCATGATGATCAGAACCACCTTGCCGAAGGGCGCGATGAGGGCGAAGTTCAGCATGGGCCCCACCAGTTCCAGCCCCGGTCCCACGTTGTTCAGCGTGGCCGCCACGGCCGTGGCCGAGGTGACCAGACTCGCGTTGGTGGTCGCCAGCAGCAGAACGCCTACGACGTAGACCATCACCAGCAGGAAGAAGTACCCAAGGACCCCCGTCATGATGTGACCGGGGACTACTCGCCGGCCCATCTTCACGGGGATCACCGCGTGCGGATGCACCGCCTGGGCCAACACCCGGTTCGCGTTCTTGGCCAGAAGAAGAAGGCGTACGACCTTGATACCGCCCGCGGTCGAACCGGCACAACCCCCGACGAACATCAGGACCACGAGCAGGGCTTTGGCAAAACTGTTCCACGTGTCGAAATCGGCGCTCACATAGCCCGTGGTCGTCTGAATGGAGACGGTCTGGAACAGCGCGTCGCGGAACGCGTCGGCGGGCCCGTCATGCGATCCGGCCAGCAGGAGACTGGCCGCGATCAGGATGGTTGACACGGCCAGGATGCCGATGTACAGGCGGAACTCCGGATCGCGCACCACGGCCCACCGCCGTCCCGACAGGAACGCGTAGTACAGGGCGAAGTTACCGCCCGCCAGTACCATGAAGACGACGATGACCAGCTCCACCGACCAACTGTCGTAGGTGCCGACCGAGGCCGCCTCCGGAGAGAAGCCCCCGGTGGCCATGGTGCCGAACGCGTGAGTGATGGCGCTGAAGGGTCCCAGGCCCACGGCCATGAGGATGAGGACCTCCGCGACCGTCATGCCGACGTAGATGAGCCAGAGGTTCTTGGCTGTGTCCCGCAGTCGAGGGGTGAGCCGCTCTGTGGAGGGTCCGGGAGACTCCGCGGCGAAGAGCCGGATGGCTCCTGCCCCCGTCGTCGGGAGCAGGGCTATGAACAGCACCACGATCCCCATGCCGCCGTACCAGTGGGTGAGGCTCCTCCAGAACATGATCCCGTGCGGTTGGGCGTAGTCCGTGAGGACGCTGGCCCCCGTGGTGGTGAAACCGGACATGGTCTCGAACAAGGCGTCGAGCGGGCCGAACACGCCGGTCACTACAAAAGGGATGGCGCCGAACAATGTAGCCACCACCCAGGAACCCGCCGCCCCGACGAAGCCCTCGCGAAAGCCGACGTATGCGTGCCGGGCGTTCCGCGAGACGACGTAGGCCGGTACCCCCACGACCAGGCAGATGGCCGCTGAGATGAGCATGCCGGCCAGGTCTGAGTCGCCGTAGATGGCGGAAACGACGGCCGACGCGAGCATGCCTGCGCCGACGATGATGACGACGACCGCCATCAGGTACGAGAGAAAGCGGAGATTCATCTTCTCGAGCGCGGCGCGAAAAGCTTCTCTACGCCGTGGACCGCTTTGGGAAGCGTGAAGACCACGGCGACATCGCCCTCGGCCGGCACCGACCGGCCGTCGGGGATGCTCACTTTCCCCCCCCGGACGAGGGCCCCGACTATCGCCCCTTCCGGGAACTCGACCTCGGCCAGTCTCCGGCCGCAGACCGGGCAGGCGGCCTTGACCTCGAATTCCAGGACCTCGCCGGCCGACTTATCGAGCACGGCCGCACTGAGCACCGTGCCTGCCCGGACGAAGCGCAGGATGGCCGAAGCGGTCATCCGCCGCGGACTGATGGCCACATCGACACCGATACTTTCGACCACCCGGGAGAACTCGCTACGCTCCACGATGGCTATCGTCCGCTTGGCTCCTAGTTGCTTCGCCATGAGGGCGGTCAGGATGTTCAGGCGGTCGTCTCCGGTGGCCGCGACGAACAGATCGGCCCCGCCCACGCCTTCGCGGATCAGGACGGCTTCGTCGATCCCTTCATCCTGGATGACCATCGACCGGCGCAGGGTGGCCGCCGCAAGGGCGGCTCGCTCGGCGTCCTTCTCGAAAACGGTCAGGCGGATACGCCGTTCTTCCAGTCCCAAGGCGATGCGCATCCCGATCTCCCCGCAGCCCATGACGATCACCTTCTTAGGGACCTCATGGTGGCCGGTCAGGAGCCCGGCGGCTGCGATGGTCGTGTCGGCTTTGCCCGTCAGGAAGACCCGATCCCGGGCCTGCAGGATGAAATCGCCCCGCGGAACGGTGGTCTCGCCCCCACGCAGCACGGCGGTGACCAAGACCCCCTCAGGAAGCCCGAGCGCCCGCAGCGGTATCCCCAGGACCGGGGAGGCCGGGTCCACCTGCACTTCGACCACCGAGACCTGGCCGTGAGCGAACATCTCCACGTCAAGCGCCCCGGGGACCATGGCCAGCTTGATCACCTCGTCGGCGACGGCCGACTCCGGCTGGATCACGTGGTCGACACCGCTGAATCCGGTGGAGAGGGCGCCCGCGTCGTCGACGTACTCCTGGTTCCGGACGCGCGCCACGGTGAGGGGCACCCCCACCTGTTTGGCCGCCATGCACGCGATCATGTTGACTTCGTCGGAGTCGGTCACGGCCACCAGGAGGTCCGCCCGTCCCATACTGGCCCGCTCCAGGATGGTGCGGCTGGCGCCGTTGCCGTTGACGGCCAAGACGTCCAGTTCTTCACCGGCCCTTAAGCAGACCTCGGGATCGCGGTCGATGACGGCCACCTCGTGGCCCTCCTGGCTCAAGATGGCCGCGATATGGAACCCCACCTCTCCCGCTCCGACTATGACAGCGTACATGACCCTCAGCATAGCAGCGCGAGTGGGGCGGCGTGAGCCGTTCGTAGTCCCTACCCGAACGCGGCGCCCCCGTCGACTATGAGCAGTTGACCGGTGACCATATCCGCAGCCTCGGACGCCAGAAAGACGGCCGTGCCCACCAGGTCTTCCGGCTCCTCGCGACGCTTGATGCACTGCAGGGCGATGGTGGCGGCGAACAGCCGCTCGTGGTCGGGCTGGATCAGGTTGGCCTCGGTGGCGGTCAGGCCCGGAGCGATGGAGTTGACGCAGATGCCCGCGGGGCCCAGCGCCCGGGCCAAGACCTGGGTGATCTGGTGGACCGCCGTCTTGCTGCAGGCGTACGGCAAGAGCGTCTCGGAGGCGGGGACCCGGGGAACATCCGAGGCTATGTTGATGATCTTCCCCCGCGCCCGCTCCACCAGCAGGGGAGCGACCGCCCTGCACATGAGCCAGGTACCCCGAACGTTGATGTCGAAGAACGTGTCCCAGAGCTCGACGCTCCAGTCGGTCCAGGGGCGCGGCTCGATGCCGTAACTGAGCGCGGCGTTGTTGAGCAGGATGTCTACGCCGCCGTAGAGGTCCCGGACCTTGGCGGTTACCGCCGCGGTCGCCTGTTCGTCTCTGATATCGGTCTCCATGGCCACCGCCTGCCCGCCTTTGCCGCGGATCTCTTCGGCGGTCCTTTCCGCCCGCTCAAGACTGATGTCGGGCAGAAGCAACTTCGCCCCTTCCTCGGCGTACTTGAGGGCGAAGGCCTTGCCCAGGCCGCGGCCGGCCCCCGTCACGATGGCGATCTTGTCTTTCAACACCTCACCCATCCGCCCTCCTCTCCTCTTTACTCCCTCGCCCGCGTTCTTGGTACCCCGGATCCTCCGCCCGCGCCGCCAACTCGACGAACTGGGCCGGCGCCAGCCGTTCCGCACGCGTGTTGGCGGGAACGCCGAGCGCCGCTACGATCTCCAGGGCCCGTCCCCGGTCCAGCCCCAGACCGGCGCTGAGCGAGTTGACCAGGGTCTTGCGCCGCTGTCCGAAGGCCGCCTGGATGACCGCCCGCAGGCGTTCCGCGCCGACCGCAGGGAGGCGCTCCGGCGGGAGGCGGTCCAAGACCACCAGGGTCGAATCCACGTTGGGCCGGGGATAGAAGATCGACCGGGCCAGCGGGCGCGTCCGTATGATCCGGGAATAGAGCTGTACCCAGACCGACAGCACCCCGTAGGTCTTGGTCCCGGGAGGCGCCGCCATGCGCTCGGCGACCTCGCGCTGCACCATGACACAGTAGCGTCGTATGCCGGGCAGCCGTTGCAGGGACTCGATTATGAAGGGACCGGCCACCGAGTACGGGAGGTTGCTGGCGCACAAGGTCGGAGGAGGCTCGAGTGTCTCGAGCGGCGCCCGGAGAACGTCTTCGAAGTAGAGGCTCACCTTGGAACCGGCCCCTCCTCCGGCCCCTCCTCCTGCTCCGTCTCCGGCCCCTCCTCCGAGCGTCGCCCGGAGCGGCGCTTCCAGACCCGCGTCCACCTCGAAGGCATGGACGTGCCGGGCGGCCCCCGCGAGCGCGGAGGTGAGCACCCCCAAGCCGGCCCCCACCTCGAGGACCACGTCGGCCGGCGTGCTCTCAAGCTGGGCGAGGATCACTCCCAGGATGTTGTCGTCGATGAGGAAGTTCTGGCCGAGGTCCCGTTTTGGGACGATGCCGAACTCAGCCAGGCGGGCGAGCGAGACTTGGCGGAGGCCGGACGTCACCCGGCGCTCCTCTGGTAGCCGGTCAGCCGGGGGAACGCCCGGCGGACGTTCTCCTCGACCTGGGCGGCCAGCTCATCGACGCCGACCCCACGGAGACCGGCCACGAACTCGTACACATGGGCGACGAGGGCCGGCCGGTTCGGACGTCCCCGCAGCGGCATGGGAGCCAACCAGGGCGCGTCGGTCTCCAACAGCAACAGGTGGCCGGGGACGGCCGCCGCCGCCCGCTGCAGGTCGACGGCGTTCTTGTAGGTCACGTTGCCGGCGAAGCTGACGTAGTAGCCCCGCGCGACCACCTCAGCAAGGAGGTGCGGCAGAGAGAAACAGTGCAGGATGACGGTGAGACCGGCCCCATGGCGCTTCAGCGCCCGCAGGGTGTCCTCCGCCGCCTCCCGGGTGTGGATCACGACCGGGAGGCCGGCCCGGCGGGCCAGACCGAGATGATGGACGAAGACCTCTCCCTGTACGCCGTGCGGCCAATGGTCGTGGTAGTAGTCGAACCCGGTCTCCCCCACGGCCACCACCCGCGGGTGGACGGTCAGGGACTCGATCTCCGCCAGGGCCGCCTCGTCCAGATGACCGGCCTCGTGGGGATGGAAGCCCACCGTGGCGAACACCTCTGGGAACCGCTCAGCCAGCTCCACGGAGTAGAGCGACCGCTTGAGATCGATGCCCGACTGGATGATGAGGCCGACGCCCGCTTCGCGGGCGTCGGCAACCACAGCGGCCGGGTCCTCCCCGCAGTGGTCGAGATGGGTGTGCGAGTCGATCAACATCCGTCTGTTAGTGGCCGAAGACCACGGGACGCCTACGCGGCCTAGGCGGCGCCGGCGATGGCAACGGCGTCACTCCTCGATGCGCGGGAACAGCGCCGGGCCGACGCCCACCACGCAGCCGGCGGGCAGCAGTCCCCAGACGGCCTCGCTCCACGAGGGACCGGCTGCGCCGGCGCCCGGCCCGGGGACGTCCCCGGCAGCAGGCACAGCGGCGGGCGCGGCCGGCGCCAACCCCAGCCTCTCCCTGATGGCCGCGGAGGTCTCCGGCATGAACGGGTGCAGCAGCACCGACAGCAACCGCAACCCCTCGGCCAGATCCCACAGGGTCGCGTCGAGCGCGGCCGTCGCGGGGGCCGCCGCGGGAACCGTCGCGGGGGCCGCCGCGGCCGGGCCACGATCCGTCGCCGCGGCGCTCCCATAGGCCGTCCCGGCCGAGGCGGCGGCCGAGTCGCCGCCCGCCGCGCCGGGGCCGGCCGTGGCATCCGTACTAGAGGGTGCGCCGGATCCGCCGCCGGCACGCTCCGCCGCCTCCTCCTTGGCCAGTTTCCAGGGCGCCTGCTCTTCGACGTAACGGTTGAGCCTGCGCACGAAGGCCCAGATGCTCTCCAGAGCGGCGCTGAGGTCCATCTCCTCGAGCTGAGTCCGCACCGCGGCGCAGGTGGCCGTCGCCTCCACGGCCAGAGGCGAGCCGGGGTGCGCGACCGCGCACTCCGGAGGGTCGGCGTAGCCGGGGGGCGGCGCCGGGACGGCGCCGCCCCGGTACTTGCCGACCATCGACACGGTCCGCGACAACAGATTGCCGAGCTCGTTGGCCAGCTCGCTGTTATAGCGGGCCTTGAATCCCTCCTCGCTCACCACCCCGTCCTGGCCGAAGCTGACCTCCCGCAGACAGTAGAACCGGAAGGGATCGGCTCCGTACCGTTCGATCAACGGAAAGGGGTCCATGACGTTCCCACGCGTCTTGGAGATCTTCTCTCCGCCCAGCTTGAGGTATCCGTGGATGAACAGATGTTCCGGCAGGTCATAGCCGGCCGACATTAGGAGCGCCGGCCAGATGATCCCGTGGAACTTCAGGATATCCTGCGCCATCAGGTGGTAGCTCGCCGGCCAGAAACGCGGGAAAAGATCTTGATCAGAAGCGTAGGTGAGCGCGCTCAGGTAGTTGATAAGGGCGTCCACCCACACGTAGATCACTTGGGAGGGGTCCCAGGGGACGCTGATGCCCCATTTGAGGGTCGCTCGGGAGATGGAGATATCGTCAAGCCCCTGCTCTATGAACGCCAGCGCCTCGTTGTAGCGGTGACGGGGACGCACGAAATCGGGATGGCTCTTGTAGTGCCCGGCAAGGCGTTCCTGAAAGGCCGAGAGGCGGAAGAAGTAGTTCTCCTCGTCCATCCGGACCGGAACGGTCCCGTGGTCCGGGCACAGCCCGCCGGCCAGGTTCTCCTCGGTGTAGTAGGCCTCGCACGCCGGGCAGTAGAGACCGCTGTAGGAACTCTTGTAGATATCCCCGGCCTCGTAGCAGCGTTGGACAAAATCTTGCACGTATCTCTCGTGCTGCGGGTCGGTGGTGCGGATGAAGAAGTCGTTGCTGGCGCCCACCTTGCGCGCCACTTCTTTGAACTTGACCACCATCTCGTCCGCGTGTTCTTTCGGTGTCAGCCCCCGGGCGGCGGCGGCCTGCTCGACCTTGGTGCCGTGTTCGTCGGTGCCGGTGAGAAAAAAGACGTCGTCGCCCAGTTGCCGGTGGAAGCGGGCGGCCACGTCGGCCGCCGCGGTGGTATACGCGTGGCCGATGTGCGGCACGTCGTTCACGTAGTAGATGGGTGTGGTGATGTAGAACCGGCCCATGGCCGGGCTATTCTAACAGACGACCGGTAGGCGGCCGCCGGGAGGCCGGACGGCCCCGCGGGACCAGGAGCCGTCGGCGAACCAGGCGCCGCCGTTGGCCCGGCCGGCGCCGTGGGCCCGGCCTGCCCCCTGGAGCCGGCCGGCGCCGTGAGCCCGACCCCCGCGTACGGGCGCAGGCGGCTACGAGGCCGGGCGGCTTGCCCGGAGCGAAGCGGTCGACATCCAAGTGTTGTCACGGAGGCCGCGAGGCTCTAGTCTGTCTCGCGACACACATCCCGCGTGGCAAGCGGTGAGACGAACGCTCAGGCGAACGGCGAGACGAACGCTCAGGCGAACGGC
>JAJFUK010000096.1 GCA_021372435.1 Actinomycetes bacterium | reverse complement strand
AAAACCCGCTTACTGCGGATGGTGGTAGCGGCCCGGAAGTCCGCTGCCAGCGGCCCCCGCCTGCAATGCGGGTTTGCGCCCCTTCGGGCGTCCATCCACCGGTCACTCGAGAGACGAGTGATAGCTCTGCAGCGAGCGCACTGCTCCACGGGCGGCGCGGCGGGCGGCGATGCCCCCGGCCGCCGCCGTGGCCGCCGTCGTCGTGGTGATGTACGGCACCTTGTAGCGGATGGCGGCCTTGCGGATGTACGAATCATCGAACTCGCTGGACTTGCCGGCCGGCGTGTTGACGACCAGGTTTATCTCGCCGTTCTTGATGGCGTCTTCGATGTTGGGCCGTCCCTCGTGCAGTTTGAGGATCGGCTCCGATTGGATCCCCTGCTCAGCCAGGAAGGCGTGGGTCCCCACCGTAGCCCGGATCTTGAAGCCGAGCTCGTAGAAAGCGCGCGCGGCCGGCAGGACGAGTTGGCGATCTCGTTCCGCCACGGTGATGAGCACGGTCCCTTCGAGCGGAAGCCTTTGTCCGGCCGCTTCCTCGGCTTTAGCGAATGCCAGCCCGAAGGAGTCTCCCATGCCCAGGACCTCGCCCGTGGAGCGCATCTCCGGTCCAAGCAGCGGATCGACCTCCGGGAACATGTTGAAGGGGAACACCGCCTCCTTCACGCCGAAGTAGGGCATGGCCGCGTGCTCGAGGCCGAGGTCGGCGAGCTTCTCGCCGAGCATCAGGCGGGTGGCCAGGGCGGCCATCTGCACGTTGCAGACCTTGCTCACCAGCGGCACCGTGCGTGAAGCCCGGGGGTTGGCCTCCAGCACATACACCACGTCGTCCAGGATGGCGTATTGCATGTTCATGAGCCCCACGACGCCGAGTTCGACCGCGATCCGCTTGGTGTACTCGTTGATCGTAGCCAGGTGCTTCTCAGGGATGGACACCGGCGGGATCACGCAGGCCGAATCACCCGAATGCACGCCGGCGTACTCGATGTGCTGCATGACCGCCGGCACGAAGGCGTCGACGCCGTCGGACAGGGCATCGGCTTCGCACTCCATCGCGTTCTCGAGGAACCGGTCGATAAGGATGGGCCGCTCCGGGGTCACGTTCACGGCGGCGGCCACGTAGCGGGTGAGCATCTCCTCGTCGTGGATTATCTCCATACCGCGTCCGCCCAGTACGTAGCTGGGCCGGGCGATGACCGGGTAGCCGATCCGCTCAGCCACGACCCGGGCTTCGTCCACCGACGTAGCCATCCCCGCTTCAGGCATGGGGATGCCCAGTCGTTCCATCACGCGCCGGAAGCGGTCGCGGTCCTCGGCGAGGTCGATGGTCTCGGGCGACGTGCCGATGATGGGCACGCCGGCCTTCTCCAGTTCGCGGGCGATGTTGAGCGGCGTCTGTCCGCCGAACTGGACGATCACTCCCTCGGGCCGCTCCTTCTCGTAGATGGCAAGGACATCCTCGACGGTGAGGGGCTCGAAGTAGAGCTTGTCGGAGGTATCGTAGTCGGTCGACACCGTCTCAGGGTTGCAGTTGACCATGATGGACTCGAACCCGGCCTCGCGCAGAGCGAAGGCCGCGTGGACGCAGCAGTAGTCGAACTCGATACCCTGGCCGATACGGTTGGGTCCGCCGCCGAGCACCATGATCTTGCGCCGATCGCTCACCGGGACGGCGTCGGGCGCGTTGTAGGTGGAATAGTAGTAGGCGGCGTCCTCCACTCCACTGACCGGGACGGCGTCGTAGCCGTGTCGTAGGCCGAGAGAGAGGCGCTGAGCGCGGATCTGGGCTTCGGGGAGGCCGGTGAGCTTGGCCAGGTAGGCGTCGGCGAAGCCGTCCTTCTTCGCCCGGGTGAGAAGGTCGTCCGGAAGCGCAGGGGCGGCCGCGCCGTCCGCCGGCAGACTGCCGGCGGACGGCGCCGTGCGTGTTGCGACGTCGGCGGCCGCGCCGCCGGGCGGCAGGGCGCCGCCGGGTAAGGCGCCTGCGGGCGGCTGCGGGCCCTCCGCCGGGGTGCCGGGCCCCCGGGCGCCCTGCCCCTGCGTACCGGGCTCCTGCGCACGCTCCATTGTCGCGCGCCAGGCCAGGATCTCCTCCTCCAGCCGCACCAGCTCCCGCATCTGCTCGATGAACCAAGGTTTGATGTGCGTACGGGCGTACAGGACATCCGTGGCGGCACCCTTGCGCAGCGCCTCGTACATGATGAACTGTCGCTCGCTGGTGGGCTCCTTGAGCAGGGCCAGAAGCTCCTCGAGCGAACGCTTGTTGAAATCCTTGGCGAAGCCGAGTCCATACCGCCCGGTCTCGAGGGAGCGGATCGCCTTCTGTAGGGATTCCTTGTAGTTCTTGCCGATGGACATGACCTCACCCACCGCCCGCATCTGGGTCCCCAGCTTGTCCTGGGCGTCGCGGAACTTCTCGAAGGCCCAACGGGCGAACTTCACGACTACGTAGTCGCCAGAGGGTGTGTACTTCTCGAGGGTCCCGTCGCGCCAGTAGGGGATCTCGTCCAGGGTCAGACCGCCGGCCAGCAGAGAACTGACCATGGCGATGGGGAAGCCGGTCGCCTTTGAAGCCAGCGCCGACGAACGGGAGGTGCGGGGATTGATCTCGATGACCACCACCCGGCCCGTCTTTGGGTCGTGGGCGAACTGGATGTTCGTGCCGCCGATCACCTCGATGGCCTCTACTATTGCATATGAATATTTCTGCAACCTTTGTTGCAAATCCGGAGAGATAGTGAGCATGGGGGCGGTACAGTAGCTGTCGCCCGTGTGTACGCCCATAGCATCGACGTTCTCGATGAAGCACACCGTGATCATCTGGTTCTTAGCGTCGCGGACCACCTCGAGTTCCAGCTCTTCCCAGCCGAGTACCGACTCTTCCACCAGCACCTGGCCGACCAGGCTGGCCCGGATGCCCCGCTCCACGATCACCTGCAGCTCTTCCCGGTTGTATACGAGACCTCTGCCGGTTCCCCCCATGGTGTATGCCGGCCGGATGACGACCGGATACCCGAGCTCGGCGGCGACCGCGGCCGCCTGGTCCACCGAGTAGCAGATCTCGCTGCGCGGCATGTCGATGCCTAGACGGGTCATGGTCTCCTTGAAGGCCAGCCGGTCTTCGCCCCGCTCGATGGCGTCGGGACGCACACCGATGATGCTCACCCCGTAGTTGTCGAGAGTCCCGGAGCGGTAGAGCTCAGAGGACAGGTTGAGGCCGGACTGGCCGCCGAGGTTGGGCAGCAGTGCATCGGGCTTGGAAACGGCGATGACCTCGGCCAGCGTCTCGGCATTGAGCGGTTCGATGTAGGTCTCGTCGGCCATCACCGGGTCGGTCATGATGGTGGCAGGGTTGGAGTTGACCAACACGATCTCGTAGCCCAACCTCCGTAGGGCTTTGCAGGCCTGGGTCCCGGAGTAGTCGAATTCACAGGCCTGACCGATGACGATAGGGCCGGAGCCTATGATGAGGACCTTATGGATATCCGGGCGCCTGGGCATGCGGGCTCCTCTCTCGTAGTCGTGACGGCCCTCTGAGCGCGCGCCGCGCGAATCCCGGGAACGGCCACGGCGCCGGGGACGGGCGCGCCGGCGGACGCCGCAACCCCGGGGACGATTCTATCGTGGAGAGGGCCGGGGCGATACCCGGGTTGCGCCCTTCGAGCCTTGGGCGTAGACGCCGAGGCCCCGGGCGGATGCCCGGGGCCTCGCGGAGTCAACGGCGACGCACGCCGGTCGGCTCTCGGTGTCCAGCTTACTTAGCCGGTGCGACCTGCACCTGCATGAACCCGCCAAGAGCGCTGATGCTCTGGATGGTGACCTTCGTCCCCGTGGTCGGAGTGATCACGCTCCCCAGCGGGTTATCCGGGTCGTAATAGGACTTGCGATCGTCGAACACCTTCACGGCTGGGAGGCTGGGCACCGGCGAGAGCTCGCTCAAGTGGTGGATGTTCGGGATGCCGTCGGTCTTCGTCAGAGTGAACGTGGAGTCGTAGGTCTGGATCCGGTTGCGCCATATCCCGTCATCGACCCGGTAGAGAGTGTTCGGATGCGCATCGATCGGAAGCAGCAGGCCCCGGCCCGGATGTAGGGCGGTGTTGTTGTCGGCCACGGACGTATCCCAGTAGTTGATCAGCAGGCCGTCCTGATAGGCGAAGTGGTCGACCCAATCCTGAAGGTCCGGATCGTCCAGGTACCCGAAGTAGTACGGGCCGACCTTAAGGCCGTAGTCGTAACCCTTGTAGGTGCGGTACTCAAGGACGTAGTACTGGTTATACAACTTGTCCTCGGTGCCGGTCGTGACACGGAAGCCGGTGAACATCCAGCCGGCGTCGGCCTCGGCGCCATCGAGCGGGTAGCCCGTGACTTCGATGTTGTCGACCATGAAGCCGTCATAGTTGACGCCGCCGTCGCTGGCGTACGCGAAGCCGAGCATCACGTCGCCTGTATATGCCGAGAGGTCTACGTCGAGGTCGACCCAGCCGCCGGAGAACCCGTCGATGCTGTTCGCTTCAACGGTCGAGTTCGACAGGTTGGTGGGCACCGTCTGCCAGGTAGCCCCGCCGTCCGTCGAGGCGATCACGCTCGCATAGTCGTAGCCTTCTTCGATCCCGTAGTTGACCTTGGCGGTCAGGGTCGCCCCCGCGCCGACAGTGAAAGCCTTGACCATCCGGTTGCGCAGGTTGTTCGCAGAGCCGCTGAAATAGAAGTAACTGCCCTCGTAAGGGTCGGCGATGTGGGCCGTGACCGGCTTCTGCGGCAGGATCACGAACACGCCCTGGGCCTGTTTGGTATTGAACTCCATGGGGCCCAGCTTGTGCACAGACTTCTGGCCGGCACGCGCGACTTCATAGTTGAGCCAGCCGAGCTGGAACTTCTCCCAGGCGCCCATGTGGCTCGGCTTGTTGCCGATGGTGTCTTTGCCGTCGTCGATCCACGATCCGGAAGACATCAAGGTCCAGAATCCGGTCCCGTTCTCGCCGTAGTAGTCGTAGAGGTCCGGCAGACCCAGGTCGTGGCCGTACTCATGAGTGAACACGCCGACGCCGCCGTCCTCGGGCTGGATGGTGTACTTACCGACCCAGTAGTCGCTCTCGCCGACCTGGAGGCCGCCCGCCATATTGAAGGCCGGTCCGGCGAGTCCCCACAGCTCGTAGTGCGCGTACCAACTATGGCTCCAGATGGTCCACGCAGGAGCGCCTTCCTCCTCGCCGAGGCCCGCATGCACCGACTGGAAGGTGTCGATGTACCCGTCGGGCTCATCGAAGTCACCGTCGCCGTCGTAATCGTAGCGGTCCCAGACGTCGAACTGCGCGAGATACTCGTTGATCTCGTCCAGCGTCTTGCCGGCGGCGATCTGGGCATCGTACCAGCCGTTCAGCGAATCCTCAAGGAAGTCCCAGACCTGGGTATCCGGGTTGTCGTCGTAGTCGACCGCGTTCCCAGGCACCTGGACCCAGTCGCTGACATCACCGTACACGGTATAGCGGCCTGCCGACTGCTCGAGGTAGAAGTTGCGCATCGAGTTCGCGCCCTTGGAGTCGTTGAACAGGATGTCCAGGTAGTAGTCACGACTGAAGTCGGACACCCAGATGCTGGTGTTGTTCACTTCGCGGTCTGGTTCCGGGATAGTGTTGTGGGTCAGGTCCGCGAACTCGCCCAGTACAGTCCAGATGGCCCCCTCGCCCTCGCGCGCGAGTTCGACATACTGGCCGCGGGCTACTTCGGCGACCTTGCCGTAGGCTTTGCCGTTGAGCTTCTTCTGCAGCGCCTCCTGCTTGAGCTCCTGTTGTTTGGTGGTCAGGGGATCCGGCTTGTTGTCGATCCTCGGCACCAAGTTCTGACCGCCGCCTCCCTGCCGGTCGGGCATGGCGACGGCTACTCCCCCCACCGTCAACAGCACGAGCGCGACCAGCACACCCAAGAGCACAAGCATGCGCACGGTCTTTTTGCCCATTCCTTCCTCCTCTCTTGTGTTGCATCTCCTCCCATTCACGACGTCGAGCCGGGTCTCCCGCGCCCATCCCGCGGGCGGCCAAGCGCACATCCCACCGTCTGGAGACCCAACTCCCGCCGAAATGCATGGAATCACTGCATATTCGGCCTATGGCACACACTAGAGCAGAGGCGAGTCTCATGTCAACAGGTTCAACCGTGTGTCGAACCAGTTTTCAAACTGAGAAATCAGGAAACTTCTTGAGAGCGGATCGTGGGCGGCCGGTCGCAGGTCCCGGCGGTGCTTCCGGCTAATCGTCGGGCGCTCCTTGGCAAGGAGAAGAACCCGCCTGTGCGCGGGCTTCTGAGGTGCGCCTGAGAGGATTCGAACCTCCGGCCTTTGGTTTCGTAGACCAACGCTCTATCCAACTGAGCTACAGGCGCACGTTGGCGGAGAAGGAGGGATTCGAACCCTCGATAGGAGCATTCACTCCTACACTCGCTTAGCAGGCGAGCGCCTTCAGCCTCTCGGCCACTTCTCCCTTCGGCGGCGAAGCCCCGCCGCCTCAGCGAGGGGACATTCTAGCAGAGGCGGTGTGCACCGTCACTTCGCGCGGGTCGCGCCGCTTGGCAGGAGCCGGGCAGGCGCCCATGCGGCGGCATCCGCCTGGCAGCACCCCGGCGCCGGCCGCGCATGACGACGCGTCCTGCCGGGTATCAGAAGCTGCGATGCTCATACGAGCATGGTGGACCAAGCCTTGCTCACAAGGAGGCGACCATGAAGCTCAGCGCCCGTAACGTTCTCAAAGGCACCGTCAAGTCGGTGACCCACGGAGCGGTCAACTCCGAGGTAGTGCTGGAACTGCCGGGAGGCGCCCAGCTGGTCTCGATCATCACGAAGCGTTCGGCCGAGGATCTTAAGCTCGAGCCGGGTTCCGAAGCCTACGCCGTCATCAAAGCCAGCAATGTGATAATCGCCGTCGATTGAGGCGGCTCATCGGCTCCGCACGGGTCGGACGCCGCGCCGCATCGGGGGGCCGGCCGTCCCCCGACGCGGCGCGGCGGCGCGCGGCCTCGTGTTCGGGTCGCGGCTTCGACGGAGGGCGTCCGGCGCCGCCGGGCGGAGGGTAGAGAGGTCCGGGGTCGAGCTGGTAGAATCCGTGGCCTGGTGAGTGACCGGAAGGACGCCTCGATGAAGCCTGAGCTCAGACCCAAGAACCGATGCTTTTCCTCGGGCCCCTGCGCCAAGCGGCCAGGATGGAGCCCGGCGGCTCTGGAAGACGCCTTGGTGGGACGGTCGCATCGCTCCAAGAGCGGGCGGGCCCGCATCCAGGAGGTGATCGACCGGTCTCGGGCTTTGCTGGGAGTGCCGGCCGACTATCATCTTGGCATCGTGCCGGCTTCGGACACGGGGGCCATGGAGATGGCCATGTGGTCGTTGCTGGGCCCCCGCGGGGTGGATGCTCTGGCCTGGGAGAGCTTCGGCCAGGGCTGGGTGACCGACATCACCAAGCAGCTGAAGCTCCCCGACGTGAGGGTGTTCTCCGCGGAATACGGACGCATCCCCGACCTGGGCCAGGTGGACTGGGACCGGGACGTGGTCTTCACCTGGAACGGCACCACCTCAGGGGTGCGCGTCCCGAACGCCCGCTGGATCGCCGATGACCGCCGGGGTCTGGCCATATGCGACGCCACTTCGGCCGTCTTCGCCATGGACGTCCCCATCGCCAAGCTCGATGTAGTGACCTACTCCTGGCAGAAGGTCCTTGGCGGAGAAGCGCAGCACGGGGTGCTCATCCTCAGCCCCCGGGCGGTGGAACGTCTGGAGAGCCATCAGCCCGCCTGGCCGCTCCCCAAGATCTTCCGCATGACCAAGGGGGGCAGGTTCCAGGAGGCGATCTTCAAGGCCGACACCATCAACACTCCCTCGATGCTCGTGGTCGAGGACGCGCTGGACGGCCTCAAGTGGGCGGAGGCGATCGGTGGCCTGCCGGAGCTGGTGCGTCGGAGCGAGGCCAACTTGGCCGCGGTCACGGAGTGGGTGGAGCGAACGGCCTGGGTGGACTTCCTGGCCGAGGAGCCGGCCACCCGCTCCTGCACCTCGATCTGTCTCAAGATCGTCGACCCTTGGTTCACAGGGTTGCCGGCCGAGGAGCGGGCCCAGGCGGCGAAGAGGATCGCTTCGCTGCTCGAGACCGAAGGCGTGGCCTACGACATCGCTCCCTATCGCGAAGCTCCTCCCGGCATCCGCGTCTGGGGTGGAGCTACGGTGGAGCGGTCGGACCTCGAGGCGCTGTTCCCGTGGCTCGACTGGGCCTACGAGCAGGTCAAAGGTAGCTAAACGACCGGCGCGGCCGTCCCCCGGACACGGATCTTTTCAGCAGAGCGCGTGGACTCCGGCCGGCTGCGGGTGCGGCAACACGCCGTGCCGCCGCGCGAGGACGGACTGCGGGGCGCCCGCATGGCGGGGAGATGGGCGGCGGGGGACGTCGTTCTTCAGTGGCCTGCCCGCCTGTAGCGGCCTGAGAGAGCCTGGTCAGCTCTTGTCGGTGTGCTCGGCCTTCATGCCGGCGCCGGCCTCACTCGCGACTTCAGTGGTTGCCGCGGTGGTGACGGCCGGGGCTGGGGCCTCTTTGCCGGTGGCAGCGTCCTGCCGTACGACCGTCTGGACCTCTTCTTCGGTCTCCCGCAGGCTCCGCCTGAAGCCGTTGATCGACCGCCCTATCGACGAGCCCAGCTCGGGCAGCTTCTTGGGGCCGAAGACGAGCAGGGCTATGACGACGACGATCGCGATCTCCCAAAAGCCGATGTTCGGCATCGGAGCACTCTCCTCCTACGCACTTCCCATAGTGGGACCGCATATTATCGCACGGTGGGTCCTAGAAGAACTCCTTCAACCGACGGCGGATGTCGTCGGTGGTCACCGCCGCATCTGACGGCGCCAGGCCGCTCTCCTCCGCACGGAGCCGGTCGCCGGGACCGATCGATTCCGACGCCAAGACGGGTTCGAGCCGGTGGCGCACTCTCTCGCTCAAGAACCGGCTGAGCTGGGCGTAGCCGTGCACGTCGCTGTAACCGCGCATGGGCGTGTAGTAGCGCAGGGGATAGCAGACGTGCAGCCAGTCCTTCGCACGGGTGAGGGCCACGTAGAACAAACGGCGCTCCTCCTCGGTCTCCTCCAGCCTGCCGGTGGCCATGTCGGAGGGGATATTGCCGTCGGAGGCGTGGATGACGAACACAGCGTCCCATTCGAGGCCTTTGGCGGAGTGCATGGTGGACAGGATGAGGAAGTCCTCGTCGAGCACGGGCGGGCCGGCGAGATCCTCGGCATAGGAGGGCGGGTCGAGGGCGATCTCTGCGAGAAAGCGGGCGCGATCGGGGAAACGGGATGCGAGCCACTCCAACTGTTCCAAGTCCATGAGACGGGCCCGGGCGTTGTCGTAGAGGCGTTCCAGGAGGGGGGCGTAAAAAAGCCTGATACGTCTGATCTGGGAGGCGAGATGGCCCGGCTCGCGACTCCCGATGCCGGTCATGAGCGAAACCAGTCCGTCCCATGCGCCGGCCGACGCGGCCGAAGGCGCCGGACAGGCCGCCCAGGCGGCGAAACCCGCGGGCGGCGAACCGCCGGCGGCTCCCGAGATGCCGGTCGGCCCCGAAGCAGCAGCCGCTCCCGAGATGCCGGCGGCCGCTCCCCAACCGCCGGCGGCTCCTGAGGCGCCGGCCGCTCCCAGGCGTTCCATCAGGGCCCGGGCCTTCTTGGGCCCCACCCCGGGAAGGAGCATCAACACCCTGGTGCCGGCCATCAGGTCCCGGGGATTCTCGGCGAGGCGCAGGAAGGCGAGCAAATCCTTGACATGGGCGGTCTCCACGAAGCGTAGCCCCCCATATTTGCGGAAGGGGATGTTGCGCCGGGCGAGCTCCAACTCCAGCGCCAGGCTATGGTGGGACGCCCGGAAGAGCACGGCTTGGCGCCGCAGGGCCAAGCCCTGCTCCCGGTACTCGAGGACCTGCCGGATGACGTACTCGGTCTGCTCGTCCTCGTCTTCGCATGTGACCAGCCGGGGCTTGGCGCCTCCCGGCCGCCGGGTCCACAGTTCCTTCGCGTGTCGCTCGGCGGCTTCGGCGATCACCTCGTTGGTGGCGTCGAGGATGGGCTGGGTGCTCCGGTAGTTCTGTTCGAGGGTGACGATCCGGGTACCGGGGAACTGCTGGGGGAAGTCGAGGATGTTGCGCACGGTGGCGGCGCGGAAGGAGTATATGGCCTGGGCGTCATCGCCGACGGCCGTCAGGCCGGTGCCGCCCGGGCAGAGCATCTGCAGGATCTCGGCCTGCAGGCGGTTCGTATCCTGGTATTCATCGACCAGGACGTGATCGAAGCGGCTCCGGATGGAGCGGGCGGCGCGCGGGTCGGTCAGCAGGCCGTGCCAGAAGAGCAACAGGTCGTCATAGTCGAGGACCCCGTGTTCACCCTTGTGATCTACGTACGCGGCAAAGAGGCGACGGAGATCTTCGACCTCGTTCTTGCACCAGGGAAAGTGGGTCTCGACCATCTCCTCCACCGATTCGCGCGCGTTCACGCAACGGCTGTAGATGTCCATGCAGGTGCCTTTGAGCGGGAACCGGCGGTCGTTCTTGGAGAGGCCCAGCTCGGTACGGAGCACGCCCATGAGGTCCTCGGCATCGCTGCGGTCGAGGATGGTGAACGACGGGTCGAGGCCGATGGTCCGCCCATGGAGCCGCAACAGACGGGTGGCGATGGCATGGAACGTTCCTCCCCAGACCTTGGCGGAAGCGGACGGACGCCCACCGGCCGGAAGGGCGGTGGCGGGTAGGGCCGCCGGGCCGGCGGGTGAGATCATCGCCGGCTCCGACACGCCCGCTCGGCGCGTCTCGGCCTCCAGTCGGCGCAAGATGCCGTCGACGCGCCGGAGCATCTCGGCGGCGGCCCGGCGGGTGAAGGTGAGCAGAAGGATGTGTCCCGGGTCGGTGCCGGTAGCGATCTTGTAGGCCACGCGGTGCGCAAGGGTAGCCGTCTTGCCCGTCCCGGCGCCCGCCACCACCAGCAGCGGGCCCTCGCTGTGAAGCACCGCCATCCGCTGCTGCTCGTTCAGCCCGGCAAGGATCGCCTCCACGGGAGCGTCGCCGGCGCATCCGGAAAGGAGATCTCTCGTGTCTATCGGAGCATCATCCACGTGACGCGCGGCCTCCTTGCGGGCGGCAGTATCTGTCCGACCAAGAATACAGCGCGGCTCGGACGGTATATGATCAACCTGCGAGCCGGTCGCGCTCGTGGCCCTGACCGTGGAGGTGCGCAGTCAAAGGCCCCGGCGCTATCGCGACAGAAAGCCGATCGGCACGGTCGAGCGGACTCGGATGGCTGCCTCATTGGCAACCGGGCAGACATACTGGCAGATGCCGCAGCCGATGCACCGTTCGGGGATCACGTGGGGCAGTTTGGGGCTCCCATCTTGCCCTGAGCTCTGCCCGGCGCCGTGGCTACCGGCGTTCCTCTGGCCGCTTCCCCCGGCGGTGAAGACGATGGCCTTTTGCGGAGTGGGGCACATCTCCTCGCAGACCAGGCACTCACGGCCCTCCGCCCAGGGTATGCAGGTATCGTGGTCGATGTAGGCGCGGCCGATGACCTTGAGGCGCTTCTCTTGGAGGGTGAGCTCGCGGATGGCCTGAGTCGGACAGACCTTGCCGCACTCGTTGCAGTTCCAATCGCAGTAGGCCCGCCGGTAGTCCATCTGGGGAGTGAAGAAGCCCTCGAGGCCGGCGTCGAAGACCGCCGGCTGGATCACATTGGTGGGACAGACCTTCATACACTCCGCGCAACGGGCGCAGATGGCCATGAAGTCGAGCTCACCGCGGGCGCCCGGGGGCCGGATGAGATAGACGTTGCGCTGGATCCGGCCCAACCCTGTGTACAGAAAGAAGCCACCCACGAAGGCGAGACCCCCGGCCTTGAGCAGGGCCCTGCGGCTGGGGTCGTGCATGTGTTGCTTGCGGGGTCTGCGGCCCCAGTGTATGGCGCCGCGGGGGCAGTTGTCGGCGCACTCCAGACCGAGCTGGCACCGGGAGCAATCGGTCGACGGTCCATCGTCGCGCACCGCGTCCATGGGGCAGACGGCGGCGCAGACCCCGCACATGGAGCACACCTGGTCGTCGACCACCCTTCCGTAGACGGCCGTCCGGCCCACCAGGCCGAGAAGAGCGCCCAGCGGACAGAGATGCCGGCACCACAGCCGGCGTTCGATCCACGAGATGGCAAGGACACCGGCGAACATGATGAGCATGACCAGTTGAAGCCTGTAGATGAGACCATCGGTGAAGACGAGGCGACCGGTCAGGATGCCGGTGACTTTGTCGACGCCGCTCTGCACCGCCGGTACCCCGGTCTGGTAGAGCACATCACCGGCAAGGCGCAGACCCCGGTCGACGGCGGGGTAGACCAAGGTGGAGGCCGAACGGGTGAGGAGGGAGAGCGGGTCGAACACCAGGAAGACCGCGCTGCCGAACAGGATCAGCATCAGTACGACCAGCAGGCCGAACAGAGGCACCTGGCGCAGGAACCCGCGCGCTCGCGGCCCCGGGTGGCGCTCGCGCCGCGGTCCGAGCAGTTCGATGAGGAAACCCAAGGGACATACGTAACCGCAGAAGGCCCGGCCGAAGAACAGGGGGCTGAGCAGCACCGGGACCGCGAGTAGGAACTCCCACCGGAACACCCCACCGGCCACGGAGTTGACCGCCAGCAACGGATCGGCCAGTAGGAAACCGCTCATCCATATGCTCCCGAGCGGCCAGAAGGTCAACGTGAGAAGAACCAAGAACAGCAGCAGGAAGAAGACCTGGAAGACGCGCCTATAACGGTGTAGGCCTCTCCGCCCTGTGCGTGTCCGCCGTCCCGCGGCGCGTCCCCTCGACATAGACCGGGAACCGGCGGCGCCGGACGGAGACGCGGTCGGGTCTTCGGCGGACCCCGCCGCCTCGGGGGCGGAGGCGGGGACGGGCGCGCACCCACGTGGCGGCTTCGAGCCGGTCATCAGGCCGTCCCCTCGAAGATCTCGTACTTGGAGAGATCGATCTCGCCCAGGCCGCGGACGTTGGCTTCGACCAGGCTCGGAAGATCGGTGGGCCGCCATCCCATGACGGTAGTGCCGTAGGCGTCGACGGCCACCTGGCTGGTCCCGGCCACGACGGTCTTGGGCATCGCGATGTCGGCGAGATCGCCACCGGTGGGGCCGTTACGCATCAGCACGCGGTAGCAGTCGAGGATCACCAAGTGGGGCTTCACGACCGTGTTGATGTCGGTGATCTTGCGGGCGTAGTCGTGGTGGATCTGGCCCCTCGGGTCACCCATGATCCCCATGAGGTTCTTCATGGCCATGGTCAGCCCGGCCGTGCCGTGGGTCTTGGCGATGGGGACGTTTATCAGGACGTCGGCCTCCAAAGCGGCGGTGACCAGCGGCCACGACGTGATGGCCTTGCCCTCGGGGATCTCCACCCGCTCGAAGTCGCGGCTGCTGAGGTACTTCAGAGTACCGCCCGCCTCCTCGACCGCCTGGGTCAACCCCGCTTCTTTGAAGGCGCCGCACGCGCTGGCCATGGAGTAGTCGAACACCGTCACCTCGGCTGCGCCGGCGCCCAGACACATCCTGATGATGGCCGACATGACGAGGGGATTGGTGGTGGTGGCGTACTCCGGTGGACGGCCGGTGAGGACATTGGGTTTGACCACGACCCTGGCCCCCTGTTTGACGAACCGCTCCATGCCCCCCAGCTTGGCCACTGCGGCCTCCACGTTGAGCTCGGGAGATTCTCCGCGGATGACGGCCAGGTCGGGGGGCGCCGCGCCGATAGTCGTGGTAGTCGCTTCAGGCGCCGCCGTGCTCGTCGTGGTACTCAGGCCCGCGGTCGTGGCCGGTCCGGCGGTAGTGAGCGGACCGGTGGTGGTGGTCGGACCGGTCGTGAGTGTGGAAGCCGTCTCGTCGACGGGGGCGGTCCGACCCTGCGACTCCGACCAACGCAAAGCCCGGCCGCAACCGGAGACCGCCGGCGCCAGACCGGCGACCAGGAGCCACCGGCCGGTCGAGAGGAGGAAGGTCCTGCGGTCCATCTCGCTCATGATGATTGCCTTCTGCCAACAGCGAACTTGAAGCGGTCCCGAGAAGGCCGGCCGGATGCGCTGCGTGAGGTGCCGGGCCCAGGGCCCGTACGGAACGGAACGGACGGTCCCGCCCGGCCTCTCACCGGCGGCGCCCCACGGGGATGACATACAGGGGGGTCTCTTCTTCGGCCATGCCCAGCACGGTTCGCACGTCTTCGTCAGTGAAGGCGCCCACCGTCACCGCCCCCAGCCCGAGAGCCGTCGCCTGTAGACAAAGGTTCTGCGCGGCGTGTCCGGCTTCGAGGTGGACGTAACGGACTCCGCGTTCGCCGTATCTCTCCTTCGTTCTTTCGTAGACGGCGGCTATGATGACGTCGGCGGCCGCCTCGCCGACCCAGGCTTGGTCGAGGCTCGCCTCGGCGAGCCGGGCGCGCACATCGCCGGCCGAAACAGCGACCAGGTCGTGCCCGGCCGGGCGGTAATGGTAAACACCGGGTTCCAGTCCGGCGATGTCGCCGGCGGCCAGGTAGAGCTCCAACGGGTAGGTGCCACCGGCTGATGGAGCGGCCCGGGCGCCCTGGGCTGAGGTGATCCCTTGCGCCGCCCACAGGAGTTGTCCCACTTCTTCCAGCGTGAGCGGCTCACCGGAGAACTCGCGGATCGAGCGGCGGCTCTGTACGGCCTCCTCAAGGGACACCGGACCTTCCTTACGTAGCGCAGGGAGTCCCACCGATCGGTCCTCCCTCGAGGCCGGTGGGGCGGTCAGAAGGTCCCCGGCCGTGGAGGTCGGCCCGCTCTCGGTATGATCGCCGCAGGAAAGACCCGCGCCCGCGACGAGAAAAGCCGCCAAGGCGAGTACCGGGAGCATGCGCGCCGCTCTCCTCACTTCCATCCCATCTTCATCGTGAAGTCTCGACGACGAAAACGCTGGAAGTATACTGGAAGACGATTATCGGGCCGGCGGCCGCCGCGGCGCGGGCAGCCGGGGGAGGTGGACGATGAGGTCTGCGCAGCAGTTCTTGCCCGGGTGCTTCTTGTCACGGGGGAAGAGGCCGGCGGCTGTCCTTGTGGCCGGTCTCATGCTCCTGCTCGTTCTCGTGCTACTCGGCACGGTGCTCGCGGGGTGCTCTTCGGGTCTGGAGAAGGTGCAGCTCGATTCCGGGCCGGTCACCGGCCTGCGCGAAGAGGTAGGCGACGAGGAGATCTGGATCTTCAGGGGAATCCCCTATGCCGCTCCTCCGGTGGGTGAGCTGCGCTGGAAGGCGCCTCAGCCGGTCACCTCATGGACCGAGCCGCGGGCCTGCACCTCTTTCGGGCCGTCATGTCCGCAACCGGGCCAGGGCGAATCTTTCTATGCCGGCATGTTGTCGGTCGGCGCGGTGGACGAAGATTGCCTTTACTTGAACGTGTGGTCGCCGGCCGGGTCCCCAGAAGAGCGGCTGCCGGTCATGGTGTGGATCCATGGCGGTAGTTTCGAAACGGGGTCGGGCTCCATGGCCGTCTACGACGGCCGGAACTTGGCTGTGCGCGGAGTGGTGGTCGTCACCATCAACTACCGGCTGGGACCGCTGGGCTTTCTGGCCCATCCGGCCTTATCGGCCGAGTCGCCGCGGGGGGTGTCGGGCAACTACGGCCTCCTCGACCAGATCGCGGCGCTCGAATGGGTGCAGAGGAACATCGCCGGGTTCGGTGGAGATCCCGATAACGTGACGGTGTTCGGCGAATCCGCCGGAGCCATAAGCATCCTCGACCTACTGGTGAGTCCTCCAGCTGGAGGTCTGTTCCACCGGGCCATCAGCCAGAGCGGCATCCTGCTGGACTACGGCTTCGGGGTATCGACTACGGGCACGCTGAAAGAGGCGGAAACCGCGGGTGAGGACTTCGCCGCGCGGCTCGGGGTGGATGCGGCCGGAGACGTGGCGGCTCAGATGCGCGCGAAGAGCGTAGAGGACCTGCTGGCCGCCATGGCGGAAGTGGCCGGGGAGTCTGGTCTGTTGGAGCAGGGCCTGACCTGGAAACCGGTCGCCGACGGATACGTCCTCCCCGACGCGCCCACCCGGCTGTGGGCCGCAGGGGAGCGCCACAGCGTTCCCCTGCTGATCGGCTCCAACGCCGACGAGGGCAACATCTTCCTGTCGGCCCTCACGGTCTCCGCCGAGGACTATCAGGCTCAGATGCTGAAGCTCTTCGGCGCTCACGCCGAGGAAGCGCTGGCCTTGTACCCGGTCGGGGAAGGAGGCGAGACTCTCACCAGCCTCAGCCGGATGCTCACCGAGGTCGGGTTCGCCTCGACCGCCCGCTTCGCGGCCCGTTGTATGAGCGCGCCGCCGGTAGGGGCAAGTGGTTCGGTGATCGGCGCCGTTCCGCAGGCGACGCCGGCCTATCTCTACCAATTCACCCGTGTTCCGCTCAAGAACCTCCTCGGGGGGCTCGGAGCCTTCCATGGGCTGGAGATCCCGTATGTGTTCGGAACCATCGACCTATTCTCCGGTCTGGGGGCGATCGAACAGGCCGACAGGGATCTGTCGGCGGCCATCATGGGGTACTGGACCCGGTTCGCGGCGACGGGAGACCCGAACGGCGGTACCGCGTATCCGGTGTGGCCGCGATATGAGATCACTTCTGACCGGCACCTGGAACTGGGTGACACCATCCAAGTCGGCTCCGGGCTGTACAAGGCTGCCTGCGATCTGGCCGACCGGGTACGTGGGCTGCCGTGACTTGAGAGCCGGTCCCAGGCGCCGCGCGATGGTGCCGCCCCGGTAACCCCGGCCGTCGGTGCATGTTCGGTGGGGAGCAGGTCTTAGCCCGTCGACTATAGAATAAATCAGCGTGGAGCGGACTCATCGGAGGACCCAACGTGACTGTCCGACGCGTGATCATGGTCTCCCTGCAAGGGACGGTCCCATGAGCCGGTGGGAGACGCCGTCATCTGCACACGTCTCGGTGGACAAGGTCTGCGCGCTGCTGCACCAGGCCTACCGCGGACTCCGTCTGTATCCTGTGGATCATCCCAGCGCCCGCCAAGCCGTCGACGCGCTCATCGAGGCGGTGGATGCACATGTGAGCGCCCGTGGTCCCTTGGTGCTCCAGGTGGAAGAGGACCGGCTGCTCTATGAGGAGCAGCCCGTGTACTCGTTCAGCGGGAGCAGGGACAATCTCGCGTTCCTCCTGTTCCGGGATGGGATCCGGTCGGTGTCGTTCTTCCCCGGGCTGGAAGCGACGGAGCTCGACACGTTTGTCAACTGTCTCGCCCACGCGGACGATCTCGCTGCCATCGAACACGATCTGGCGACGGCCTTCTGGGAGCAGGATTTCATCCATATCGACTATCAGGTGGCGGACCCCTTCCTGGGTGGCGAGGTGCTCCGCGAGGGGACTATCGACGTGCTGCGGGAGACGGTCCTGCGCCGGCTGGACGAGGTCGCGTCGGCTGCGGGACTACACGCGGATAGTCCCGGAAGCGTCCTCCGGCCGGTCGCGCCCCTTGGTCTCGACCTGGGGACACTGGCTCTCACCCCGACCGAGATGGAACAGGGCGAAAGAGCGGTGGCCGAAGGTCTCGGGGTGTTGGAGGACTTCGGCATCGTACTGCTCGAACTCGCCGGTGATGAGTCGCCTGCCCGTGACGAGTCACCCGGCCGCGAGGAGGCGCGACCGGCGGGGCACGACCCGGCTCTGGTGGGGTCGCTGGCCGCCGTGGTGGGCCGTCATCTCGAAGATCGCGACCTCGATGCCCTAAACGACATCATCGACCGGCTGCGCGCTCTAGAGAGGACGGGGCGTCGTCCCCCGGGATTCGTGGATGCGGTAGTCGAAGAGGCGTTGACGCCGAGCGGCCTGAGGTCCCTGTTCGACAGAGGCAGCGAGGGCAAGGGCGAGGAGTTCTCCCGTGTAGAGCGGTTCCTGGAGAACATCCTGCCTGGAGCTCTTCCTGCCGTTCTCGAGCTGCTGGTCGAAACCGACGACCGGGCGGCCCGCAAGAGCTTGTTGGCCGCCTTGCAGATGCAGGACGGCGTGCCCGGAAGGTACATCTGGCCGCTCATGCAGGATCCACGTTGGTATGTGGTGCGCAATGCCGTGCAGCTGATGGCGGGCTCGCCCGAGCCGGAGCTCCCCGCACGCTTGGAGAGGCTGCTGCGCCACGCCGACACGCGTGTCCGGCGAGAGGTCGTGCGTACCCTTGACTCGCTAGAAGGTTCCCGGCCCGCGGCCGTCCTCCTCAAGGCTCTGGACGATGAAGATTCCTCTGTGCGTACCCTGGCCGCCCGCAGCCTATCGCATCATGCCGACGCAGGCCGGCAGGCCGCTCTACAGGCTCATCTGCTTTCGGGTTCCTTCGACGCCCGGCCCGCCGAGGAGATCGAGGCCTTCACGTCGGCTCTCGCCGCTCTGGGCGGCGAAGGGGCGATCTCCGTCCTGGACGCGCTGTGGAGGCGCCGGTATCTCAAGGCTCGGGCCACGCCGGTGCGAGTGGCGGCGCTGCAGGCGCTCGGCGCCATGTCATCCGCGAAGGCCGCCGTGATCTTGACGGAAGCCGCCCGTTCTCGCGAGGCGCCGGTACGCCAGGCCGCCCAACGGATACTGCGTAGGGGCCCGGGGTCCGTCCCGAGGCAGCGACCATGAACGGGGGCCCGGGGCCGGCCCGGACGGTGGTCGCCGGACAGAACCTGGTCTTGTCTTTCACCGCGGCGATCCGCACCGCCTCCTACTACGGACCCGACAACGCCGTTCTGCAGCAGGCAGTCGCTACCCTCAGCCGGCTGCTCGCCGAGATGGGTCACGAGGAAGGCTCGGTCACCATCGGGGTCCACAGCCATTGCGTGTTCATCGGCAGGTCGCGCGTCCGCACGAGCGTCTCCAACTACGAGCGGTTCACGCATCTCATCGAGTTATTCGAGACGTGGGAAGCCGGCACGCTGACGTTCTCGGAAGGACTGTCCGAAGACGAGCTGATCCGGGCGCTCAAGGTCCTGGCGGAGTTCCGGGCGGCCGAGCCGGGCGACCTTGCCGACGCTCTGCTGGCGGCAGGGGTGACGCAGATAAGGGTCGACGCCGTCGGCGTCGGGGCCCAGCCCCAGGCGATCGCCCCGGTCGAGGCCTACGCAGCCGCCATGCAGATGAGCGAGGAGATGAGCGGGGAAGAGGGGCCGCACCGGCCCGGGGTCGTCCGGCATCTTCGCCACGTCACTCAGGCCGTGGTCGACCAGGTTCTCCGAGACCCCCGGTCGCTTGTGGCGCTGACGACCATCAAGGATTTCGACCGATACCTCATCACCCACTCCACCAATGTGGCCGTGCTCTCCGTGCTGTTGGGCCAACGTTTGGGTCTCAGCAAGTCGAAGTTGGGGGAGCTCTGCCTCGCGGCTTTTCTCCACGATGCGGGCAAGCTCGAGGTCGATCCGGACGTTCTCCAGAAGACGGGGGCCCTGACCGAAGAGGAGTGGGAGGAGATGCGCCGTCATCCCATCCTCGCGGCCCACTCCCTCCTGGCCAACGGCCGTTTGACCGCGCCTGGGATGAGGGCAGTCGTGGTGGCGTTCGAACACCATCTCAACTACGACATGAGCGGTTACCCGCATACCGAGATCAAGGATAGGGTCAGCCTGTTCGGGAACATCGTCGCGATCACCGATCGCTATGACGCCTTGACCACTAAGCGCCCCTATCGCGAGTACAACTTCACCCCGCACGAAGCTCTGGTACATCTGGTCGAGAACGCCGGCACGCTCTTCGACCCGGTCCTCGTGAAGCTCTTCGCGGAGATAATGGGCATCTATCCTCCGGGCACGATGGTGCGGTTGTCTAGTGGGGAGCTGGGCGTGGTATGCGAGCCGCCTGTAGTAGGCGCTCCCTTGGACCGCCCGAAGGTCCGCGTCGTGAGCGGAGGGGAGCCGGGAACGATAGTGGCGCTCGACGAGCGGGCGGGAGACGAGTTCGCGCGCTCCATCGCGGGCGTATTGAACCCGGCGAACATGGGACAACTTCCGGCCGTCGATCCGGCCATCTTCGCACTCGTCTGAGAACGCGTCTCACAACGAGGCCGCGCCCGGTGCACACCGGGCGGCGTGATGTGTCGCGCTCGGTCGCGGACATGGCGCCGCTACCAACGTTCGCCGCGTACTCGCGGCCGCCCCGTGCGGCTCTGGCGGCGCAACTTCGTTCTCGGACGAGTTCTGACGCAGCGTGTCAGGACCCGGCGGCCAAACGCCCGGCGGCCTTCTTCTCCACGTCGCTTCCAAGCACGTTCGGGCTGCCTTGACGCAGGGCCTTGCTGGGACAGACCCGGACGCAGGCCGGCTCGAGACCATGCTCGAGCCTGACACTGCAGAGGTCGCACTTCTGCATCGTGCCGTCCTCACCGAAGCGCGGAACCCCGAAAGGGCAGGCGATGGAGCAGCTGTGACATCCTATGCAGAGGTCGGCGTCGACCCGCACCACCCGGGTACCGGCCTCGCGGGCGATAGCGCCGGTGGGGCAGGCCATGAGGCAGGGTGCGTCTTCGCAGTGCATGCAGGCCAGCGAGACGTAGCGCAGCCGGGCGGAGGGGCCGCTCCCCGTCTCCACCGTGAAGACCTGACGCCAGGCGGTGGGTTCGGCGCCGATCTCCAGATCGTTCTGATCCATGCACGCTACCGCGCAGGCGAAGCAGCCGGTGCAGCGGTCGATGTCGAGATAGAACGCGTGGCTCATGGCTGTACCTCCTGGTCGCGGAGCGCCACTTTCTTCACGGTGCAAAGTGAAGCCTTGAAGCCGGGAAAGCCGGAGATCGGGTCGAGGTAGTCGCTTGAAAGCAGGCTGTTGGCATCGGCCTCCGGATAATCGTGGTACATGTGCACGGTCTCCGGGTGGGCAAGCTCGGTGATGTTGGCCAGCACTTCGATGGAGCCGGCCGGCGTCGACAACTCGACGCGGTCTCCCTGCGCTATGCCCAGCCGGCGGGCGGTGGCCGGGTTGATGTCGGCCTGGGGCGCGCGGCGTAGGCTACGGGTCCAGGGAAGCCGGAAGGTGCGCGAATGGATGAACATGGGGAGCCGTGTGCCGGTCCCTAGGACCAGTGGGTATTCCTCGGCCACTTCGGGGGAGGAGACCGGGCTCAACCTGGGTTCGGCATAGAGCGGCAGGCCGGCGATGCCGGGGCGGTCGGAGTACTTCTCGAGGAGGGTTGAAGAGAACTCCATCTTCCCGCTGGGAGTGGGGAAGCCGTTCTTCTCGTACTTCTTGAAGACGACCGGCAAGGGGTCCGGCACCGGCATGCCGCCGGGATGTTCCTTCAATCCCGCTACCTTCATACCACTGGGCTCCAGGATCCAGTCCATGGCCTCGTCGAACACCCTGCCGAAGTCGGGAGCCCCGTTGGGCAGAAAGCCCCGGCCTGCTTCACCTTGCGAAGCAGGCGCGCCCGTCCCGCCGGCCGCGTCACCCACCGTCCCGCCGGCCGCCGCGGCCGCCTCCTGCGTCGCTTGCGCGGGTGCGCCCGTCGGGTTGAGCAAGGGATCATCCAGTCCCAGCTTGTTGGCCAGGCCGAAGATGATGTCGGTGTCGGACCGCGACTCGCCCAAGAGCTCGATCACGGGGTGCGTGTAGATGATGTACTTCTGCGGATAGCAGCGTACCTCGGTCCGTTCCACGGACGTGCAGGCAGGCAGGACGATGTCGGCGTACTTGGCGCTGTCGGTGAGGTAAGGATCGACGTCGCAGATGAAGTCGAGCTTCTCCAGGGCGGCCAGCAGACCCTGCGGATCGGGCCACATTCGGTGGTTCATGCCGAACGCTACCAGGCCGCGCAAAGGGTAGGGTTGGCCGGTCAGCAGTTGACGGGGCAGGTCCATCGCTTGGGCTTGGTCGACCATCTCCGTCCAGACCGGGAAGCGCTCGCCGCCGACGCGCGGGGGCAGGTCGGCCCAGCGGCGGGGCACCGCGAACTCGTGCTCCCGCGTGGCAAAGCCGGCGCCGCTCACCTCCAGCCATCCTCCGGGTTGGACCACGTTCCCGCCGGGAACGTCGAAATTGCCGGTCAAGCCGGCCAGGGCCGTCACCGCGCGCTGGTTCTGCACGCCGTTGGTATGGTGGACCACCGGCGCGGCACTGGTCATCACGGCCGCCGGTTTGGTCGTCGCATACAGGACGGCGGCTTCATGGATGAGGGCCGCGGGCACGCCGGTGATCGACTCGGCTTGCTCCAAAGTGAACCCGGCCGCGTAGGCGCGGAACTCGTCGAAGCCCCTCGTCCAAGCGGAGACGAACTCGCGATCATAGAGTCCTTCACTGATCATCACGTTGGCCATGGCCAAGGCGAGAGCCCCGTCGGTACCCGGCCGGAGTCGCAGATGCACATCGGCGATCGCCGCCATGGGCGAGAGGCGCGGGTCGACCACTATGAACTTCACTCCCCGCTCGCGGGCGTCGAAAAGCCGGCCTGCCTCGAAGGGCCGCGCGTGGAAGGGGTTGCCCGTCCAGACCAGGAGGCATTTGGTCCTGCCAAGATCGGGTCCGCCCATCTGACCGTAGGTGAGGCGCCAGGCCATGGCCATAGCGGTGAAGCAGGTGCTCGACTCGGTACAGTAGTTGGGAGAGCCGAACTGGAGCGCCAAGCGCTGCAGAAAAGGCCGGAGCTGTTTGGGATAACCGCAATAGAAGACCACCGACTCCGGTCCGCTCTCGGCCTTGAACCGCTGGAGGTTCTCCGTCACGGTCTCGAGGGCCTCGGTCCAGGAGATCGGCTTCATCTCTCCCGAGCCGCGAGGGCCGACGCGCTTCAGAGGGGTCCGAAGCCGGTCCTCGTGGTAGACCCACTGACGCTGGGCCGCGCCCTTCGCGCAGAGCGTTCCCACGCTCTGCGGGTTCTCGAGAGAGCCCTCGACCTTGATGATACGGCCGTCCTTGACGTAGCAGTCGAGACCGCATTGGGTCTGGGGGTCGCAGATGGTGCAGATGGACTTCCGGATCTCGATCCCGGTGGGCTCACCCGGGATCTTGCCCTTGATCATTCGTTGAAGCTTGTCCATGTCGCCTCCGTGTCGGTGGCCGCCCCAGTCGCCGCCCTCATCATGGCCTGCTTGATGACCCCGGCGGACCGGCAGCAGTTCAACAGATTGACTCCCACGAGCCGCTCATCCCGCCACGCTCGAACCTGCAACGAGTCTCTCTCCCGGCGCACGGTCAGACGGTCGTACTTGTCCATCCGGCCCACGGTGGCAAAAAGCATGCGCCCCACGTGGGTGATGTTGTGCGGCACGGCTCCCGGATGTCCGGAGGCCATGCCGGCAAGACAACGCCCCGCTGTGCGCCCTTGATAGCGGGCACTCGACCAGAGTCCGATTATCTCACGGCGTCCCGACACAAGGTTCTTGCCTTGGGCCGCATCCCCGGCGGCATACAAAGTAGGTATGTTCGAGCGCATCTGCTCGTCTACCAGGATGCCCTCGTCGACATCGACCTGCCCGGGGAGCAGGAACTCGAGCGCCGGCCGGGTGCCTGTGCAGACCACCATCAGGTCGATGTCCTCGGAGGGCAAGGCCCCCAAGTGTAGTCTGACCATCCCGCTCCGCGCGTTTCTGCCGGTCGCGGCCGCGCCCGCGATCTCCACGGCGGCCAGGACGGCGCCGAGGTGCAGCTCGTAGCCGTCGGCAAGCAGGTGCGCTTCCATCAGCCGGGCGCAGTCCACATGGGCGCAGGTGGGCAGGATATGGGACTCGCTCTCGATCAAGGACACCCTCATGCCGAGGTCATGGAGCACCGTCGCGACCTTCACCCCGGCGAACGATGCGCCGAGCACTGCCGACCGTGCGGGTGAACCGGGGCGGCTTCGCAACTCGTCGACAGCCTCTTTGAGGGAGAGCGCATCGTCGAGCGAGCGAAGCGTGAATACCCGCCGCCGGGCATGGGTCTTCGGGCCCTGCAGTCCATCCCCAAAGCGCGGCCGCCGGGGCGCGAGGGCCTCGCCCAATCCCGGGACGGATGGCACCGAGGGTCTGCTCCCGCTGGCCACCAAACAGCGCTCGTATTGGTACGAGGCTCCGTCGGCCGTGGCCAGCACCTGCCGGGTGGCATCGAGCGCCGTCACCGCGTTGCCGAGATGGGCGGTCACTCGATTGGCTTCATAGAACGTACGGTCGCCGAAGGGAAAGACCCGCCCGGCGGGGATCCTCCCTGAGACGAGGTACGTTCCCAGCATCGGGTTATAGGGCGCGTGCTCGTTGTCGGCAAAGAGATGGATCCCGCCCGTGTACCCGTGCGCCCGGAGAGCGAGAACGGCCTCGGCGGCGGCGCCTCCGTTCCCCACGATGGCAAGCGGGATCCTCGACACTACTTCACCTTCTTCCCCACGAAGAGCGAGAGGATCACGGAGACGACGCTGATGATGAGGGCTCCCAACACGGCGTTCCAGAAACCGTCGACGTGAAAGTGCAGGCCTAACCACTCGGTCTCTATCCACGAAGCCAACCACAGCATGAAGCCATTGATGACGAGCGTGAACAGCCCAAGGGTGAGCACGATCAGCCCGCAGGAGAGACCATAGATCACCGGTCGGATGAAGGCGTTGATGAGTCCCAACACAAGGGCGGCGATCACGATCGCCCATATCCGGTGGGGCTCCTCCACATAGATGCCGGGAACGAGCCAGGCAGCCACCGCCACGGCGGCCGCGGTGACGCCCCAGCGGGCCACGAATCTGAGCATGGCAGCCTCCTTGTTCGGCCGGCGCAAGCGCAGACTAGCACGGCCGGCCGGCGTCGTTCCATAGCTCAAGACCGAGCGGACACCACAGGCAGGCCCGCCGGTCCGGTGGTGCGTAACGAGCCGGGACGCGACGGCTCCGCCCGATCCCTCACACCACTGGGGACGCTTCGGTACTATGACTGAGCAAACGAGTAGGGGCAACGATGACGGATCCGACGAACGACCAGGGCGCACTGGGGACGAGGCAGGCACCGCCATCTTTCGACCCGGCTTCTGGCGGGCGGCGCCGAGGCGATGACCTACTGACCCTCTCACTCATGCTTTTCTATCTGCTGGCCACTCTCCTCTTGGCCCTCATGGCGGTGGTGAGCACGGAGCTGCAGGAGAAGTTCGGTCTTTCCGCCTCCCAAATCGGGTTGCTGACCTCGGTGTTCATGCTCGTGTATGGGGCTATGGGCATCCCGGCCGGTTCGGCGGCCGCACGCTGGGGCGGTCGCGTGCTCGCGGTGAGCTGCGCGTTGATCGTCGCAGGCTCGCTCGTATTCGGTCTCAGTTCGTCATATGCGGGTTTTTTCGTGGGACGGATCCTTCAGGGGCTGGGCGGAGGGATGGTGCTGCCGGTGAGTAGTCCGGTCATCGCCCGGTTCCTGGCTCCCGACAGGCGCACCCGGGGTTGGGGCATCTTCGCCAGCGGCAAGGGTCTGGGAGCCCTCGCGGCTCTGCTTCTCATGCCCGGCGTGGCCATGCTGGGAGGATTCCGGGCCGTGTTCTTCGCCACCGCCGGGTTGACCGTGGTCATAGGAGTCATAGCGCTGGCTCAGAAACCGGTGAGGGAGCTCCCAGCCGATTGTTCCGAGACGGCTTCGCTTTCGGCCCAGGGCCGCATGTTGGGGGCGGTCCTGACCAACTACAGGGTCTGGCTGCTCGGGCTGCTGAACGCCTCGTCTATCGCGATCGGGACCGCGGTCCTGGTCTGGACGCCCGACTTTCTTCAAACGGAGTACGGTTCCGGCGTGGGGGTGGCCGCCTACCTCACAGCCGGTCTCGCGGTCGCCCAGTTGGTAGGGGCACCTTGCGGCGCGGCCGGGGCCGTTCGCCTGGGACGGATGGTGGTCATCACCGGCTCTATGTTCGCTATGAGCGCCGTGGCGGTGTTGGTACCGGTGGTGCCCGGCCGGATCCTTGTGTTCGTCATGGTCGCGCTGGTGGGCTTCTTCAGTTTTGCCTACTTCTCGCCCCGGTTCGCCATGATCCCCGAAGTGGTCGCGAGGCCTGAGCATGTTGGTCCCGCGACCGGCCTGATCAACCTGCTGGGATACGGTATCTCTATGCTGGCGCCATGGCTGTTCGGCTTGGCGCTCGACAAGGGTCTCGGATATCTCGTCGCCTATGCACTGGCGGCGGCCTTTGGACTGGTCGGGGCCTTCGGGTCGTTCTTCCTCAAGGTCGGCAACAGGCCGGCGAAGGCGACGCTCGTCGAGCCTCCGGCCGGAGTGGGGGAGTAAGGACTCGCTTCAAAGTCAAGCAACGTCGTTCAGGCGGCGGCGGACGAGTATGGGCCGGGACGGAAGGGAGCGCTCGTAGCGACGCTACGAGCGCGACCGAGGATGCCGCCTCGCATCGTCCGGCGCCGACACAACGGTTCGAGACGGGTCCGCCGGCATCTTCTTGCTCAGAAGCACGCCGCCGCGGGCCGCCCAGGGCCCGCGCGCGCCAAGACCGGCACCGTCTACCGGGGGTCACTTCGCGGCTTCGGGAGGGCTCGGCCGTTTCAGGAGGGCCTTGCCGATGCTCCATGCGTCGCCGAGGCGCGCACCCAACGCCCAGTAGCTGTTGCCCGGCATGGTCAGGACGAACGGACGGAGCTTTGTCACGTCCACCTGCCCGTCGGTGAGCACCGCCTCGGTCGCATACACGTTCACGACCTCGCCGATGAAAAAGAAATCCTTGGGCAGGTCCACGGTCCGGTTCAGACGGCACTCCATGGAGAGCGGGCATTGCCGCACCATGGGAGCCGCCTCCAGGGCGCCCCGGAAGATATCGATGTGGGCCGACTTGTCCTCCTCGTAGCCGTGGACGAGGCCACAGTAATCGGCTAGGACCGCCTGGTCGACGCTGGGGCAGCTAACACTGAATTGCCCCGTCTGCTGGATACCCCTGGCCGTGTGTTGCTTGTGGCCCATCGAGATGCCAACGAGGGGGGGATCGGAGTTGAGCTTCGTCACCCAGGCCGCCGTCATAAAGTTCGGCCTCCCGTCGGTCATCGTGCCCACGATGACCACGGGCATAGGATAGATGTCGAAGCTCTTGCCTATGTTCTTCTTGGGCATCGTGCCTCCCGTTCGCTCCCAGGATGCGGAGTCGTGAAGCCGGCCTGTCCGGCGGTCGATATGCACTATTCCCCACGAAGATGACAATCGACACGCATCCGGGACCGGCCCTCGTCCTTTCACGCGGCTACGTCTTGGCGACTATCCGCCCATCCAGATCGATAACCACCGTGTTAACCGGGATATCGACCCCCGAGAGCGCGACGGCGCGCTCCACCAAGCGAAGGAGACCTCCGCAGCAGGGCACCGTCATCACAGCGACCGTCAGGGACTTGAGATCGTTGGCGCGGATCAGTTCCGCCAACTTCTCCACGTAGGGGCCCACGTCGTCCAGCTTCGGGCACGCGATCGCCATCTTGCGCCCGCGTAGGAGGTCCGCGTGGAAACTGCCCCTGGTGAAGGCGGTGCAGTCGGCTGCGATCAGAAGGTCCGCTCCCTTGAAGTACGGAGCCCGGGGGCCGACCAGATGCAGCTGGATGGGCCACTGCTTCAGTTCCGATGAGGCATCCCCGGCCGCGCGCTCTTCTACGCCTCCGACCGCCCGGCCGTCCGCGCCTGCGGCTGCGCGGTCTTCCGCGTCCCCGGCTGCCTGATCGCTTGGACCGGCGTGCACGGCGGCCGCCGCTTCCCCACCACGGGTGCGGGTGACATGATCGCGGGCCGTCTCGGCGTCGTATTCTGCCCCTTCCCGCTCGACGATGGCGAGGGCTCCCGTCGGGCAGACACTCAGACAGGCCCCCATGCCGTCGCAGTAGATGTCGCGTGCCAAGACGGCCTTGCCCTCCTCATCCAACTCCAAGGCCCCTTCTGCGCAGGCAGTGGTGCACAGACCGCAGCCATCGCAGAGGTCCCGGTCTATCTCGATGATCTTTCTGGTGCTCACGGATGCTCCTCTGTCGCCGATTGCGCCTGCCTGCTTGTATCTCCCAGGAGGATCGGGTTCGAAACCCACCGGCCGGGGTGGGTGGGCCACGGCCGGGCCGGCCGTGGCAGGTAGGTTAGGTCGGCAGCCGCCGCAGCTGGGCCGGAGGCCGACCTGGACCGGCCGTCGTAGCTGGGCTGGGCCGACGGCCACCGGGCTGGGCGGTCCGCCGCAGCTGGGCTGGGCCGTCGCAGCTGGGCTCGGCCGGCCTCGAGGTTTTGCCACGACCCTGCCGCTGCTATCCTGGCGGACATGATGAGCAACGAGGGATCAGGAGCCGCGACGGCCCGCGAACTGGAGAGCACGTTGGGCGCCGCCGGGTATCGCAGCCGGCTTGTGCCGGTACATGTCATGGAAGAAGCGGAACGTGTCATCGCCGGCCTGCGGGAGCAGGGAGTCGTGGCCCAGGGCCTTTACGATGCGTATGCCGCGTCTCTGCGGTTTGTATCCCCGCCGGAGGTGCCTGAGCCGAAGACCATGGTCGTGGTGGCGTGGGCGTCACCCGCGGTGAAGGTACGGTTCCACATCGGCACGGGCCCTCTCGAGGCGATCATCCCGCCCACGTACATATCCTCCGCCCGTCGGGCGAGATGCCTGGAGATCATCCGCTCGGTGCTGGAGCCGCGCGGCCACTCCGTCGCCCGGGCACCGGGGCCGGTCAAACTACTGGCCGTCCGTGCCGGTCTGGCCCGCTACGGGCGCAACAATCTGGCCTACGTACCGGGCATGGGCAGCTACACGCGTCTGGATGCGTTCTGCACCGACGCCGATCTGCAGGCCCAGGAGCACACCGGCAAGGGCAGCATGCTGATGAGCTGCTGTCCGCCCTGCCGGAACTGCCACCATGTCTGCCCGACCGGGTGCATTCCTCACGCGGGCAAGGTCATCGACGCGGAGCGGTGCTTGACCTATTTCAATGAGAGCGAGGGCGAGTTCCCTGACTGGCTCGACCCCGCTGCTCACGGATGCCTGGTAGGCTGCATGCGCTGTCAAGAGATGTGCCCGGCCAACCGGTACTACCTCCGCAACGAGCCTTTGGTGGCGGAGTTCAGCCGCGAAGAAACGGCCGTCATCCTGGAGGACCGTCCTCCTGAGGGGCTCCCCGAGCCTCTGCGGGCCAAGCTCAGAAGGCTCGATCTCGAGGAGTACTCTGCTGTCCTGGGCAGGAATCTGCTGGCCTTGAGTAACGCCTCGAGGTAGAGTCCGCCGCCTTGCCCCGCCGCCTTGCCCCGCCGCCTGGCCCCGCCGCCTCGCCCCCTCGCTCCGCCCCAGCGTGCGTCGTCTCGCCCCGTCCCGCGGCCGCGAGCCCCTCACGCGCCCCGGTGCTCCGCTCCGCCCCGGCCCAGCGCGGCTTACCGCCCTGCTCCACCCCGGCGTCCCGGCCCATCTTCCCCGGGTTCGGCAAGCGCCGCGGAAGGGGTCCGGTTGACAACTGGTCCTCAATGAGTTATATAAGCAATCATGCAAGTACGGGATAACAGCAGGACACCGCTCTCGGATCTGCGGCCGTTGTTCGAGATGCATGCGGAGATGTGCCAGGCCCTCGCCAACGAACACCGCCTGGCCATCATGTATACGCTCAAGGACGGCGAGAAGTGCGTGGGCGACATCGCGGCCGATCTAGGGATCTCGGTGCACAATGTCTCCCAGCATCTGCGCATCCTCAGACAACGCCTGCTGGTACGCCCGCGCAAAGAAGGCCAGACCGTCTACTACTCCATCACCAATCCCAAATTCATACAGGCGTGCGGTCTCATACGCGAGGCGCTCCTCGAAGAGCACCGGGCCGAGGGGGAGTCCCTTCAAGCGGCGCGGCTGGTGGAGTCGACGGGCGGTCCTTCCAGGTAGGGCAGCTGCGCTTCAAGGCTACAAGGCATAACGAGGCATCTCGATAGAGAGGAAGGCGACGATCATGGCAGATGGTCCCGTAGATCTCAGTACCCTCAAGGGTGAGAAAGTGGTGGATGCAAGGGGCACCTCATGCCCGGGTCCCATCCTGGCGGCCAAAAAGGGGATGGCCGACGTCAAAGTCGGCGAGATCATGGAGGTGCTCGCTACCGACTCGGGCACGCAGAAAGATCTGCCGGCCTGGGCCAAGAAGATGGGGCACGAGTACCTGGGCTTCGTGGAAGAGCCGGGCTACACGAAGCTCTTCGTCAAGAAGCTCAAGTAGGCGCCGGAGATCCTGAGGTGGCCGGGACCGAAGGCTTCTCGCCGAAGATACTGGTGTTTTCGACCAACAACATCTCCGACCCAGGCATCGACCTGGCCGCAAGCTCGCACATGCATTACTCCCCCGACGTGGTGGTCATCAGCCTGCCCTGCACCAGCGGGATCAAGCCGGGTTGGGTACTCTACGCCGTACAGCAGGGCTTCGACGGGGTGTTCATCGCCGCCGACGGCGAAGAGTGCGCCTACCTGCCCGATTGCAGCCGGCGTACGGCGAAGATCATGGCCGACGCCCAGGCGCTCCTACAGGGACAAGGGCACGACCCCAAGCGGGTCAAGATGGCCGCCATCTGTTCGGTGTGTGCGGAGCCGTTCACCAACTACATGCATGAGTTCTCGAGGATGCTCGCCGACATGGGACCGGCCGGAGGATCGTCTGCCGGGCCCTCTCCGGCTCCGTCCGGAACGGGGGCGGCATGAGCGGCATGAAGTACGACGCTCTGGTCGTCGGGGGTGGGATAGGGGGGATGGAATCGGCCCTCAAGCTCGGCGACATGGGATACAAAGTCCTCTTGGTCGAGAAGGACTCCAGCGTGGGCGGCAAGATGATCCTATTGAGCAAGGTCTTCCCCACCCTCGACTGCGCGAGTTGCATCTCCACTCCCAAGATGGGGGCGACCGTCCATCACCCCAACATCACCGTTCTCACCTACTCCGAGGTGGAGAGCATCCGTCGTGACGGGGCGGGCGGGTTCCACGTGCAGATCCGGCGCAAGGCGCGGTTCGTCGACGAGGAAGCGTGCACCGGCTGCCGCCAGTGCGAGATGGTCTGCAACGTAGCGGTGCCGGACGAGTTCAACGCCGGTCTGGTGTCGCGCCGGGCGGCGTACATCCCCTTCCCTCAGGCGGTGCCCAAGAAGGCGGTCCTGGAACGGGCGGGCACCTCTCCATGCACGGCCGCCTGCCCTGCCGGCATCAAGGCCCATGGGTACATCGCGCTGGTCCGTAGCGGGCAGTACGAGAAGGCCTTCGAGCTCGTCTGCGAAGCCACCCCCCTGGTGGGCAGTCTGGGGCGAGCGTGTTATGCACCGTGCGAGGCGGAATGCACGCGCGGCGGCCTGGAAGGCCCGGTGTCCATCCGCAGGCTGAAACGGTTCATAGCCGATACCCACTACGCGAAGGGTAGGGGGCCGGTCGACGTCCCGCCCTCCAACGGCAAGAAAGTGGCGATCGTCGGATCGGGCCCGGCCGGTCTCACCGCCGCCTGGCATCTGGCACGGAAGGGGTACGAGGTCACCATCTTCGAAGCGGCGTCCCAGCCCGGCGGCATGTTGCGTCTGGCGTTGCCGCCGTACCGCCTGCCCAACGAGGTGGTGGACGAGGACGTGGCCAACGTCACCGAGATCGGCGTCAAGATAGTGACCGACCGGCGCGTCGATGACCTCGAGGCGCTTAGAGCCGAGGGCTACGATGCCGTACTCCTCGCGATCGGCACCCATCAGGCCACCAAATTGCGTGTTCCCGGAGAGGATCTGGCGGGCGTGATGCGGGCCGCCGATTTTTTGAAGGCGGCCAAACTGGGCGAGGAGCTGGACGTTGCAGAGAAGCGCGTCGTGGTGATCGGGGGCGGGAATGTGGCCGTCGACGTCGCCCGCACGGCGCTCCGGCACGGCGCTTCCGCGGTCCAGGTGGTCAGCTTGGAGTCTTACGAACACATGCCCGCCCATCCGCAGGAGATCGCAGAAGCCGAAGCGGAGGGCGTGACCTTCAGGGACTCCTGCGGGGTGGCGTGGTTCGAGGGCGACGATGCGGTACGGGGCGTTGAGCTCATGCGGTGCGTTTCTGTGTATGACGACAAGGGCCGCTTCAGTCCCCAATATGCCGAAGGCACCGTGGGAAGCCTACCGTGCGACGCGGTGGTCGTCGCGGCCGGCATGAGGCCTGATTCCGGAGCCTTCGGTCTGCCGGTCAATGCCTCCGGCACCGTCCAGGTCGACAAGGCCACGCTGCAGACCAGTCTGCCGCACGTCTTCGCGGCCGGCGATGTGGTCCTCGGTCCTTCGATGATCACCTCGGCCGCCGGGCAGGGCCGGCGGGCCGCGTTCATGATCGACCGTTGGCTGCAGGGTGAGGAACTCGACCCCGAAGCTTTCGACGGCCCTCTGCCTACCGTGGACAAGAATGCAGTGTTGGCCCGGCAGGTCACGCACAGCGAGCTCCGGCCGCACGACGCCCGGGAGAACGTGGCGTTGGCCCCGGGGGAGTTCTACGAGGACGAAGAGACGATGACCGAGGAGGAGGCCCTGTACAGCGCGAGTCGCTGTCTCGATTGCGGCGTGTGCTCCGAATGTCGCGAGTGCGTGGCCATCTGTCCGGCGGACTGTATCGACCTGCAGATGAAAGGGAGCGAGGTCGAGGCGGAGGTGGGGGCCGTGATCCTGGCGACCGGCTTCACGCTTTTTGCAGCCGATGCCAAACCGCAATACGGCTTCGGCTGTTACAAGAACGTCATCACCGGCATGCAGATGGACCGGCTGTTGGCGCCGACCCGTCCCTACAACGCTGTGCTCCGTCCCGGCGACGGCAAGATACCCGGCAGCATCGCCTACGTCCTTTGTACGGGGTCCCGGGACGAGACGGTCGGCAACCCCCTGTGCTCGAAGATCTGTTGCATGTACTCGATCAAGCAGAACCAGTTGATCATGGGAGCGTTGCCCCTCGCCGACGTGACCGTCTACTACATGGACATCCGTTCGGTGGGCAAGGGCTACGATGAGTTCTATGAGCAGGCCAAGGCCATGGGGGCCACCTTCGTACGCGGCCGCATCTCGGAGATCACTGAGAAAGAGGACGGCAACCTCATCGTGGCCTATGAGGATATCGATAACGGAGGCGGGATGGCTCAGGCCGAGCACGATCTGGTGGTGCTGGCCGTAGGGGTGCAGCCGGGCGGTGACGTAGGACGCATGTTCCCAGAAGGCGGTCCTTCTTTGGATAAGTACTTCTACGTAGGCGAAGCCGACGAGGACCTCGACCCGGGTCGCACCGATATGCCGGGGGTCTTCGTAGCGGGGGCCGCCGCCGGGGCCAAAGACATCCCTGATTCGATCCTGCATGCAGGAGCGGCCGTCGCCCAGGCGGCCGCCTATCTCGAGAAGGCGGGAGTGACCATATGAGCGGCCGCAGGATCGGCGTCTACGTCTGCCAGTGCGGCGGCAACATCAGCGACCACGTGTCGGTGGAGGACGTGGTGGCCGCCGTGCAGGAGGAGCCCGATGTCGTGGTGGCCCGGACGGCCATGTTCACCTGCTCGGATGCGACGCAGCAGGAGATCATCAAAGATATCGAGGAGCAGAAGCTCGACGGGATCGTCGTGGCCTCGTGCTCGCCCAAACTGCACACGTTCACCTTCCGCGAGATGTCCAAGCGGGCCGGGCTCAACCCCTATGAGTACACCCAGGTCAACATCCGGGAGCAGTGCTCCTGGACGCACACCGACGACAAGGCAGGGGCGACGGAGAAGGCCGCCCGCCTAGTCCGGGCGGGGATCGCCCGTACGAGGCTCACCGAGCCCCTGGAACCCATCGTGGTCCAAACGGTCCCCAGGGTGGTCGTGATCGGGGGCGGGATCGCGGGTCTACGGGCGGCTCTTGGGTCGGCGGAGATCGGGCTCCCGGTGTTTCTCGTGGAAAAAGGAGCGCGGCTCGGTGGATGGGTGGGCGAGTTCGACGGGATGTATCCGCACGGGAAGAACGGGCGGCAGTTGATGAACGCTCTGGTGGCGAGGGTCCGCCGGCATCCCGGCATCAAGGTGTTCCTGAATGCCGAAGTCGTCGAGAAGTCGGGGAGTTTCGGCAACTATGAGGTCGCGATCCGCGTAAAGCGCGACTCTGCTGAGACGCAGGCGGAGACCGTCGCGGAGACCGTCAGGGTCCAGGCCGGCTCGGTCATCGTCGCCACCGGGTTCGACGCGTACCCCGTCTCCGACGGCGAGTTCGGCTACGGCCTGGAGGGGGTGCTCACGCTCCCAGAGTTCAAAAGGCTGGTCGACGCGGCCGCGGGTCCTTTGGAGTTCGACGGCAGGCCGGTCCGGAGCATCGTCTATATCTACTGTGTGGGTAGCCGTCAGCCGGAAGGCAACCAGTACTGCTCGCGCTACTGCTGCACGGCGGCGGTGCATGCGTCGCTGCTGGTGACCGCGAGGGGCGCCCAAAGCGGCGGCGAAGAAGGCCGGGCGGCCGGCGGTGCCGTGAGGCCGCGCGCCGCCGGGGGCCCGCCGCGCCAGTATCACCTCTACCGTGACATCCGCTCGTACGGCAAGTACGAGCTGCTGTACAACGAATCCCGGGAGAAGGGAGCTCTGTATCTGCGCTTCCCCGATGACGACCCTCCGGTAGTGGAGAGAGCCGCGGCGGCCGGCGCGGGCGGCTCCGGCTACCGTTTGACCGTGACCACGCGCGATCTGCTGACCGGCGGGGAAGAACTCACCATCCCGGCCGATCTGGTGGTCTTGGTGACCGGCATGGTCCCCCGAGAGAACGACGAACTGGTCAAGGTGCTCAAGCTGCCCGTGGGCAATGACGGGTTCTTCAACGAGATCCACCCGAAGCTGCGGCCGGTGGAGACGGTGGTCGACGGAGTATTCATCTGCGGCGCCTGCCAGAGCCCGAAGAACTCGGCCGAGGCGGTGACATCTGGACTGGCAGCCGTCACTCAGAGCGCGGCCATGCTCAAGCGCGGTTTCGCCGAGCTCGATCCGCTCATCGCCGTGGTCGACGCCGAGAAGTGCGAGTGGTGTGGAGCCTGCCTCGCGGCCTGTCCGTACGAGGCGCCCCGGCAGGTGGAGGTGGACGGCAAAGCGGTGGCCTTCATCGACAAAGCCACCTGCAAGGGCTGCGGGGGCTGTGTCCCGGTGTGTCCTACGGATGCCATCGATCTGCAGGGCTACACCGATGCGCAGATCCGGGCGATGATCGCCGGCCTACTCCAGGAGTTGACCCTATGTCGAGCGTGAACAGAGACGTCCGGGAGATTATCCGCGATGAGCACCTCATGCGCCGCCGCATCCTCGCGGCGCTGGAGGCGGGACCCCTCACGATCCCCGAGATCGCCGACGCTGTGGGCCGGCCTACGCACGAGGTCATGTTCTGGGTGATGGGGATGCGCAAGTACGGGCACGTGACCGAGATCAAGGAGGCCGATGACGATGGCTTCTACCTGTACCAGGCCGTGAAGAAGGAGGGAGCGTGAGCACTCTCGTCGATCCGGGACTTGCGGCCGCGGTCGGTACCCACGAGGAGTTCGATGCAGCCGCGTGCATGAACTGCGGGGTCTGCACGGCCGTGTGCCCCATGGGCATCGAGGTCCTGCCGCGCCGGCTGTTCCGTTACGTGCTCTTGGGCATGGAGGAGCAGGTGCTACAGGAGACCGAGAGCGTCTACTCCTGCCTCTTGTGCAAGATGTGCGAGGTCAACTGCCCCGCGGGGGTGCACATCGCGGAGAACGTACGCTCCCTGCGGCACCACCTCAACCGCAAAGTCTTTGGACTGTAGGAGATAGGCATGCCTCTACCAACAGGCGACGTCATCGGCATCCTGGCGGACAACCTCCGTCTCCGCAAGTCGGTGTTGCCCATCTCCACGAGGAACGCCACCCGGTGGGCGCGCGGCCTGGATCTGCCGCACGGGGGCGAGACCGTCATCTACACGGGGTTGATGTATCAGCTCATCCCCTACATCGAAGGGCTGGTCAAAGCCGAGACCCGACTGGCCGATTCGCCTCTCGCCAGACTCACCCCTCTGGGGCGCAGGCTGAACCGCGTGGTCAACATCAGCGCGTTCATGGCCAGGCCGTCGGCCGGGATGAAGGCCCTGTACGACCAGGTCCCCATCAATGTCGCGCGGCTCCTCCGCCAGGCCGGGGTGGAGTTCGGCTATCTCTACAAAGACGATCTCTACACAGGGGCGCTGGCTCACGACCTGGGCGCCGACGAGGTCGTGCTGGAGCACGCTCGCCGGGTGCACGGCGTGCTGAAAAAGCACGGGGTCAAGACCGCCATCACCCTCGACCCTCACACCACCAACATGCTCCGTTCCGTTTATCCCAAGCTCCTCTCCGACTTCGACGTTCAGGTCAAGACCTATCTCGAGGTTCTGGCGGAGAAGGAGCCGATACCGCGCACGGCCCTCTCCGGGGAGCTGGTGATTCATGACTCCTGCGTCTTCTCCCGTTACGAGAACATCGTCGACGAGCCCCGCACGCTTCTCGTGGCCACCGGGATGAAGATCAAGGAGCCCGAGAAGTCGGGGCGCATGACCTGGTGCTGCGGTGGTCCGGTCGAGTCACTCTATCCGGACAAGGCGCACGCAAACGCCCAGAAACGGGTCGAGCAATTGAGAGCCGCCGGCTCCGAGGTCGTCACCATGTGCCCCATGTGTTACGTCAATCTGAGCGGCGCCGCGCCGGAAGGCGTCGTCTTCAACGACATCTCCCACTATCTGTATCGAGCGTTCGTGGCCTGACCCGCACCATTGGAGGGAAGCAGTGGAAACTACCAAGAAGACCATCATCCTGTTCAGCGGAGACTTCGACAAGGTCATGGCGGCCCTCATCATCGCCAACGGCGCGGCGGCGATGGGCGACGACGTGACCATCTTCTGCACTTTCTGGGGTCTCAACATCCTCCGAAAGAGCGAGAAGCCGGCAGGCGGGAGCAGCAAGAAGACCATGCTGCAGTCCATGTTCGGCCGCATGATGCCCAAGGGCACCAAGAAGCTCGGGCTCTCCAAGATGAATTTCGCGGGCCTGGGCGCTCCGATGATGA
>JAJFUK010000084.1 GCA_021372435.1 Actinomycetes bacterium | reverse complement strand
TGGGGAGTTGGTCACCCCGCAACGCGCGCCGGGCCATGGCTTCCACCGATGACCGGAACTCCGCGGGCTTCGCGCCGAACGCCCGGTAGGCCTCGCGCCACGACTTGATGCGGGGCTCCTCGGCGATCTTCTCGGGATCGACCCGAGCCCGCACCGCTTCCTCGGCGTCGCGCAGCATATGCACCAGTTCTCCCGGGGAGGGACCGTTGTTGACCCCGTGGGCTATCACCACCCCGCGCACGTAGCCCGGGTAGCGCGCGAATATCTCAGGGGAGATGCTGTAGCTGAAGTACTCCATGAAAGACACCACCTGTGGTCAAAGTGCCCGGGGCCGGATGGCGGAACTGCCCGAGGCGCCTAGTTGAAGTGCCCATGCGCTGGATTCTACCCGAAAAGGAGCAGGGCGGGCTTCGGGGCGCTTCGGCTACCCGGGCGGGGACGCCGCTCCGCCGCCGAGGGCCCCCTGCAGCGTGGCCATCCGGGCGATGCGGCCAAGCGCCTACGTGGGGGGAAGGCGGTGGTTTTCTTCGCGCTCCTTCGCTTAGCCGACGCGCACCGGCGCCGGGTGCTCCGCCGTGGTCCGGCACTCGGCAGATGGCGTTCTTCTCTTTTTCACCTGTTGTTTCCTATTCATGGTACGATCTTTCCATGGATGAGCTTTGGGATGTCAAGACTGTTGCCTTACGTTTGGGACTGTCCACCAGAACGGTGTACCAGCTCGCCCGCGACGGTCGCATTCCGGGCATCCGTGTGGGGGGACGGTGGCGCTTCCGGCCGTCGGATCTGGGTCGGTGGCTGGAAGCGAACGCGCAGGGTCGCGCGGAGAGTGTGTCGGAAGCGCCGGTATCACCTGCCGCGCTGGACGCGGCCGGCCTCGCCGACGTTCTGTCGAGGTTGCCGAGCTCTCTCGAAAAGCGCCTGGCCTTCATAGGACTTCTGACCCGCGCGTGCGTCGGCCGAGGATGGCAGCCCCCGGTGATCGTGGGCGGGCAGGCGGTCGAGTTCTACTCGGCCGGTGGCTACGCGACGGTTGACATCGACTTGGTGAGTGCCTCCGAACCGCTGGACGAGATCCTGCCTGACTGGGGATTCGAGCGTCGCGGGCGGCACTGGATCCGTGGGGATCTCGGCCTGATCGTGGAAGCCCCTGGCGGCCGGCTGGCTCCCGGCCAGCGAGAGCGGTTGACCGAGGTCGAGGTGGCAGGTACCTCAGCCTACGTGCTTGGGCTGGAGGACGTGATCATCGATCGCCTCGCGGCGTGCGTACATTGGTCGTCGGAGAACGACTGTCGCTGGGCCGAAGTGCTTTTCGGTGTCCACAGGGCCGACCTGGACCTGGACTACCTGAGGGCACAGGCGGACGAAGCGGAGGTATCCGCCCGCCTAGCGCAGTTGCTGGAAGAAACGGCATGACGCGCCACATCGACTTCAACGATTGGGATGGGGCCAGAGGGGCCATCAATGCCACCCAGACGCGGATTCTTGCTCGGGAGGAAGGCCCGGCCGGGACCCACCGGGGCGGCAGCCCTGCCTCTGACGAGGCCCGGCGGACGGCAGGTCCGCGGAGTCTACGGCCGACAGAGGGACGGCCACTGCATTCTCACAAGCCCCGAAGTGACGAAGAATGGCTGGCGATCGAAGACGGAGTCCGGGCCCTCCTGGCCGAACGGGTACGTTGTGGCCGGTGGAGGTGGGTCGGACCGCGCCGGCTCGTCGTTGGCTCGATTCCGCCGTCGCGCGATCACCGCCGGGCGAGTGCGGAGAAGCCGGGTACCCGCAGGTCCCGGGACACTTGACCTTGCTGACCTGGGTGTCCAGTTGAACTGCAGGGTGGTGCGACCCCGAGTGCGCCTTGACGAAGGCGACCCGGGTGGCTGGGAGTCCCGGGCCGCCCCTACAGGTGCCGTTCACCTTGGCATCAGGTTGGCCCCGGGAGGGACACCTAGTCCGGCTGCCCGGAAGTCACTACCCAGGAAGCGTAGGCCGGCGCGGCGAGGTCGGCCTTCAGCCCGTAGCCGGGCGACCGGCGTTGCCGGACCTGATGGGTTCGGCCACCACCGCGCCTGCGGTAACGGTGAGCGCGATCACGGCAGCCGGGACTACGACAACAGGTACGCGCCGCCTCACGTGCTGCGTTTCCTTCGTGTCCGGATGCGGCCCGTATGTGTCTGGAGGCTTGGCCTAAGGAGGCCTCTGTAGGTCGTATGCGGGTATGAACAGCGCTTACGGCGCCGAAGACACACTCGGTCTGCACGCGCCTCAGCCGCTTGTCGGCGGATGGCCCCTGCGCTAGGCTTGCCGGACGGGAGTCGTACGACCCCCGTGGCTCTGCAAGCACGGCAGCGCGAGGGGACCGCCGGCCGAATGAGGAGATGAGGAATGCGCATCGATGTGCCCTGGGGCACCGGGACTACCCCTGTGGAAGTGGAGACCCACCGGGTGGCCGGGGTCCTGGGAGCCAAGGTGGAGAAGGCCGAGGATCCTGAGGGGATACTGCGGGAAACCCTCGCGCGCCCTGGGGCGGATTTCAAGGACTTCCTGGCCCGCGCCGCCTCTCCCCTGCTGGTGGTCGTGAACGACGGCACCCGGCCGACCCCGACGGCGAAGGTGCTGGCCGTGCTGCGGGCCGACCTGGAGGACTGGCTGGAGGTCCCCGGCCACGAGCTGAGTTTCGCCATCGCCACCGGCACGCACCGGGCCGCACTGCCGGCCGAGGTCGACCACATCTTCGGCGCGGAGTTGGCTGCGAGGCACGCGGTGCGCATCTTCTCCCACGACGCCAAGGACAAGGAACGGCTGGTGCGTATCGGCCGGACCGCGCGGGGGACCGAGATCTGGGTGAACCGCCTGCTGGCCGATGCCCGCAGCGTGGTCGTCATCAACTCGGTGGAGCCGCACTACTTCGCCGGCTACACGGGCGGGCGCAAGTCCCTTTTCCCCGGGCTGGCGGGGTACGAGACCGTGTGGGCCAACCACCAGCTGTCGATGGAACCGGGGTCCGAGCTCTTGATGCTGGCCGGCAACCCGGTCCACGAGGATCTGGAGGAGTCTCTCGCTATCGGCATCGCCGGCAAGGACTTGTACTCCATCCAGTTGGTCCTCGACAAGGACCATCAGGTGGGTTTCGCAGCGGCGGGCGACTTGGAGGATACTTTCCGGCAGGCGGTGGCTGTGGCCGACAGGCAGTTCGTGCTGGACATCGACCGGCGCTACGAAGTGGTGGTGGCGGTCGCTCCCCATCCCATGGACTGCAACTTCTATCAGACCAACAAGGCCATCCAGAGCGGCGCTCTGGCTGTCAAGGACGGGGGCGTACTGATAGTGGCGTCGGAGTGCCCCTTCGGCCTGGGTGAGAATCAGACCTTGTTCGACATGCTGGCGGCCGCCGCCTCGCCCGCCCAGGCGCTGGAGCGCGCCGGCCTGGAGGAATACAAGCTGGGGATGCAGCAGGCCACCCGCATCGCCATCATGCTCCAGCGGGCCGAGATCTGGGTCGTGAGTTCGCTTCGGGATGAGGATGTACGCGCCATGTTCATGACACCTTTGGCCGACCTGCAGAGCGCTGTGGAGGCCGCCTTGGCGAAGCAAGGTGACGGGGCGCAGGTGCTGTTCTTGACGGAGGCCAGCATCACCGTGCCCCGGGTGCGGGGGCCGCACGGCGATCCGGCGGTCTGAGCGGCCGTTCGTGTGCCCGAGGTGGGGTTGCACGCGCAGGCGCCGTGGGGCTGAGGCCGGCGCTTCGCGACGGATCGGGCGGGAGTCCCACGGGCTGGATCTTGCGGGCGTCTCGGACGCCTGCTGTTTCCTTGAAATAGGGTATCTGAGCAGGTATCATCCGACTTCGCCTCCGCGCGGGGTTTCGCGTGTGGGGGGGTGCCCGAGTGGCCAAAGGGAGCAGACTGTAAATCTGTCGGCGCAGCCTACGGAGGTTCAAATCCTCCCCCCCCCACCATGACGATCCGCCACCGGCCGGAGCGCCGGTCGGCGGCGGGCCGGCTGATGGGCCTCCATAGCTCAGCTGGTAGAGCACTTCCATGGTAAGGAAGGGGTCTTCGGTTCAAGTCCGAATGGAGGCTCCATAATAGGGCGGCGTAGCTCAGTCGGTCAGAGCAGCGGAATCATAATCCGCGTGTCAGAGGTTCGAGTCCTCTCGCCGCTATAGGCTGCTGAGGAAGCCGGATTGTGCCGCACAGTGCGCTCTGGCGGCCGAGGCTTCGATCCTCGGCAGTCTCGCGTCTCCGTTTGTGGTAGCATGCACGGGCGTTCAATGACTAGGAAGTGGTGAAGTAGTAATGCGTGTACGGGTGACGATGGCCTGCCAGGAGTGCAGGCGGCGCAACTACACTACTATGAAGAACAAGCGTAACGATCCCGAGCGGATCGAGTTGCGCAAGTATTGCAAGTGGTGTGACGCGGTCACGGTCCACAAAGAGACCAAGTAGTCCGGCACCGGAATACGGGTGGGCGTAGGGCAGTAGCTCCAACGGTAGAGCGCCGGTCTCCAAAACCGGATGTTGGGGGTTCGAATCCCTCCTGCCCTGCCACTTCTCCCCTGAGGATCGAACAGAAGCTATGGCGAAGATCGAGACTGACAAGACGGCGGGTAAGGCCCAGACCAAGGACGTAGGCGCCCTGAAGGGCGCCTTCTCCCGCTCCGCTTCGAAGGTGGCCTCCGTACGCCCTAGTTCTGCTCCGCGGGGAGCGGTCAGCACGAAGCCTCGCGGCCGCGTCCGCAACTTCCTGCGTGAAGTGCGCATAGAGATGACCAAAGTCACGTGGCTGTCACGCAAGGAGTTGCTTCAGTCGACGGCCGTCGTGATCATAGCGGTGGCCATCGCCGCCGTCTTCATCGGAGTGTTCGACTTCATCTGGAACACGATCGTCCGCGCAGTCGGGTTGGGCTGATCCACGGACCCGAGCAGCACATCGCCAGGAGCCGTCACGTCCATGGACGCCAAGTGGTACGTCATCAACACGTACTCGGGCCATGAGAACAAAGCGCGCACCAACCTGGAGCATCGCATCCAGTCGATGAACCAGGCCCAGTACTTCGAAGAGATCGTCGTTCCCACCGAGCAGGTCGTCGAGACCAAAGGCGGCGAGAAGGTGCAGGTGGAGAAACGCATATTTCCCGGCTACCTGCTTGTCAAGATGATCCTCACCGACGATTCGTGGTCGCTCGTGAAGAACACGCCCGGCGTGACGGGCTTCGTGGGATCGGAGAACAAGCCCACCCCGCTCATGCCCTCGGAGGTCGATCGTATCCTTCACACCACCACGGTGGAGAGACCGAAGGCCAAGGCCGAGTTCGTGGTAGGGGATCAGGTGCGGGTGGTCAGCGGACCGCTCACCGACTTCACCGGCGAGGTGGCGGAGGTGAACAGCGAGCAGAGCAAGCTGAAGGTGATGGTGTCGATCTTCGGTAGGGATACACCTGCCGAACTGGGCTTCGAACAGGTCAAGAAGATCTGAGAGGCCGGATCGCAGACCCGCTAGCAAGAGACGGAGATTCAAGGTGGCGAAGAAGGTACGGGCGATAGTCAAGCTGCAGATCGTCGGGGGCAAAGCGAGCCCGGCCCCTCCGGTCGGCCCTGCTCTGGGCCAGCACGGCGTCAATATCATGGAATTCTGCAAAGCTTACAACGCGGCGACTCAAGACCGTGTCGACCAGGTGGTCCCGGTGGAAGTGACGGTCTTTGAAGATCGCTCGTTCACGTTCGTTCTGAAGACCGCGCCGGCGGCGGTCCTTATCCGCCAGGCGGCGGGTATCCCCAAAGGGAGCGGCCACCCACGCAAAGAGAAGGTCGGCAAGATCACCAAAGACCAGCTCCGGCAGATCGCCGAGATAAAGATGCCCGATCTGAACGCGCACGACATCGATGCGGCGATGAACATCTTGGCCGGTACGGCGCGCAGCATGGGAGTCACCGTAGTGGAATAATCCCGCTTCGGCGGGCCGGAAGGTGGGAGGGCAGTGAGCCCGTCTGACCACCAGGAGGTATCACTGTGAGCAAGGATTCCAAGCGCTTCAAAGAAGCCAAAAAGGCGATCGAACAGGGTCGCCTGTACACTCCGATGGAAGCCGCCAATCTCCTCAAGAGCCTGGACACGGCCAACTTCGACGAGAGCGTCGAGGTCCACATCAAACTGGGGGTCAACCCCAGACACGCCGACCAGCAGGTGCGCGGCACGGTGATGCTGCCGCACGGGACCGGCAAGACCGTGCGGGTGGCCGTGTTCGCCAAGGGCGAGAAGGCCGCCGAGGCCGAAGCCGCGGGCGCCGACATCGTGGGCGCCGAGGACCTGGCGGCCCAGATCGAGGGCGGCATGCTCGATTTCGACGCGGTCATCGCCACCCCCGACATGATGGGGGTGGTGGGCAAGCTGGGGCGCGTGCTGGGTCCGCGGGGCCTCATGCCGAACCCGAAGGCCGGCACCGTGACCTTCGACGTGGGCAAAGCCGTCGCCGATCTCAAAGCAGGCAAAGTCGAATACCGCACCGACAAGTTCGGCGTCGTGCATCTGGTCGTGGGCAAGAAATCCTTTACACCCGAGCAGTTGGTGTCGAACTACAGCGAGGTGTTGGGCGAGATCATCCGGGCAAAGCCGGCGGCCGCCAAGGGCAAGTACCTGCGGACCATCACGATGGCCTCCACTATGGGCCCGGGTATCCCGCTGGATACCTCCAAGACCCGCGTACTGGTCGAAGAGGAGGCCTGACAAGCGCGGTCGCCGGTACGCGTGGGTGGGTGGCCGGTCACGTCCCGTATGGAGGCGTCCGGCCTCTTGACACCGGCGGCGGGGCGCGTGGCCATCCGGCGCCGCAGTGATATACTGCCTGCCGTGATCCGCCTGAGACAGCTGGTGCCGTTCAAGCGGCAGAAGCGGTGAGGTGGAGGGCTCCTTCTCGGATTCGAGGACGGGTTCTCGAGCCGGCCCGCCAGCCGAGGCAGAGTGAGACGCGCATAGTGGCTCAAGAGAGCCCGTGAAGTGATCGTCCGCCTCTGCTGTTGGAGGTGGACGATTCTTTTAGTGAAGGAGGTGAGACAGTATGCCGAGACCGGACAAGATCGAAGCGGTGAGGGAGATCGCCGAGGATCTCAAGACCAGTAACGTCTACTACTTCTTGGACTACCGCGGTCTGACCTTTGCTGAGGCGACGGAGCTTCGTGCCCGCCTGGCAAAGGTCGATGCCAGTCTCAAGGTCGTCAAGAACACATTGGCCAAGATAGCGGCCGCCGAAGCCGACGTGGAGGGGCTGACCGAGCTGCTTCAAGGTCCCACTGCCATCGCCTACTGCCATGGTGATCCCGTTCGGGTTGCGAAGACCCTCCAGGACTTCATCCGAGAGAAGAAGAAGGCCTCGATCCGTGGGGGCAAGCTCGAGCGTTCTCTGCTGAGTCCCGCCGATGTCGAGACATTGTCGATGATGCCGAATCGCGAGCAGCTCGTCGCGCAGGTGGTCGCGGCCATCGCCTCCCCGCTCAGCGGCCTCGTCAATGTTCTCAACGGTCCGATCAGGGGCCTGGTGGTAGCGCTGTCGCAGGTGCAGGAGCAGAAGGCGAACGCGGCCTGACCTGCCGAACGCGTGCGGACCGAGAACCAAGGTCCATCCAGGCGTCATGGTGCAGATACACAGTACACACGGATAAGTGGAAAGGAGTCTACTAAGGTGACCCCCGACAAGCTCATAGAAGAGATCAAGCAGATGTCGGTGCTGGAGCTGTCCCAGCTCGTCAAGGCCCTCGAAGAAGAATTCGGCGTCAGCGCGGCGATGCCGGTCGCCATGGCCGCCGGCCCGGCCGGCCCGGCTGCCGGCCCGGCGGTGGAGGAGGAAGAGCAGACTGAGTTCGACGTCATCCTCAAAGCCGCCGGCGAGAAGAAGATCAATGTCATCAAAGTGGTGCGGGCCCTTACAGGCCTCGGTCTGAAGGAAGCCAAGGATCTGGTCGACGGGGCCCCGAACCCCGTGAAACAGGCGGTTTCAAAGGCCGAAGCCGAGGACATGAAGAAGCAGCTCGAAGAAGTCGGCGCCGAAGTCGAGGTGAAGTAGCCGGTAGTGCGCGAGGGGCGCGGCCTTTTCGGGCCGCGCCCCTTGGTAAGACGGTGGCCGGCGGCCTGGAGGGAGGGCCAGGGGTCCGGCGAAATCGGGTTGTCGTGACGCGCGGGCGATGGTACCATGCAAGATTGCGCGTTGAACCCCTGTGCAAAACCCCGGCATGCGAGGAGTGATCCCCTTTGGGCGAAAGGAAGACTCCCAGACCGCGAAAATCTTTCTCCAAACTACCGCAGATCCTAGAAGTCCCCAACCTCATCGAAGTCCAGACCGAGTCCTTCGAGTGGTTCAAGAACGAAGGCCTCAGAGAGACCATCCAAGACATAAATCCCATCGAGGATTATACGGGCAACTACGCCGTCGAGTTCGGCGACTACGAGTTCCGTCAACCTCTGCTCACGCTGAAGGAATGCCGGGACAAAGACCAGACCTATGCAGCTCCCCTGTTCGTCAAGGTCAGCTTCGTGAACCGGGAGACCGGCGTCATAATCGAGAACAACGTCTTCATGGGCGACTTTCCCATGATGACCGAACAGGGGACCTTCATCATCAACGGCACCGAGCGGGTGATCGTCACTCAACTGGTCCGCTCCCCGGGCGCATACGTGATGGCCGCCAAGGATCCCACGAAACAGGTCCTCGTGGCCAACCTCATGCCGGCCCGCGGCTCATGGCTTGAGTTCGAGATCGATAAGAGGGCGACTGTCTCTGTGCGGATCGACCGCAAGCGGAAGCTTCCCGCCACCGTGTTCCTGCGCGCCCTGGCCGGCATCGATTCGGAGAAGACCAAAGACGAACCAGACCTTCTGTCCCGGGGCACCGACGAGGAGATCCTTGCACTCTTTGACAACAACCCCTTCATCAAAGCCACCTTGGAGAAGGACTCCATACGTTCGGTCGACGAAGCCCTCGTGGAGCTTTTCAAGAAGCAGCGCCCGGGCGAGCCGCCTACGCTTGAGGCAAGCCGCAACCTGCTTTGGAACATCTGCTTCGACCCCAAACGCTACGATCTTACGAAGGTGGGCCGGCACAAGCTGAACGCGCGTCTGGGGCTGCACACCGATCTTGAGGTACGCACCCTCACCAAGGCCGACATCGTCGCTCTGGTAAAGGAGCTGGTGGCGGTCCCGCTCGCGATCGACCACGATCATGTGTTGGAGGAAGCCCGTGATCTGGCCGAGGTGGCTCCCGGCCTGCCCTGGGACGAGGTGGCCAACCGCCTCGACGAGTATGAGCACTTCGGCAACCGCCGCCTGCGCATGGTGGGTGAGCTGGTGCAGGAGGCCTTCCGGGTGGGGCTGTACCGGATGGAACGGGTGGTTCGGGAACGCATGACCACCGAGGACGTCGACACGATCACCCCGCAGTCCATCATCAACATCCGGCCGGTGGTGGCCGCGCTCAAGGAGTTCTTTGGGAGTTCGCAGCTCTCGCAGTTCATGGACCAGACCAACTCGTTGGCCGGTCTCACCCACCGCCGGCGTCTTTCAGCTCTGGGGGCCGGCGGCCTCACCCGCGAGCGGGCGCCCATAGAGGTGCGGGACGTCCACCCTACTCACTATGGACGCATGTGCCCCATCGAGACTCCGGAAGGCCCGAACATCGGTCTGATCGGTTCGCTTTCGAGCTATGCCAAGGTGAACGAGTTCGGCTTCATTCAGACCCCGTACCGGAGGGTGATCAAGGGGAAAGGCAAGATCACCGACGAGATCGTCTGGCTCACCGCCTACGAAGAAGAGAACTACACCATCGCTCAAGCCAACGCGCCCTTCGACCCGAAGACCCGGGTGTTCGTGGAAGACACGGTCATGGCGCGGGCGCCGGGGGGCGAGTACGTGAGCGCGCGGCGGGAAGACGTCGACTTCATGGATGTCTCCCCTCAACAGATAGTGTCGGTGGCGACGGCCCTCATACCCTTCTTGGAGCATGATGATGCGAACCGCGCCCTTATGGGATCCAACATGCAGCGACAGGCGGTGCCGCTGTTGGAGGCCGAGGCTCCTCTCATCGGCACGGGGATGGAGCACCGCGCCGCCGTTGATACGGGCGATGTCCTTCTGTCCAAGAAGGCCGGCAAGGTCCGGGGCGTCTCGGCCGACCGTATCCTGATAGAGACCGAGGACGGCGAAGTGGAGTCGCACGAGCTGCTGAAGTTCCAGCGGTCGAACCAGGGCACCTTCATCCATCAGAAGCCGGTCGTCGACGTGGGCGACACGGTCGTCCCGGGCACGGTTCTCGCCGACGGTGCTTCCACCAAAGACGGTGAGCTGGCCCTGGGCCGCAATCTGCTCGTGGCCTTCATGAGCTGGGAGGGCTACAACTTCGAGGACTCCATCGTCATCAGCGAGCGGCTGGTCAAGGACGACGTCCTCACCTCGGTGCATATCGAGGAGTATGAGGTCGAAGCTCGTTCCACGAAGCTGGGCGACGAGGAGATCACCCGTGACATCCCCAACCGGTCCGAAGAATCGCTGGCCGATCTCGACGAGTACGGCATCGTGCGCATCGGAGCGGAAGTGTCTTCGGGAGACCTGCTGGTCGGCAAGATCACCCCGAAGGGTGAGACCGAGCTCACCGCCGAGGAGAAGCTCATCCGGGCGATCTTCAAGGAGAAGGCGCGGGAGGTACGTGACACTTCCCTCAAGGTGCCGCACGGTGAGAAGGGCGTCGTGATCGACGTCAAGGAATTCTCCCGGGAGGCTGGGGACGACCTCTCGCCCGGCGTCAATAGGCTGGTCCGTGTCTACGTGGCAAAGAAGCGCAAGATCGCTGAAGGCGACAAGTTGGCCGGCCGGCATGGGAACAAAGGCGTCACCTCCAAGATCGTGCCCGAGGAGGATATGCCGTTCTTGGAGGACGGCACTCCGGTGGACATCATCCTGAACCCGCTGGGCGTCCCGTCGCGCATGAACATCGGCCAGGTCATGGAGACCCACCTGGGCTGGGCCGCGCACCACGGCTTCTACCAGCTCAAGCGCAACAGCAAGAGCATCGAGGCCGATCGAACGGCGGCGCGAGGACGCGAACTCGCTCCTGAGGAGCAGATGGAGCTGGTGAGGAAGTACTACGACATCGTGGATGAGTCGACCGCCCGCGGTCCGGTGCCCATCTCCACGCCCGTCTTCGACGGGGCCTCCCGGGAAGAGGTCGACGAGGCCCTGATGGGCTGGGTGCTGGCCCACAGAAGCGACGTCTTCGATCCTCTCAAGGTGAAGATGCCCGTCATCCTGGACAACAACCCAGGGACCAGGGTCGCCGGCAAGGTCAAGCTGTACAACGGCCGCACCGGTGAGGCCTACGACCAGAACATCATGGTCGGGTACATGTATATGCTGAAGCTCCACCACCTGGTGGATGACAAGATCCATGCGCGCTCAACGGGTCCCTACTCGCTCGTGACTCAGCAACCGCTGGGCGGTAAGGCGCAGTTCGGCGGGCAGCGCTTCGGCGAGATGGAGGTCTGGGCGCTCGAGGCCTACGGGGCCGCTTACACCTTACAGGAGATGTTGACCATCAAGTCCGACGACACTCAGGGCCGGGTCAAGGCCTACGAGGCGATCGTCAAAGGCGAGAACATCGCGCGCCCGGGAGTGCCGGAGTCGTTCAAGGTGCTGCTCAAAGAGATGCAGTCGTTGGCGCTGGACATCCAGGTGATGAGCGAGGAGGGCGGTTCCCTTGAAGTGGCCGAGGAAGAGGACGACCTGCTTCGGGCCGCCGAGGAGCTGGGCATCGATCTGAGTGCGCGGTACAGGGCCGAGGAGAGAGCGGAAGAGGCGGCTGCGGCCGCTCTGGCGCCGAGTCGCACCGGTTCGGAGTTGGACGAGGAGCCGGATGACGAGGAAGGGGCCGGCGAGTTCGAGGGGGCGCCCGAGCTCGAGGCGTTCGATCTCGAGGTGGATCCTGATCTTGAAGACATCCGGCTTTCCCGCTTCCCCGACGACGCGGAATAGGAGCCTTAGGTGATAGACATAAACGATTTCGATGCCATAAGGATAGGTCTGGCCTCCCCGGAACAGATCCGGGCCTGGTCGTCTGGCGAGGTGACCAAGCCGGAGACGATCAACTACCGCACGCTCAAGCCAGAGAAAGACGGGCTTTTCTGCGAGCGCATTTTCGGACCCACCAAGGATTGGGAATGCTACTGCGGTAAGTACAAGCGGGTCCGTTACAAGGGCATCATCTGTGAGCGGTGCGGCGTGGAGGTCACCCGGTCGAAAGTGCGTCGGGAGCGCATGGGCCACATCGACCTGGCTGCCCCCGTGAGCCACATCTGGTACTTCAAGGGCGTGCCCAGCCGCATGGGCTACCTACTCGACATCTCGCCCAAGCAGCTCGAACGGGTGCTCTATTTCTCCGCCTCGATCGTCACCTTCGTCGACGACGACAAGCGACAGCGCGACATGGGCAAGCTGGAAGACCTGCTGCAGGCGGACATCGAGAACACCTTCTCCGCGCGCGACGAGCAGAAGGTGAAGATCATGGCTGAGCGCGACAAGCGGGTGGCCGTGCTGCTGGGCAACTCCACGCCCGATGAGGATGATGAGATCGCGCTGGGCTTCGATCGGACCCCCCTCAGTGAGTGGACTCAAGAGGAGACGGAGAAGAAGGCGACCGAGCTGCGCATCGAGGCCGACACCCGGCTGCGGGACCTGGAGCGCTACGCCGATCAGCAGGCCGCCCGCCTGCGCGAGCTGTGGGCCCAGTTCAAGGCCATCAAGAAGGGCGACATCATCACCGACGAGACGCTCTTCAGGGAGATGAAGGAGAAGTTCGGCAGCCCCTTCGGGTACGGCGCGTACTTCCGGGGCGGTATGGGGGCCGAAGCCATCCGCGAGCTCCTGGCCGCGGTCGATCTGGAGAGCGAGGCAAAGGTCCTCCGCGAGACCATCAAGAACTCTAAGGGGCAGAAGCTGTCCCGGGCCGTCAAGCGGCTCAAGGTGGTCGAGGGATTCCTGCGTTCCGACAACAAGCCGGAATGGATGATCCTGCAGTGCGTCCCGGTCATCCCCCCGGAGCTCCGGCCTATGGTGCAGCTCGACGGCGGACGGTTCGCCACCTCCGACCTCAACGACCTCTACCGCCGGGTCATCAACCGCAACAACCGGCTGAAGCGTCTGCTCGACCTGGGTGCCCCGGAGATCATCGTCAATAACGAGAAGCGCATGCTGCAGGAAGCGGTGGACGCCCTCTTCGACAACGGCCGCCGAGGCCGGGCCGTCACCGGCCCCGGCAATCGCCCGCTCAAGTCCCTTTCAGACATGCTGAAGGGCAAGCAGGGCCGCTTCCGGCAGAACCTGCTGGGCAAGCGCGTGGACTACTCCGGCCGTTCCGTCATCGTGGCCGGCCCGGAGCTGAAACTGCACCAGTGCGGCATCCCCAAGACCATGGCGCTGGAGCTGTTCAAACCCTTCGTCATGAGCCGGCTGGTGGAGCGCAAACAGGTGCAGAACATCAAGGCGGCCAAGAAGCTGGTCGAGAGCGAGTTCCCCGAAGTCTGGGACATCCTGGACGAGGTCATCACCGAGCACCCGGTCCTTCTGAACCGGGCCCCGACTCTTCACCGGCTGGGCATCCAGGCCTTCGAGCCGGTGCTGATCGAAGGCAAGGCCATCCAATTGCATCCCCTGGTCTGTACCGCCTTCAACGCCGACTTCGACGGCGACCAGATGGCCGTGCACCTGCCGCTCTCGGTGGAGGCGCAGGCGGAGGCCCGCATCCTCATGTTGTCCTGCAACAACATCCTGTCCCCGGCCCACGGCCGGCCGATAGCTGTTCCCACCCAGGACATGATCCTGGGCTGCTACTACCTGACCTACTTCGAAGGGCCCGACCTGGCCAAGATCGACCCCTTCGACGCTGAGGCCCTCAAGGTCCTTGATCCCCCGCCCCGGCCCTTCAGCACCGTGGCCGAGCTGGAGCACGCTTACGCGGAGAAGAAGATCGGCCTCCAGGACGCCATCCTCTTCCGCTGGAACGAGGGACGGGTCCTTACTACGGTCGGCCGGGCCCTGTTCAACTCGGCCGTGGCGGCTGCGCTCGAGGAATACTTCGGAGAGGAGTGGGAGCAGGAGGGCCCTGAAGGCACGATCCGTAAGAACGACTACGAATTCCAGAACATCGTCTTCACCAAGAACGAGATGTCGAGCTTCGTGAGCGACCTGGTGGAGTATTACGGCGCCACCGCCGTGGCCAATCTCCTGGACGTGCTCAAAGACCTGGGTTTCAAGTACGCCAGCGTGGCCGGGGTCACCATCTCGAAGAACGACATCGTGGTGCCGCCGGACAAGGAGGAGATACTTCAGCGCTACGAGAACCAGGTCCGTGAGCTGCAGGAGGGCTACCTGCTGGGCGGTCTTACCGAGGCCGAGCGCCGGGAGAAGGTGACGAACCTCTGGCAGGCGGCCACCGAAGAGGTGGGCCGGGCCATGGAGAAGAACTTCCGGCGCCTCAATCCTGTCTACATGATGGCCAACTCCGGAGCGCGGGGCTCCTTCAAACAGATCAGGCAGCTCGCCGGCATGCGCGGCCCTATCGTCTCACCGAAAGGCGAGATCATCGAACGGCCCATCAAGGCCAACTTCATGGAAGGTCTGGGGGTGCTCGAGTACTTCATCTCGACGCACGGCGCCCGCAAGGGTCTGGCCGACACTGCTCTACGGACGGCGGACTCCGGCTACTTGACCCGTCGTTTGGTCGATGTGGCTCAGGAAGTGGTCATCCGGGAGCGCGACTGCGGCACGACGAAGTACATCGATATGTCGCTTCGTAGGAACGAGCGGCTGAACGACCTGCTGCTCGGCCGGGTGTTGGCCGGGGATGTGGCCGATCCTGACACGGGAGAGGTCGTTTACGAGCGCAACGAGCTTCTCAACAAGCGGATGCTCCAGAAGCTGCTTGCGCTGTACCCGGCGGCCGCTTACCCCGACCTGAAGCTGAAGGTGCGTTCGGTGTTGGGCTGTCAAAGCGAGATCGGCGTCTGCCAGTACTGTTACGGCCGCTCCTTGGCCGTGAACGACTTGGTCGCCATCGGTGAGGCGGTGGGGCACATCGCGGCTCAGTCCATCGGTGAGCCGGGCACTCAGCTGACCATGCGCACCTTCCATACCGGGGGTGTGGCCGGAGCCGACATCACCCACGGTCTGCCCCGCGTCGTGGAGTTGTTCGAGGCCCGCAAGCCCAAGGGCCAGGCCAAGATCACGCAGTTCGCCGGCATCGTCCACATCGAAGAGAGCGACAAGGCCAAGAAGATCGTCGTCCTCGACCCGGACACCGGGGAAGAACTGCACAGCTATGCCATCAGCCGCAGGGCCGAGCTCATGGTCGAAGAAGGCCAACACGTGGAAGCCGGGGACCAGCTGTACGAAGGCTCACTGAATCCGCACGAGTTGTTGAAGTACCGGGGAGCGCTGGAGACCGCCCGCTACATCGTGGGCGAGGTGCAGAAGGTCTATCACTCACAGGGCGTGCAGATCGACGACAAGCACGTGGAGCTCATCGTCCGGCAGATGACCAAGAAGGTCCTCGTGGAGACCCCGGGAGACACCAGCTTCCTACCGGGCCGGATGGTCGACCGGCTGGCCTTCGAGTGGGAGAACGAGCGAGTCGCGGCTGCGGGTGGAGAACCGGCCACCTGCGAGGAGATCATCCTCGGCATCACCAAGGCGTCTCTGGCCACGGAGAGCTTCCTCTCGGCCGCCTCTTTCCAAGAGACCACCAAGGTGCTGACGGACGCTGCGCTCGAGGGTAAGGTGGACGAGCTTCGCGGGCTCAAGGAGAACGTGATCATCGGCAAGCTCATCCCGGCCGCCACCGGTCTGCGGATGTACCGCAACATCGAGCTCATCGCCCCGGGCATGCCTGCAGAGATGGGCATCTTTGCCGAAGTTATGAGCCAGATGTCCGATGCCGGGGCGGGGCTCACGCCTGAGGAGCAATGGGCCAAGCTGACCGGTTCTTCTCCGAATTCCGAGACCTACAGCATGCTCGTGGACGACCTCGACCTACCCACGTACGTCCACTCGGTCCTGAGCCGGGCCGGTATCGAGAGGGTGAGCGACCTGCTCGCGCACAACATCAAGCAGTTGATGGCGGTCCCCGGACTGGGCCAGAAGAGTCTCGAGGAGATCCGTGCGCGGCTTGCCGACAGAGGCTGGGCCCTGAACGGCGACGAAGTAGTCGAGGAAGAGGGCGAGGAGCTATTGGGTGGGTCCGGCTCTGTGCTGGACGACTCGGAGACGGCTCTGTTGGGCGGGGAGCTCCTGGGAGACGACGCTTAGGAGGCTGCTGAGAAACGAAGCCACGGCCGCCAAGACACAGCGGCCGGCGCGATAGAGCGTCCTCGGTCGCGCAAATAGCGCTGCTATTCGCGCTTCCTGGGTTCTTCCCTCGCCCGCAGCCATCGCGCCCTGACGGCCCAGCGTCGTTTTTCAGCAGCCTGCTAGGCCTGCTACCGGCGCGCGAGGCGATTCGGCGGCTTGCAGGCGTGTAGGGCCTTTGCTATACTTCGCGGCCGCTGCGCGTCCGGACGTGGACCATGTCCGCGACTGCGGAGCGGCCGTTGGATATCAGAGCCAGACAGACGAGGAGTTCGTGTGCCGACGATCAACCAGTTGATCCGCAAGGGCCGGCAGGATCAGTCCAAGAGGACCAAGACCCCGGCGCTCAAAGGCGCGCCCCAGAAGCGCGGCGTGTGCACGCGCGTCTATACCACCACGCCAAAGAAGCCCAACTCGGCTCTGCGGAAAGTGGCACGCGTGCGGCTGGTCAACGGGATGGAAGTGACCGCGTATATCCCCGGCATCGGGCACAACCTGCAAGAGCACTCCGTGGTCCTTGTCCGAGGGGGTCGCGTGAGAGACCTCCCGGGCGTGCGTTACAAGATCATCCGCGCTGCTCTTGACTCGGCCGGCGTCGCCAATCGTAAGCGCGGCCGCTCTAAGTACGGCGCCAAGATGGGCAAGTAGGACAGGAAGGCACTAGATAAGCCATGTCGAGAAGAGTCCGAGCAGCCAAACGGGACATCCAGTCCGATCCGGTCTACCGCAGCCGTCTGGTGACCCAGATGGTGAACCGTCTGATGCTTGACGGCAAGAAGTCGACCGCCGAGCACATCATGTACGACGCGATGAACATCCTGCGCGAGCGCACCGGGGCCGATCCTGCCGGCGTCCTGAGAGAAGCGGTGGAGAACGTACGGCCTGCTCTCGAGGTCCGATCCCGGAGAGTGGGGGGCGCCAACTATCAGGTGCCGGTCGAAGTCCCTACCCGGCGTTCATACACCCTGGCCGTCCGCTGGATCATCACGCACAGCCGCGCGCGACGCGAGCACACCATGGCCGAACGTTTGGCCGGGGAGCTCCTGGACGGCTACAACCGCACCGGCGTGACGATGAAGAAGAAAGAAGACCTGCTACGTATGGCCGAGGCCAACAGGGCCTTCGCGCATTATCGTTGGTAGTCGGGAATAGGGAAGCAGACCTGAGGATCAGAGGACGTGGCGCAGGCTACCGCACATAAGCGCGATACAAAGGCAGACCGCCGGTACCCGTTGGCGAGGGTCCGCAATATCGGCATCATGGCGCCCATCGATGCCGGCAAAACGACCACGACCGAGCGGATCCTCTACTACACGGGTCGCACGTATAAGATCGGGGAAGTGGACGACGGCGCCGCCGTGATGGACTGGATGGCCCAGGAGCAGGAGCGGGGCATCACCATCACGTCAGCGGCTACAACGTGCGCCTGGCGTGATCATCGTATAAACATAATAGACACACCCGGGCACGTGGACTTCACTATGGAGGTGGAGCGTTCCCTGCGGGTGCTGGATGGGGCCATCGCCCTGTTCTGCTCTGTGGCCGGAGTGGAGCCCCAGTCGGAGACCGTGTGGAGACAGGCCGACAAGTATCGGGTGCCCCGCATTGCCTTCATCAACAAGATGGACCGTGTCGGAGCCGACTTCGCCCGCAGTGTGCAGACCATGGTCGACCGGCTGCATGCGCGCCCCTTGGTCATCCAACTGCCGGTGGGACGTGAAGACGGGTTCCGCGGCGTGGTCGATCTGGTTCGCATGGTCGCCTACCTTTACAACGATGAGATGGGCGTCGAGTGGGAGGAGGCGCCGATCCCCGTCGACATGCGGGAGGAGGCTGAGGAAGCGCGGGTCCGTATGCTCGAGGCCCTCGCGGAACGGGACGACCATCTGCTGATGGACTATCTAGAGGGTCGGAGGCTCTCCGACGAGCGTATCAAGGCCGCGATCCGGCAGGCGACGCTCGATATCGAACTGACTCCGGTCCTCTGCGGCTCTTCTTTCAAGAACAAGGGCGTGCAGATGTTGCTCGACGCTGTGGTCGACTACCTGCCGTCGCCCCTCGACATCCCGCCAGTAGAAGGGGTCGATCCCCGCACCGGCCGGCGCTTAGTCCGCCATGCGTCGGATGACGAACCCTTCTCGGCCATCGCTTTCAAGATCATGTCCGACCCTTACGTGGGAAAGCTGACGTACTTTCGCGTCTATTCCGGCATGCTCAAGGCCGGGTCCTACGTATACAACGCGAGCAAAGACAAGAAGGAGCGGGTCGGGCGTATCCTGCAGATGCACGCCAACCACCGGGAAGACATCACCGACGTGTTCGCGGGCGACATCGCGGCCGCGGTCGGCCTGAAGGCCGCCACGACCGGCGACACGCTGTGCGACGTCGGCAGCGCGATCATCTTGGAAGCCATCGAGTTCCCCGACCCGGTCATCTTCGTGGCCATCGAGCCCAAGACCAAGGCCGATCAGGACCGGCTTTCCGAAAGCCTTATGAAGCTGGCGGAAGAAGACCCGACGTTCCGGGTGCGCACCGATGAGGAGACCGGCCAGACGATCATCGCCGGCATGGGGGAGTTGCACCTGGAGATCATCGTCGATCGCCTGTTGCGGGAGTTCAAGGTCGACGCCAACGTGGGCCGGCCACAGGTGGCCTATCGCGAGGGCATCACGAAGGTCGTGCCCAAGGCGGAGGGCCGCTTCGTGCGGCAGACCGGGGGCCACGGCCAGTACGGACATGTGGTCATCAAGATGTCACCGAACGACTATGGGGCGGGCTTCTCGTTCGAGAACAAGATCACCGGGGGCGCCGTGCCCAAGGAGTACCTACCCGCCGTGGAGGCGGGACTTCTCGAGGCGATGGAGACCGGCGTACTCGCCGGCTTCCCCATGGAGGACGTGAAGGTCGAGCTGATCGACGGGTCGTTCCATGAGGTCGACTCCTCGGAGGTGGCCTTCAAGATCGCGGGTTCCATGGCCTTCAGAGAAGCGGCCAAGAAGGCCCACCCGGTCCTCCTCGAACCGATCGAGGACGTCGAGGTCGTCGTGCCTCTGGAGTACATGGGTGACGTTATAGGCGATCTTACCTCGCGTCGCGGCCACATCACCGGCATGGAACTCCGCGCGGGGGCGCAGGTCATCCGGGCTGAGGTGCCGCTGGCGCAGATGTTCGGGTATGCTACCGACCTCCGCTCCATGACCCAGGGGCGGGCCGTCTACACCATGCAGTTCAGTCACTACGCCGAGGTGCCCGCCACCATCGCGCAAGAGATAATCGCCCAACAGGGCGGCACAGTGATCGACGAATGATCAAGGGCAAACCGGCCGCCTGGCTGCGGCGGCCGCCTGAGAGACTCAGGTAGAAAGGAAGGAACAAATGGCGAAGCAGAAGTTCGAGCGGACCAAGCCTCACGTCAATGTCGGTACGATCGGTCACATCGACCACGGCAAGACCACTTTGACCGCGGCTATCACCAAGTGCCTGCACAACTTGAACCCCAACGTCCAGTTCCGCAGCTTCGACTCCATCGATAACGCTCCTGAAGAGCGCGAGCGCGGCATCACCATCGCCACTGCCCACGTGGAATACGAGACCGAAAAGCGGCACTACGCGCACGTCGACTGCCCGGGGCACGCCGACTACATCAAGAACATGATCACCGGCGCCGCCCAGATGGACGGGGCCATCTTGGTCGTTTCCGCCGCCGACGGGCCCATGCCGCAGACCCGCGAGCACATCCTCCTCGCGCGTCAGGTAGGCGTGCCCTACATCGTCGTCTACCTCAACAAGGCCGACATGGTCGACGACCCCGAGCTGCTCGAGTTGGTGGAGATGGAGGTGCGCGAGCTGCTCACCGAGTATGAGTTCCCGGGCGATGAGATCCCCATCATAGTGGGGTCCGCTCTTCAGGCTCTCGAACACGGGTGTGGCGATAGGGAATGTCCGTCGTGCAAGTCCATCTTCGAACTCGCCGATGCTCTCGACAGTTACATCCCCGAGCCCGTACGGGCCATCGACAAGCCCTTCCTCATGCCTATTGAGGATGTGTTCAGCATCCAGGGCCGTGGTACCGTGGTGACCGGCCGGGTGGACCGGGGTGTTATCAAGGTCGGCGACCAAGTGGAGATCGTAGGTCTTCGGCATGAGACCACCAAGACCGTCGCCACCGGCGTCGAGATGTTCCGCAAGTTGCTCGACGAAGGCCGCGCCGGCGACAACATCGGCGTGCTCCTGCGCGGCATCAAGCGCGAAGAAGTCGAGCGCGGCATGGTTCTGGCCCAGCCGGGCACGATCACTCCTCACACAGAGTTCGAGGCCCAGGTCTATGTCCTGTCGCGCGAAGAGGGTGGCCGTCACACCCCGTTCTTCAACGGTTATCGGCCGCAGTTCTACTTCCGGACCACGGACGTGACCGGTGATGTGACGTTGCCCGAGGGCGTGGAGATGGTCATGCCGGGCGACCACACCCTGCTCAAGGCCAAGTTGATCACCCCCATCGCCATGGACGAAGGTCTGCGATTCGCCATCCGCGAGGGTGGTCGCACTGTCGGCTCGGGCGCCGTGACGAAGATCATCAAGTAGGAGTTACTCGGTGGCGCAACAGAAGATACGCATAAGGCTCAAGGCCTACGACCACGAGCTGGTAGACAGGAGCGCTCGAAGCATCGTCGAGACGGCTGAGCGCACGGGCGCCACCATCTCCGGCCCCGTCCCCCTCCCGACCGAGAAGAACGTCTACTGCGTCATCCGCAGCCCGTTCAAGGACAAGGACTCTCGGGAGCACTTCGAGATCAGGACGCACAAGCGTCTGATCGACATCCATCAGCCTACTCCGAAGACGGTGGACTCGCTGATGCGCATGGACCTGCCTGCAGGCGTGGACATAGAGATAAAGCTGTGATGAAGACGCTCCTAGGCACAAAGCTGGGCATGACCCAGTACTTCAACGAAGACGGAACAGTAGTCCGCTGTACGGTGGTCCAGGCCGGACCGTGCGTCGTCACTCAGAAGAAGACCGTGGAGAACGACGGCTACGCCGCCACGCAGATCGCCTACGGCGATGTCAAGCCGAAAAGGCTGACGAAGCCCGTGCTTGGCCACTTCAAGAAGGCGGGGGTGGCCCCCAAGCGCCACCTCGTGGAGGTGCGCGGCGAGGACGGGTTGGTCGTGGGTGACGCCATCACGGTCGAGGTCTTTGCTCCCGGCGACAAGGTCAAAGTGACCGGGATCAGCAAGGGCAAGGGTTTCCAGGGCGTGATCAAGCGGCACGGTTTCGGCGGCGGTCCCGGGTATCACGGCGCTCACTTCCATCGCGCCCCCGGTTCCATCGGCTCCTCGGCCGATCCATCCCGGGTGTACCCGGGCAGCCGGCTTCCCGGGCACATGGGCAACGTGCGGGTCACGCAAACCGGGCTCACCGTTGTCAAGACCGACCCGGACAAGAACCTGGTGATGGTCAAAGGCGCGATCCCGGGGAGCACGGGTTCCCTGGTCGTGATCAGAGGTTGAGTCTATGGCATCGATCGACAGAATCGACGAGAACGGCGTGGTCGTAGGCCGGCACGAGGTGGCGGATGCCTTGCTGGTGGACCAGATCAATGTGGATCTTCTCCATCAAGTTGTCACCGCCGAATTGGCCGGACACCGGCAGGGTACCGCATCGGCCAAAGGTCGCAGTGAGGTCTCCGGGACGGGGGCCAAGCAGTGGCGTCAGAAAGGCACCGGCCGGGCCCGCGTGGGTTCCGGGAAGGTAGCCCAGTTCACCGGCGGGGGGGTGGCCTTCCCGCCGATCCCTCGTAGCTACGCGGTGAAGATCAACAAGAAGGCCAAGGCGCAGGCGTTCCGGATGGCTTTGGCCGATTTGGTCGCGGGCGGTACGGTCCGTGTCCTGGCCGGCACTTTTTTTGAAGAGCCGTCCACCAAACGGGCTGCGGGGATCCTGAGCAGAGCCGCGCTCGACAAGCCGCTCTTGGTCTTGGTAGGCGCCGAGGAAGTGGCCGCTCTGAAGAGCTTCCGCAATCTGGCCGGCATCCGGGTCCTCACCGTCGGCGAAGCGGAAGTGCAGGATTACGTGTGGGCCAAGAGCCTGCTGTTCACCGAAGCGGCCGTCGCCTTCCTGGAAGGCGGGCCGGGCCGGGGTGGTGAGCTGTGATGGAGGCGCGGGAGATCATCATCCGCCCGATCATCTCGGAGAAGAGCTACCGGGCCATCGACACCAACCGGTACTCGTTCGAAGTGAACTATCGGGCGACCAAACCTCACATACGCGCCGCCGTAGAGGAGATCTTCAATGTGAAGGTCATCGGCGTGCAGACCATCAATGTGAAGCCGAAACCCAAGCGCAGGGGCGCCCACGCGGGCGTGACCAGGCGATGGAAGAAGGCAGTGGTCGAGCTTGCTCCGGGCAACCGGATCGAGTTCTTCGGCGCGACGTAGACGGGTGGTGGGGAGTGACGACGAGCGGGCAGGATGTGATGGGCGTGTGTCGGGCAAGAACGCGCGGGGAGCAGCCGTCTCAACGCTGCGGGTGCGCCCGCGGACGACGGATGAGTCCACCCGGCATCCGCCGGGCCACTCGGCCTTCGTTCCGGACCGGCCGGCCGACGAGTGAAAGGGAAGCGGTAAGAGAGACATGGCGATAAAGGGCTACAAGCCGACATCTCCCGGACGCAGGTTCGCGACCACGCCTGCCTTCGAAGAAATCACAAAGACCGAGCCGGAAAAGGCGCTTACCCGCCCGGTGAAGCGTAGGGGCGGACGCAACAACAACGGGCGGATCACCACCCGGCATCAGGGCGGCGGCCACAAGCGTCTGTACCGCGTCATCGATTTCAAGCGCGACAAGGACGGCGTGCCGGGCAAGGTCACGGCCATCGAGTACGATCCGAACCGCAACTGCCGGATCGCTCTGGTCGTCTATGCGGACGGCGACAAGCGCTACATCCTCGCGCCGAACAAGCTCGGGGTAGGAAGCACGGTCGAAGCCGGTCCCGGAGCCGACATCCGTGTGGGCTGCGCTCTTCCGTTGCGGAACATCCCCGTCGGTACCGTGGTGCATAACATCGAGCTCTACAAAGGCCGCGGGGGGCAGATCGCCCGCTCGGCCGGCGCCTCTGCCCAGGTCATGGCGAAAGAACGCGACTACGCCATCCTGCGGCTTCCTTCGGGCGAGATGCGCATGATCCATCTGGAGTGCCGGGCCACGGTAGGGGAGATCGGCAACGCCGAGCACGAGAACCTCGTCACCGGCAAAGCCGGCCGGAAGCGCTGGATGGGCGTCAGGCCCGGCGTGCGCGGCACCACGATGAACCCGGTCGACCACCCTCACGGCGGTGGTGAAGGCTCTACTCCTCCGGGGCGCAACCCGGTGACCCCTTGGGGCGTGCCCACTCTCGGTCACAAGACGCGCAAGGCTAAGAAGCCTTCGACCAAGTACATCGTCAGGCGACGCGGAGAGGGGAGGTAGAAGAGCACTGTGGCACGTTCAAGCAAGAAAGCTCCCTTTGTCGAAGAGCGGCTGATGCGGCGGGTCGAAGCCATGAACGAGACCGGCGAGAAGCGCATGCTCAAGACCTGGTCTCGGGCGTCCACCATCTACCCGGAGATGATCGGGCATACCATCGCCGTCCACGACGGCCGCAAGCACGTGCCGATCTATGTCACGGAGAGCATGGTGGGCCACCATCTGGGCGAATTCGCGCTGACCCGCACCTTCCGCGGCCACGGCGGCAACAAAGAGCGCCGCATGAGGAGGAAGTAGGGCATGGTCAACGCGACTGCGAAGTACGTCCGGGTGTCGCCTCGAAAGGCCGGTGACGTGGCCCGGCTGATCCGGGGCAAGAAGGTGGCCGAAGCCAAGGCCATCCTTGCACTCAACCCCCGGGCTGCTGCCAAGTTGGTCGGCAAGGTGCTCGATTCGGCGGTGGCCAATGCTGAGAACGATCACGACCTGGATGCCGACGACCTGTATGTGGTCCAAGCTTACGTGAACGGCGGTCCTACCCTGAAGCGGTTCCGGCCGCGGGCCATGGGCCGGGCGAGCCGCATCCGCAAGAGGACTAGTCATATCACCGTGAGCGTCGACGAGAAAAAGGAGTCGTAGCAGGTGGGTCAGAAAGTTCATCCCGGGGGCATGCGGCTCGGCATCATCCACGACTGGAAGGCCCACTGGTATACCGAGAGACAGTTTGCCGGCTTCCTTCATGAGGATCTGGCCATCCGCAGGCATATCCAGCAGAAGATGGGACACGCCGGTCTCTCCACGATCGTCATCCGCAAGGATACGAACAAGCTGGTCATCGACATCCATACCGCGCGGCCGGGCATCGTCATCGGCAAGTCAGGCGCCGAGGTGGATTCTCTGCGACGCGATCTGCACGACATGACCGGCAAGACCGTGCACGTCAACATCGTCGAGATCAAGCGCCCCGAACTCGATGCCACTTTGGTGGCTCAATCCATCGCCGAACAGCTTGCCAACCGAGTGAGCTTCCGCCGGGCGATGAAGCGGGCGATTACGTCGGCCATGCGTTCGGGCGCGGTAGGCATCAAGGTCAAGTCCGGGGGAAGGCTGGGGGGTGCCGAGATGGCCCGTATCGAGGGCTACAGCGAGGGGCGTGTGCCTCTGCACACTCTGCGGGCGGACATCGACTACGGTTTCTGCGAAGCCGACACGACGTTCGGCAAGATCGGCGTCAAGGTGTGGATAAACAAGGGTGAGATCATGCCCGAGGGGTTCGATCAGGGATCGCGCGGGCAGGCCGAGGCCCACCTCGGGTGACGGCCTCTCGCCGGCTAGGGCAAGGGTATAGAGATGCTATTACCAAAACGGGTCAAACACCGTAAACAGCACCGAGGCCGCATGACCGGCAAGGCCAAAGGCCAGACGACGGTCCATTTCGGTGATTACGGTCTGCAGGCGCTCGAGCCGGGTTGGATAACCAGCCGGCAGATAGAGGCTGCCCGTATCGCCATGACCCGGAAGATCAAGCGCGGCGGCAAGGTGTGGATCAACATCTTTCCGGACAAGCCGATCACTAAGAAACCGGCCGAGACCCGGATGGGTTCCGGCAAGGGCTCGCCCGATCAGTGGGTAGCCGTGGTGAGGCCGGGACGGGTCATGTTCGAGCTGGCGGGTGTCTCCGAGGAGCTGGCCAGGGAAGCCATCCGTGTAGCGTCGCACAAACTTCCTGTCAAGTGCAGATTCGCGACCAGGGAGGACGGGGGCATTGAAGGCTAAGGATATAGTCGAGCTCGCCGACGAAGAACTGGCTCAGCGTCTGAAGCAATCGCGGGAAGAACTGTTCAACCTGCGGTTCCAGCACGCTGCGGGCCAACTCGAGAACACAAGCCGTCTCCGCGAGGTGCGCCGGGACATAGCTAGGATCATGACGGTGCAATCGGCGAGAGAGCGGGCGAGGAAACTGTGATGGCCGAAGAAAGAACCACAGCGCAAAGGGAGCGGCAGGGCGTGGTCGTCTCAGACAAGATGGACAAGACCATCGTCGTCGAGGTGAGCGCGGTGAAGCCGCACGCGGAGTACAAGAAGGTGGTCCGCCGGACCGACCGTCTCAAGGCTCATGACGAGCAGAACGAAGCGAGGGTCGGGGACACCGTGCTTGTGCGCGAATGCCGGCCGCTCTCTCGGGACAAGACCTGGCGCCTGGTCAAGGTGCTCCAGCGGGCCGAGTGACCCGCCGGCAGGAGATGGGTGAAACACGATGATACAGGTTGAGACGAGACTGAAGGTCGCCGACAACACCGGCGCGCGGGAGCTGCTCTGCATCCGCATCAAAGGCGGGTCGCAGCGCCGCTACGCCGGAGTGGGCGACATCATAGTGGGGGCGGTGAAGGAGGCCACGCCGGGCGGCGCCGTCAAGAAGGGCGACGTCGTGCAGGCGGTCGTGGTGAGGGTCAAGAAGCCTTACGGCCGTCGTGACGGCACCTACATCGCCTTCGACGAGAACGCGGCAGTGCTCATCGACAGGCAGATGAACCCGCGCGGGACACGCATCTTCGGTCCCGTAGGCCGGGAACTGCGCGAGAAGAACTTCGCGAAGATCATCTCCTTGGCCCCGGAGGTGCTGTGATGGGGCAGGTACCGGCACACAGGAAGAGATTCCGGGTGAAGAAGGGCGATACCGTCGAGGTCGTGCAGGGCAAAGAGGCCGGCAAGCGGGGCAAGGTGCTGCGCGTGCTGGCGGCGGAGGAGCGGGTCGTGGTGGAACGCGTGAACTTCATCAAGCGTCACGTGAGACCCTCCAAGAAGACGCCGCAGGGTGGAGTCATCGAGCGCGAAGCCAGCATGCATATCAGCAATGTGAAAGTGGTCTGCCCCAGCTGCAACCAAGCCGTCCGAGTGGGCGTGCGCATGGAGGGCCAGGAAAAAGTCCGGTTCTGCAAGAAGTGCAACGTCCAGGTGGATAAGGGTTAACCATGGCAGTCCCCAGACTCAAAGAGAAGTATGTGACCCAGATCGTACCGGCCATGCGTGAGCAGTTCGGCTACGCTAATGTCATGCAGGTGCCCAAGGTCGTCAAAGTGACCCTCAACATGGGCATAGGCGAGGGCACTCACGACGCGAAGGTGATGGAAGAGGCTGCGCACCAGTTAGGCCAAATCGCCGGTCAGAAGCCTCAAGTGCGGAGGGCCCGCAGATCGGTGGCCAACTTTAAGTTGCGGACCGGCATGCCTGTGGGCCTGCGTGTCACCCTGCGCGGCGACCGCATGTACGAGATGCTCGATCGGCTCATAAGCATCGCCCTGCCCCGGATCAGGGACTTCCGAGGTGTGGCTCCCAGCAGCTTTGACGGCTACGGGAACTACAACATGGGCATCAAAGAGCAGATCATCTTCCCCGAGATCGAGTACGACAAGATCGATCGCATCCGGGGTCTCGACATCGCCATCACGACCACCGCGAAGACCGACGACGAGGGACGGGCGCTCCTCAAGTTGATGGGCATGCCTTTCCGCGAGAGCTGAAGGATAGGAGCATCTGCGCATGGCAAAGAAATCGATGATCGCTAAGGCACGGCGTCCGCAGAAGCACGCGGTGCGGGTCCACAACCGGTGCTATCGGTGTGGGCGGCCGCGGGGCTATGTCCGCCGCTTCGGCCTGTGTCGCATCTGTCTTCGTGAGCTGGCCCACCAGGGATTGATCCCCGGGGTCACCAAGTCGAGCTGGTAGGAGGGGTCATGTCGCACACCGATCCCATCGCCGATATGCTGACCCGCATACGGAACGCCAACAAGGCGCTCCACGCCCAGGTCGAGATGCCCGCTTCCGCGCAGAAGCTGGAGTTGGCCCGCGTTCTCCGAGACGAGGGTTACATCGCCGGGTATTCGGTGGTCAAGGGGAGCAGCTTCGACAAGCTGGTGATCGAGCTCAAGTACACCGACGGTCGACGCCGTGTCATCTCCCAGGTCAAAAGGGTCAGTAAGCCGGGCCGCCGCATCTACGCCAAGAAGGACAACCTCCCCAGGGTCCTCGGGGGGCTGGGCACCGCCGTCATCTCTACCTCGCGCGGTCTCATGACCGCCCGAGAGGCTGAGCGGCTGGGTGTGGGCGGCGAAGTCGTCTGCTTCGTGTGGTAACGATATGTCTAGGATAGGTAGAGCACCCATAACCATCCCGGCCGGCGTGGATGTCACGATCGCCGGGAACAGTGTCGCCGTCAAAGGTCCCAAGGGGCAACTGTCCCTGGAAGTGCATCCGAACATGCAGGTGACCTTGGACGACGGCGTCATGACCGTGACCCGCCCTGATGATTCCGGCCCGAACCGCTCCCTGCACGGTCTCACCCGCACGCTTCTCTCCAACATGGTCACCGGGGTGACCACCGGGTTCGAGAAGAAGCTGGAGATCCAGGGCGTCGGTTACCGTGCCTCCAAGAAGGGGGCCGATCTCGAGATTCTGGTGGGCTACTCCCACCCTGTGGTCGTGCCGCCTCCAGAGAACATCGAGTTCGACGTACCCGTGCCTACGCAGATCGTGGTGAAGGGGATCGACAAGCAACGGGTCGGTCAGGTGGCGGCCGAGATCCGCGCCATCCGCAAACCGGAGCCTTACAAGGGCAAGGGTATCCGCTACGAGGGCGAAGTGGTGCGGCGCAAGGTCGGCAAGCGGGCCTAGGGAGCGCACGACCACAACAGGAAGAGGGCACGATGAGCATTCAAGAGAGAGAGAACGCGAAACGGGCGCGGCGGGCCACCCGCGTGCGCAGCCAGGTGCGGGGCACCGCCGAACGTCCCCGTCTTTCGGTCTTCCGCTCCAACCGGGCCGTGTGGGCGCAGATCATCGATGACGGCGCCGGCCGTACGCTGGCCAGCGCCGGCAGTGTCCATGTCGCCGAGAAGGGCCTGTCGAAGACGGACCAGGCCGCCAAAGTAGGCGAGTTGCTGGCACAACGCGCGAAGGCCGCCGGCATCGAGCGTGTGGTCTTCGACCGGGGGCCGTATCTGTATCACGGCCGGGTGAAGGCTCTGGCCGAAGGCGCCCGGCAGGGCGGCCTGGACTTCTGAGGGAGAGAGAGGTAGGACTTTGGCACAGATCAAGGCAGATGCGCTCAACCTCGAGGAGAGCGTGATTCATATCAACCGGGTGGCCAAGGTGGTCAAGGGGGGCCGGCGCTTCTCGTTCACCGCCCTGGTCGCGGTCGGTGACCGCGAGAGCACCGTCGGTGTGGGGTATGGCAAAGCCAAAGAAGTCCCCCTCGCCATCCAGAAGGCGATCGAGGATGCCCGCAAGAACCTGTTCGTCGTACCCAAGCACGGCACTACCATCACGCATGAGGTCCTCGGCCACTACGGGGCGGGTCGCGTGGTCATGCGTCCGGCCTCCGCGGGCACCGGCGTCATCGCAGGAGGCGGGGTGCGGGCTCTACTGGAACTGGGCGGGGTCCACGACGTCCTGACGAAGTCCTTGGGCACCACCAACCCGATCAACATGGTGCGCGCGGCCGAGCAGGGCCTTCGTTCTCTGCGTCGTCCCCAGGACATCGCCGCCCAGCGGGGCAAGACGGTGAGGGAGATACTGGGCAAGGCGCCGCTCGAAGAAGCGGAGCCCGAGCTCTCGACGCCGGCGACCGGCGATCCGGCCGGGGAGTGACGGGTATGCTGAAGATCACTCAGGTCAAGAGCCGCATCAATCGCAAGAAAGACCATAAGGCCACGCTGGATGCCCTGGGCATCAGCCGCATGGGACAGACCGTCTATCACGAGGATGCCCCCACCATCCGGGGCATGGTGCAGAAGGTCGCGTATATGCTCCAGGTGGAAGTGGTCGACATCGAAGACAAAGGATAGAGATGGGAGACATCTTCCTGCACAATCTGCAGCCCAACCCCGGGGCCCGGCGCGGCAAGAAGCGCGTGGGTCGGGGCGAGGGCTCAGGCCTGGGCAAGACGGCGGGCCGGGGCGCCAAAGGCTCCAAGCAAAGATCGGGCGGGCGGATATCGCCTCGCTACGAGGGTGGGCAGATGCCTCTGCACATGAGGCTTCCCAAGCTCCGCGGCCCCCTGGCCAAGACCGCCATGCCTATCGGTCCGTTCCGCACCTACACGACGCCGGTCAACCTGTCGCGCCTCTCCGTTTTCGCGGCCGGCGAAGTGGTGTCGCCCGAGGCCTTGCTGGAGAGAGGCATCATCAAGAAGCTCGACGAAAGGGTCAAGATCCTTGCCACGGGCGAATTGACGGAGCCCCTCACCGTCAAAGCCCACGGCTTCAGCGCTGCCGCCGTGGCCAAGATAGAAGCCGCGGGGGGCACGGTGGAAGTGATCTCGTAGAGTGCCGACCGACGACCTGCGGACCCTAGGGGTGAGAAGCTGATGTTCCAGTCTCTGCTGAATGCCTGGAGGCTCCCGGATCTCCGGAAGAAGCTCCTCTTCACGGCTCTGATCATCGCTATCTACCGGCTCGGATGCTACATCCCGGTGCCGGGCATCGATATGCAGTCCGTGCAGGAGGTCTTCAACACGGGCGGCGTGTTCGATTTCTACGACCTGTTCACGGGGGGCGCGCTGCAGCAGATGGCCGTGTTCGCCATGGGCATCATGCCGTACATCACTGCGTCGATCATCATCCAGCTGCTTACCATGGTGAGCCCCCGCCTGGAAGCCCTCATGAAAGAGGGGCCATCGGGGCAGAAGAAGGTCAATCAGTACACCAGGTACTTCACGGCCGGTCTTGCTCTTATCGAAGCGATCGGCTTCGTCTTCCTGTTCCGCAGCTATGGGGCTTTCCCCCCTGATGCTATGGGCAACAGCACCTTCACGGCCACCAACGTCATCCTGGTCGTGGTGAATCTCACGGTGGGCGCGATCCTGGTCATGTGGCTGGGCGAGCTGGTCACGCAACGAGGCATCGGGAACGGCATCTCCCTCATGATCTTCGCGAGCATCGTCTCCCGTCTCCCCAGCGGCTTATGGAAGCTCTTCCAGATGAACCCAGGCATCTGGATCGCCATGGGCGTCATCGCTCTGTTGGTAGTGATGGCGGTCATCTACATAACCCAGGGACAGCGGCGCATTCCTGTGCAGTATGCGAAACGGGTGGTCGGACGAAAGGTCTATGGGGGACAGAGTACATATCTGCCCCTGCGCATCAACATGGCCGGCGTCATTCCGGTCATCTTCGCGTCGTCGGTCCTGCTCTTCCCTGTAACTCTCGCGCAGATGGTCCCCTGGGGCTGGACACAGAAGCTGGCCGAGATCTTCAGCCCCAGTTCCTGGTGGTACATAGGGGCCGAGGTCATCCTCATCGTCCTCTTCACTTACTTCTATACCGCGGTACAGTTCAATCCGATCGACCAGGCCGACAACCTCAAGAAGTACGGCGGCTTCGTACCCGGCATCCGTCCCGGGCGTCCGACGGCGGCCTATCTCGACCGGGTGCTCACGCGCATCACGTTCCCCGGGGCGCTGTTCCTGGCGGCCATCGTATTGCTGCCTACCGTGCTCTACACGGTGATGGACGTCCAGTTCTACTTCGGAGGGACGTCGCTCCTGATCGTCGTGGGTGTCGCCCTCGACACCATGCAGCAGATGGAGGCCCAGTTGCTCATGAGGCACTACGAAGGATTCCTGAAGTGATACCGGCCGGCAATGGAGGGAACGCAATGACCCAGTTCAATCTCATCCTGCTTGGCCCCCCGGGAGCGGGTAAAGGCACCCAGGCCGGGCGTATCGTGGCGGAGTACGGCATCCCCCACATATCCACGGGTGACATCCTGCGCGCGGCGGTGAAGAACCAGACCCAGATGGGCCTGGAGGCGAAGAAGTACATGGATGCGGGCGAGCTGGTGCCCGACAGTGTCGTCATCGGCATCGTCAAGGATCGCCTCCAGGAGCCGGACACGGCCAAGGGGTTCTTGATGGACGGCTTTCCCCGGACCATCCCCCAGGCGGAGGCGTTGGACGAAGTCTTGGACGGCCTGGGCCGATCGGTGACGAAGGTCTTGGTGCTTCTCGTGGATGAAGACCTGTTGATACGTCGTCTCACAGGGCGCCGTATCTGCCGGTCGTGCCAGACGCCCTTCCATGTGCTGTTCTCGCCGCCCAAGCAGGAGGGCGTGTGTGACGTCTGCGGCGGCGAGTTGTACCAACGCGACGACGACACCGAGGCGACGGTCCGTAACCGGCTGGAGGTCTATCAGAAGCAGACGGAACCTCTGATCGACTACTACGACAGGGCCGGGCTGGTGGCGCGCATCGACGGTGCGCAACCCCCCGAAGCGACATACGAGGATATCCGCGCGGCGCTCGGTCCGTCCGGCGCGTGACCCGGCGGCAGGTGGAAAGGTCAAGAGCGGACCCGCTTTGATCATCAGGAAGTCACAGGCGGAGATAGAGAAGATGGCCCGAGCGGGCAGGGTGGTCAGGGGATGTCTGGACCTGCTGGGGCGGACCATCGAGCCCGGGATCACGACGAAAGAGCTGGATCGGTTGGCAGAGAAGTACATCAGAAGCGAGGGCGGCATACCGACCTTCAAGGGCTACCGTGGTTTCCCGGGATCCATCTGCGCTTCGCCCAACGACATGGTCGTACACGGCATCCCCGGGAGGGTGCGGCTCCGTGAGGGCGACATCTTGGGCGTCGACGTGGGCGTGACTATGGATGGCTACGTCGCCGACGCGGCCAGTACGTTCCCGGTCGGCGAGATCGCGGAGGACGCTCAGCGGTTACTGCGGGTGACGCAAGAGTCGCTCATGAAGGGGATCGCCCAGTGCCGGATCGGCAACCGGGTGGGTGACATCTCCCATGCCGTGCAGACGCATGCTGAGGCGCACGGTTACTCCGTCGTGCAGAGCATGGTGGGACATGGGGTCGGACGTGACATGCACGAAGACCCCCAGGTGCCGAACTTCGGTCCTCCCGGCCAGGGTCCGGAGTTGCGCGAAGGCATGGTGCTGGCTATCGAACCCATGATCAACATGGGCGGTTTCGAAGTGGAGATCGGCGCCGACTCGTGGGCCGTATACACCAAGGACGGCAGTCTGTCGGCCCATTTCGAGCATACGGTGGCCATCACCAAGAACGGGCCGCTTATCCTTACCGTGGCTGAAGTAGCAGGAGTCTAGGAGGATGGCGGGGTGTGGTAAGATACGCGGCCGGCGTTTGGGCGGGGTCATGAAGGTGACGGGCAGTGTCTCCTAAAGAAGAGGCGATAGAGCTTGAGGGCGAGGTAGTCGAAGCCTTGCCCAACACCATGTTCAGGGTGAAGCTCGACAACGAACTGGAGATACTGGCGCACATATCAGGCAAGATGCGTATGAACTACATACGGATCCTGCCCGGAGACAGGGTGAAGGTCGAGCTGTCGCCTTACGATCTCACTCGTGGGCGGATCACGTATCGCTTCAAGTAGAGGAAGGGCGTCAGATGAAAGTCAGAGCGTCGGTCAGGCCGATGTGTGAAAAGTGCAAGGTGATCAGGCGGAGGGGCGTGGTCATCGTCATCTGCCAGAATCCGCGCCACAAGCAGCGGCAGGGTTAGGAGTAGCGTATGGCTCGTATCGCTGGTGTCACTCTCCCTCGGGAGAAGCGGATCGAGATCGGTCTGACGTACGTATATGGCATCGGCCGGTCCATGTCCAACAAGATCCTCGCAGCCGTCAACATCGACCCTGACACCCACGTGAAGGATCTTACCGAGGACGAAGAGGTCCGTCTGCGCAGCTACATCGAGGAGAACGTCATGGTAGAGGGCGATCTTCGGCGTGAGCGCAGCCAGAACATCAAGCGACTCATGGAGATCGGTTGCTACCGGGGCATACGGCATCGTCGCGGTATGCCCGTCCGTGGGCAGCGCACCAAGACCAACGCCCGGGTGCGCAAAGGGCACAAGCCTACCGTGGGCGTCAAGAAGAAGGTGCGGGTCTAGCCGGGCGGCTGCCTCGCAGAGATATCTAGGGACGGAGAGCAAGAGACATGCCGAAACCGAAGCGTACTGTCGCCGGTCCGCGTGGACGGCGCCGCAAGGTGCGGAAGAGCATCGCTGTAGGTAATGCCTACATCAAGACGTCGTTCAACAACACCCTGGTCACACTCACCGACAAAGAGGGCAATGTGATCGCATGGGCGAGTGCCGGATCGGCGGGCTTCAAGGGCTCGCGCAAGTCCACTCCCTTCGCCGCCCAGGTCACGGCGGAGAAAGCCGCTCGTGCCGCCATGGAGCACGGACTGCAAAAGGTCGACTGCTATGTCAAGGGTCCGGGAAGCGGCCGGGAGACCGCTATACGCTCTCTGCAGGCCACCGGCATCGATGTGGCCAGCGTCAAAGATGTGACCCCTATTCCTCACAACGGTTGCCGTCCCAAGAAACGGCGCCGGGTATAAGGGGCGGCGGACATGGCCAGAGACAAGTCTCCGCAGTGCAAGCAGTGCCGTCGTGAGGGGGAGAAGCTCCTTCTCAAGGGCGAGCGCTGTCTGACCGACAAGTGCGCCGTCGACCGCCGCGCTTATCCCCCGGGCGAACACGGCCGGGGCCGCAGGCGCAAGCAGTCGGAGTACCTGACGCAGTTGCGCGAGAAGCAGAAAGCCCGTCGCTACTACGGCGTTCTCGAAAAGCAGTTCCGCAACTACTACGAGGCCGCCGCCAGGCAGTCGGGCGTCACCGGCGAGAACCTGCTGCGCCTGCTTGAGCTCCGTCTGGACAACGTGGTCTACCGTCTGGGGTTCGGCGCCTCACGGCGGCAGGCCCGGCAGCTCGTGAGGCACGGACACTTCACCGTCAACGGGCGCCGGGTGAACATCCCTTCGTACCGGGTCAAAGCCGACGATGTGATCACTGCCGTTCTGGACAGCGAGGGCCTCAAGGCGGTCATCGAGGATTCGACAGACCTTACGGCGTCGGTGCCGGCTTGGCTGCAGGCCGATCATGACAACCTGGTGGGCAAGGTCCTGCGGCAGCCTGAACGTGTCGATATCGACATTCCCATCCAGGAGTCCCTCATAGTCGAGTTGTACTCCAAGTAGCCTCCAAGTAGCCTGATAGGAGGGCCGATTGCTAGACTTCGCCACCCCGCATAGTGTTTATGAGCCGTCCGGTGATAACCGGGGCCGCTTTGTCGTAGAGCCGCTGTCCCGGGGCTTCGGCTATACGTTCGGCAATTCCCTCCGGCGGGTCCTGCTCTCCTCACTCGAGGGAGCGGCGATCTCGGCCGTCAGGATCACCGGGGTCGAGCACGAGTTCTCGACGGTGCCGCACGTCAAAGAGGACGTGACCGACATCATCCTCAATCTCAAGAAGCTTGTCTTCGTTGTTCACGGCGAGGCCGACGAGCACGAGGTCATGCTGGTCAAAGAGGGGCCGGGGGAAGTCACGGCCGGCGATATCGCGCTCCCGGCCGCGGTCGAACTGACGAACCCCGCGGCGCACATCGCGACCCTCGAAGACGGGGGCCGCCTGGAGATGCGCCTGAACGTCCGCCGGGGGCGGGGCTATGTGTCGGCCGACGAGAACAAGCGTCCGGGGGCGCCCATCGGGGTGATCCCTATCGATTCGATCTTCTCGCCCGTCACCCGGGTGGCCTACGGCGTCGAACCTGCTCGGGTGGGACAGCGCACCGACTACGACAAGTTGACTCTCGAGGTGGAGACCAACGGAGCCATCGATCCAGAGGCGGCTGTGTTGAAGGCCGCGACGATGCTGCGCGATGATCTGAACGCGATCTTCCTGGCCGATGTCGACGAGGATAGGGGCGGATATGAGTACGAGGGGCCCGTGGGGGGCGGACCTGAGGACGATATGCTCATCGATGATCTCGATCTCGGGGTCCGCTCGCTCAACTGTCTGAAGCGCGAAGGGATCGAGACGGTAGGAGATCTCCTGGCGAAGTCGGAGCAGGAGCTCATGTGCATCCCGAATTTCGGCCGCAAGAGCCTGGACGAGGTCCGCGAGCGGCTCGAAGTGAACAATCTGAAGCTCAGAGGAGAGTAGTGTGAGGCATCAGAGAAAAGGGAGAGGGTTCGGTATCCAGCCGGACCATCGCCGGCAGATGCTGGCGAACCTTGCCTGCTCTGTGCTGGAGCATGGGCGCATCAAGACCACGGAGGCCCGGGCGAAAGAGGTCCGGCCGGTGGTCGAGAAGATGATCACCTTGGGTAAAGCCGGAGACCTCCATTCGCGGCGCACCGCCATCAGCCAGCTGCGCAACAAGGAGATCTCGTACAAGCTGTTCAACGAGATCGCTCCGAAATACGTCGACCGCCCGGGTGGCTACACACGCATCACGCGCCTGGGCCCCCGGCCCGGCGACTCCGCCGAGATGGTCTACCTGGAGTTGGTCTAAGCGCTCGGAGACGGCGCATAACGAAACGTCGTGACGGGAGCCGGTGCCGGACCCCGCGGGGTTCCGGCATTTGCTTTTGTTGATGCTGAGCTACGGAGTGGCCGTGCGGCGCGGGGCGCAGAAGGCAGGCAAGGCG
>JAJFUK010000067.1 GCA_021372435.1 Actinomycetes bacterium | reverse complement strand
CGACATGATCCTGGTCATATCCACGCCGGTCCCGGCCTGCCTCGAGCACGTGGCCGCGGCCGCCCACACCATGGGGAAGCCTCTGGCCGTCTCCGTCTATGCCCTACCCGAGAGCGAGCCGGAGATCTATCGGTCCTTGAGCGGGCAGGGCGTGGCCGCCTACCCCGACCCCAAGCGGGCGGCCTACGCGCTGGCCCGGATGGCCGAGTATGCGGCGTTTGTGAACGCTAGATAGGGGCGGCCGGGAGGCCCGGGTGGGGCGGGAGGCGATCAACCCAGAAAGGGGTATGGGCGGTGACAAAGACCATGGGCAAGCAGGCGCTGGCTGAGCTCCTCCGCGAGGAGGGAGTCGAGTATGTGTTCGGCATCCCAGGGGCCACTGAGATCCAGTTCATGGACGGCTTGGAGCGGTGTCTGGACATCCGATACATGTTGGGCCTTCACGAAGTGGTCTGCGTGGGGATGGCGGAGGGGTACGCCCGCGTCACCGGTAAGCCTGGGGTGCTCAATCTTCATACGGCCACCGGCATGGCCGCGGCCTCACCGCTGCTCTACAACGCCCGCAACGGCCGAGTGCCGTTGGTGGTCACCTGCGGGCAGAACGACAGTCGTCTGTTGCAACGCGATCCCCAGTTGACCGGCGACATCGTCGGGATAGGCAGGATCCACGCCAAATGGAGCGAGGAAATCGCCCGCGCTCGAGATATCCCCACCGTCATCCGGCGCGCCTTCAAGCTGGCGACGCAGCCTCCCATGGGGCCGGTGGTCGTATCCATCCCGCAGAACCTCCTGCAGGAGGAGCTGGACTTCTCCCCGGCCGGCCGGGCCAGCGTCTGCCGGGCAGTGCGCCCCGACGCCTCGGGGGTCGAGCACGCGGTGGAACTGCTGATAACTGCGCGTGCTCCGGTCCTGATCGTGGAAAGCGGCGTGACCAGAGCCGACGCACTGGACGAGGTGGTGCACCTGGCCGAACTGGTGGGGGCGCCCGTGTACCAGCCATGGATGGCCGACGTGAACTTTCCGGTGACCCATCCCCAATACCTGGGCGATCTAGACCCCAGCGGGTCTCGGGCGGCGGAGGTCTTGTCCCAGGCGGACCTGCTGATCGGCATCGGCTGCCCGTTGTTCGCGGAAGGCTTTGTGAATGCCGCTTGCCCGGTTCCGCCGGCGACCAAGATCATCCACATCGATGACGACCCCTGGGAGATAGGCAAGAACCTACCCACCGAGTGCGGCCTGCAGGGAGACATCAAAGCGACCGTCCGGCAGATCAGCTCGGCTCTTGAGACGGCTCTTGCGTCTGACGCACGCGAACGGGCCGCCCAGCGGGCCGCGAAGATTCGTGCGCAGAAGGCCGCCATGGAAGCGGCTTGGCAGGCGGAGACAGCGACAGGGTACGATGCTAGTCCCATCTCCATCGGCCGCCTGATGGCGGAATTGCGCAACATAGTGAACGACCGCACCGTGATCGTCGATGAGTGTTGGTCGGCCTCGGCGGCTCTTAGAGCCACCCTTCCCCTGGAGCGTCCCCTCAGCTATCTCCGCGCCCGGGGAGGCGGCAGCATCGGCGAGGGTCTGCCTGTGGCCCTGGGAGTGAAGCTGGGGCGGCCGGACAAGCAGGTGGTGGCGGTGGTCGGGGACGGGAGCGCCGCCTGGTCGATGCAGACCCTGTGGACGGCCGCTCACTATCGGATCCCGGTGACCTACGTGATCATGAACAATGGGACCTACCGGCAGGTCAAGATCGTGCGCCGGGCGGTTTTGGGCGTCCAGGGTCCCCTCGATGAAAAGCACGTGGGCATGGACATCGACGAGCCGGTGATCGACTTCAGCGGGCTGGCCCGGTCCCTGGGAGTGGAGGGCAGAAGGGTCAGCGATCCCGACCAGGTCGGAGATGCCTTACGAAGCGCCATCGCCTCCGAGCAGCCACGCGTGGTGGAGGTGATGGTGGAGAATAGGGCGTAGTCGGATCGGAATGCTCCCCAAGCCATACGAGTTAAACTGAGAGTCCTTGGGTGGCCAAGAAGGCAGGGAAGGACGAACATCAGTGGCCAAGGTGGAAGAGACACCCTCTAGAGCGGATCGTGTGGATCCTGTGCGAGGTGGACGCTGCTGACGCTGGCGGCAGGGTGGCGCAGGTTTGCCAGGGGCTCGGCGTCCCGGAAAAGGCTCACTGCCGTTGGAAGGGCCTTCACAGTGGCATGAAGACGACTGAACTCCAGCGCCTCAAGGAGCTGGAAGCAGATAGGCCGCGTCTGAAGAAGCTGGTCGCCAGTCTCACGCTGGGTAATGCCATGGCAGATAGACCTCTCGGAGGCAAACCTCCCAAGCCCGGCCTGTCGCAGCCAAGCTGTCGGTCGCGTGGGAAGCGAGTTCGCGGTCTTGGGAACGCCGAAAACATCGCCCCGCGGCCCAGAGCCAACCGACGCAACGATATGCACAGCGTATAGGCGCCATGCACGGCTGGACCAGCAATTTCAGCGTGACTGCTGGTATTAGTCGGGGGGCGAGGCTTTTTCACCAGGCTGCGTACGGAGTATCAGGAGGCGGCTGTCAGCGAGTAACGCCCGACCGCAAGAGCCTAGCTGCGGACGAACACGTGCTCGCTGCGGTGTCGAGTATTGCGGGTAACGCACCGGGCGATGTTCGGCTTCTCTATGGTGGTGTCTCCGCGCCGGCGCGGAGGTCGTTGAGTGCGGACCGGGAGCGTCCGCGGTACAGGAGGTGTGCGGTGCAGGAGTATGCGCGCAGCGTGGTCGAGGCCGTCATTGCCCGAGACCCCGGTGAGCCCGAGTTCCACCAGGCGGTGGGCGAGGTGTTTGAAGCGGTCACCCCCGTTCTCGAGACATATCCTGAGTATCGGGAGTCCCGTATTCTGGAGCGGCTGGTGGAGCCGGAGCGGGTCATCATGTTCCGGGTGCCCTGGGTGGATGACCGAGGCGACATCCAAGTGAACCGCGGTTTTCGCGTGCAGATGAACTCCGCCATCGGTCCCTACAAAGGGGGGCTGCGCTTCCATCCCTCGGTGAACCTCAGCACCATGAAGTTCCTTGCCTTCGAACAGACCTTCAAGAACGCCCTCACCACGCTCCCCATGGGCGGAGCGAAGGGCGGCTCCGACTTCCAGACAAGGGGCAGGAGCGACGCGGAGGTCATGCGCTTCTGTCAGAGCTTCATGACCGAGCTCTACCGTCACATCGGTCCCCATACCGACGTTCCTGCGGGCGACATCGGAGTGGGCGGCCGGGAGATCGGGTATCTCTTCGGCCAGTACAAGCGTCTCAAGAACGAGTTCACCGGCGTGCTCACCGGCAAGGGCTTGGGTTGGGGCGGGTCGCTCGTCCGGCCGGAGGCGACCGGGTACGGCGTCGCGTATTTCCTCACGGAGATGCTGGCCACGCGGGGCGACTCCCTGTCCGGCAAGACCATAGCCATCTCCGGCTACGGCAACGTGGGCACCTACTTCGTCGAGAAGGCCGTTGAACTGGGAGCCAAGGTGGTCAGTCTGGGTGACGAGTTCGGCTGCGTCTTCGACCCGGACGGCATATCGGGGGAAAAGCTCGCCTACATGGCCGATCTCTGGACCGTGTATCGCAAGTCGGCCAAGGAGTATGCCGACAAGTTCGGCTGCGAGTGGCGACCCGGCACCAAGCCTTGGCGGTCTGTCAAATGCGACATCGCCGTGCCCACGGCCATGCAGAACGAGATCGACGCCGACGACGCCCGGGCCTTGGTAGCCAACGGCTGCCGGGTGGTATGCGAGGCCGCCAACATGCCCTGTACCCCCGAGGCCGTCCGTGTCTTTCAGGAGGCAGGACTGCTCTACGCTCCCGGCAAGGCGGCCAACGCGGGCGGTGTGGCTACCTCGGGTCTGGAGATGTCGCAGAACAGCATGCGTTTAAGCTGGACCCGCGAGGAGGTCGACCGCCGGTTGCGTCAGATCATGCAGAGCATCCATCGAGCCTGCCTGGAGGCGGCGGAGCGCTTCGGGTCGCCGGGCGACTACGCCGTGGGCGCGAACATCGCCGGCTTTCTTAAGGTGGCTGATGCCATGATGGACCAGGGCGTGGTCTAGTAAACTCCCTCCGGCAAGAGTCTGATAGGCTGCTGAAAAGCGACGCTACGCCGGGTGCCTTCTGGGCCTGGGCGTGTGGCCCGATGGCTGCGGCTTCGGTTTTCAGCAGCCTTCTAAGCCGGCGCCGTCTCAGCGGGCCGGGAGGGAGGTCATGTGAACGAGTACTGTCGATGGATCTGCAACGATCTGGTCCAAGCGAAGGACGCCGGGCAACCTGAGTTCCATCAGGCCGTGGAGGAAGTGCTCGAATCGGTGTCGGTGGTCCTCGATGCCCACTCGGAGTATCGCCAGGGGCGTATCCTGGAGCGACTGGTGGAGCCGGAGCGGGTCATCATGTTCCGGGTCCCCTGGGTGGACGATAGGGGTGAGATCCAGGTCAACCGCGGCTTTCGGGTGCAGATGAACTCGGCCATCGGTCCTTACAAGGGCGGGTTGCGTTTCCATCCTTCGGTCAACCTCAGCATCATCAAGTTCCTGGCCTTCGAGCAGACCTTCAAGAACGCGCTCACCACGCTTCCCATGGGCGGAGCGAAGGGCGGGTCCGACTTCAACCCCAAGGGCAAGAGCGACAACGAAGTCATGCGTTTCTGCCAGAGCTTCATGTGCGAACTCTTCCGCCACATCGGCCCCGACACCGACGTCCCCGCCGGCGACATCGGAGTGGGCGGCCGGGAGATCGGGTATCTCTGGGGCCAGTACAAGCGCCTGAACAACGAGTTCACGGGCGCGCTCACCGGCAAGGGCGTGTCCTGGGGCGGCTCGCTCATCCGGCCCGAGGCCACCGGGTACGGCGTGGTCTATATCGCGACCGAATACCTGGCGACCAAGCACGACTCGCTTGCGGGCAAGACCTGTCTGGTGTCGGGCAGCGGCAACGTCGCTCAGTATACGGTGGAGAAGCTGCTCGACCTAGGCGCCAAGCCGGTCACGCTGTCCGACAGTTCCGGCTACATCTACGATGAGGCCGGCATAACCCGGGAGAAGCTCGCCTTCGTGATGAGGCTCAAGAACGTCATGCGCGGGCGGATCTCCGAATATGCCTCCAAGTATCCCGAAGCGGTGTACAAGGCGATCGACCCCACCCTCGGTTACGACCCTCTCTGGTCGCACGCAGCCGATTGCGCGTTCCCCTCGGCCACTCAGAACGAGATCAACGACCGTGACGCCGCCCATCTGCTGGCCGGCGGGGTGCGTCTGGTGGTGGAGGG
>JAJFUK010000061.1 GCA_021372435.1 Actinomycetes bacterium | reverse complement strand
AGCCGCTTGGACAGTAGGGCCATGTCCTGATGCTCGCGCAATAGTTCTTTCCGCTTCGCACCGCTGACCTCGTCCGCGTGGGCGAGTACTTCCTCCAATCCCCCGAACTGGGCCAGTAGCTGAGCGGCGGTCTTCTCCCCTATGCCGGGGACGCCGGGGATGTTGTCGGAGGTATCGCCCTTGAGACCGATGAGATCGGGGATCAGCCGGGGAGGAACGCCGAACCGTTCTTCCACCGCGGCCGGGTCGTAGATCTTCACCTCCGTCACGCCCCGGGTGTTGGCCATGATCTTCACATGCCCGCCGGCCAGTTGCAGAGCGTCCCGGTCGCCGGTGACGATCACCATGTCTCGACCCTGGGCTTCGGCCTGGCGGGCAAGAGTCGCGATGATATCGTCGGCCTCATAGCCCGGGACGGCCAGATTGACGAACCCGAAGGCCGAGCACAGTTCTACGAAATACGGCCACTGCTCCGAGAGAAGCTCGGGCATGGGTTTGCGTTGCGCTTTGTACTCCTCGAACTCCTCGTGCCTGAACGTCTTCTCCCGGGAGTCCCACGCCACCACGACGGAGGCCGGACGATACTCCGTGAGGATCTTTACGATCATCAGGCAGAACCCGTACAGTGCGTTGGTGGGAAACCCGTCCGAGGTGGCTATATCTGCAGGCAGAGCGAAAAAGGCCCGGTAGGCGACGTTGTTGCCGTCGATAACGAAGAGCGGACCCTGCGGGCCTCCGGAGTCAGTCCCGGTAGATACCATGGTCGTGTCGTCCTCCCGCCGGTCGCCCCGGCCGGTGCCTCCCTACAGGATCTCCAGGTACCGATCGATCTCCCACGAGGACACGAACGCCCGGTATGAGTCCCACTCCGCCCGTTTGTTGCGGATCAGGTACTGGTAGATGTGCTCCCCGAGGGTCTCGCGCATGAAGTCCGAGTTCTCGAAGGCGATGATGGCCCCCTCGATGTCGCCGGGCAGGGACCTGATCCCGGCCGCGTGTCTTTCCTTGGCCGACATCTCGTAGATGTTGTCGGTGGCCTCCGGGGGCAATTCCCGGCCTTTTTCGATGCCGTCAAGACCGGCGGCCAGCATCGCTGCGAAGGCCAGATAAGGATTGGCGGCCGGGTCGGGGTTGCGCATCTCGACCCGGGTGGCATGCTCCTTGCCGGGCTTGTACATGGGTACCCTCACCAGCGCCGAGCGGTTGCGCCGCGCCCAGCAGCAGTAGATAGGCGCTTCATAGCCGGGCACCAGGCGTTTGTACGAGTTGACCCACTGGTTCGTCACCAGGCACATCTCCCGCGCGTGGTACAGCAGGCCGGCGACGTAGGCTTTGCACGTCGATGACATGTGCCAAGGGTCGGCGGCATCGAAGAAGGCGTTGTTCTCCCCCTTGAACAGAGACTGGTGCACATGCATCCCCGAGCCGGCCTCGCCGTAGATGGGTTTAGGCATGAAGGTGGCATGGATGCCGTGACGGTCGGCCACCTCCTTGACCAGGAGGCGGTAGGTCATCACAGAGTCGGCCATGATGAGGGCTTCTTTGTAGCGGAGGTCGATCTCGTGCTGAGAAGGCCCGCACTCGTGATGGGCGTACTCCACTTCGATCCCCACCTGCTCCAGGGCCGAGACGGTCTCGCGACGTACGCTCGTGGAGAGTTCGAGGGAGGTGAGATCGAAATAGCCGCCGCGGTCGAGGAGCTCAGTGTGGGCGCTGTCCTTGAAGTAGAAGTACTCCAACTCCGGCCCCACGCACATCGTATAGCCGAGCCCGGCCGCTTTGGCCAAGACCCGCTTGAGTGCATAGCGGGGATCGCCCGCGTACGGCCGGCCGTCGGGTTCGAGGATGTCGCAGAACATGAAGGCGGTACGCTCGTGCTCGGCCATGTTCGGAAGGATGGCGAACGTGGAGGGATCGGGCATGGCGATCATGTCCGACTCCTGGATCCGGGCGAAGCCTTCGATGGACGACCCGTCGAACCCGGTCCCTTCGTAGAGCGAAGCTTCCAACTCTCGAGGCGTCATGGCGAGGCTTTTCAAGAACCCGAGCACATCCGTGAACCACAGACGGATGAACTTGACATCGTGCTCGGCGATCTTGTTGATGACGTCTTCTCTGGTCAGGCAGGTGGTCACAGTGCTCCTCCTTGGGATCATTCCACCCTCTAAGACTAGCATCGGAACGGCCGCGAGTATCGCCGTTCAGGCAAGCGTGTGCTCGGTCCCCATCTCCGCCACGTCGTAGCCCCCCAATGCCGCCACTGCATCTCGAAATGCCGGCGAGGCGACGACAGAGCGCAGAGTCCGCAAAGGAGGAAGGTCCCAGACCTCCAGCGGAACGATCAGGTCATAGCGTTCCTTTCCTACCGGGACGAAGCCCAGTCCGTAGGCGGTCGCCGCGGCGCTTATACCCAGGCCGGCCGTCGCCCGCCCCTCGGCCACCGCCCTCGCCACCCCCAGATGGGTAGGCTCCTCCTGCTCGTAGCCGGCGATGTTCTCCGGCGCCACCCCCGCGCCCTTGAGCGTGACATCCAACCACACGCGGGTCCCGGAACCGGGTTGGCGGTTGATGAAGGTCACCCCGGGCCGCGTCAGGTCGGATATGACGGAGAGTCCCTGGGGATTCCCCGGGGGCACGATGAGACCCTGGACGCGATGCGCCAGACCGAGCAGCACGATCCTTCGGTTCGGTAGCACCCGCTGCACGAACGGCACATTGTACGTACCTGTGACCTCATCCCACAGGTGCGATCCGGCGATGTCGGCCTCGCCGCGGGCCACGGCGATGAGCCCTCCCAGGCTGCCTACGAAATCCGTCGTCAGTTCCACCGCGGGCTCCTGTTCGCTGAGCGAACGGCTCAGGAGCTCGACGGCCAGGTCATGGCTCCCGGAGAACCGCACCCGGGGCGGCCTGCCCGCTTCCTCAGCGGCGGCGCCTGCGGCTGAAGACGGTACCCGGGGTGCCGGCCTGCGGCGCATCTCCTCCCAACGGGCGATGGCCGCCGCCAAGGCCGCCTCAGCGTGAGCCGGGCTGTGCCCTTGGTTGAGCGCCTCCAGCAGGTAGCCCTCCGCCCGATTGACCAGCTCGGCCCACCGCCACTCGGGAGGTCTGGCCCTCTCCAGATCGGCAGACGGAGAGGTCACACGCGTACCCCCGCCCCGGTGGGCAGACACCAGGCCCTCGTCGATGAGCACGGAGTAAGCGCGGCTCACAGTGTTGGGCGTGCAGTCCCATCGCCGGGCCATCGCCCGCACCGAGGGCAGACGTTCTCCGGGCCGCACCTCGCCCGATACGATGAGACGCCGCACCGCCTCGGCGATATCAAGATAGACGAAGCCTCGACCTCCGGGCATGATCGTGCCTTAGATCAAGGGCGCCACGTCAGGCCACTGGGTCCCAACCGGCTCACTCGATCTTGGGCGGCGTCTTCACCGGTTCGGCAGGGCCGCTCTTGAGCGATAGTGCATCCTTGATGTTCACGTTCGCGGCGTCGCGGACCTCTTTGACCGCCGACTTGAACTCGTCGATGCCGGCCGCGTCGCGGACTTCCTTGACGGTAGACTTCAGCTCATCCAGGCCGGCCGCTTCACGCACTTCGGCGACCGTGGACTTGATATCGCTCACGCCCACTGCGTCCTTGACCTCGGCGACCGTGGACGTCACCTCTTCTTTGCCCTCCTTGAGGCCTTTCTTGAAGCCCCGAATCGACTTCCCCAGCGACGACCCCAGTTCAGGAAGCTTCTTGGGGCCGAAGATGACGAGGATCAACACCAAGACGATCGCGATTTCCCAACCGCCGATATTCGGCATCAGCCACACCTCCCCTGGGCCCGCCGGGCGAGGCCGCCCGGACTGCACGGGCACCAAACCTCGACACGGGAGTATTTAACCACACGAGCCGGAGCGCTGAAGCCGCGCGGAGGCCGCTCTTGCGCCCGCGGCGAGGCCGACGAGGCCGGAGGAGGCCGCCGCAGGAGCGGCGGCCTCCTCCGGCCTTCCCGACACAAGCCTATCTTGGAACAGCTGTCAGAACGAGATCGCGGCCACCTTGCCCAGACAGGGCGGCGCTGCATCGTCGACGCTCGCATCCGGACCCTGCGAGCCCGCTCTCTGCGCCCCGTCTTCCACTCGTCCCTCGCCTATCGCCCGGCGATACTTCATTCTGAGACCATTCTGAGACGACTTGTCATGCAACGGCCTTTTCACCGCCTGACGCGAGCGGCGCCGGCGTCTCACCCTCTCGGGCGAACCGCAGCTTGCGCTGCAGCGGGAACAGCATGAAGCCGGTCTTCTTAATGACCCATCCGTAGATGCCGGCCGGACTCCAGATGGTCACCACGATGGCGAGGAGGCCCAGCGCGATGAAGTACCAGGTGCCGTACTGGCTGGTCGTCTCACGCAGGACGTAGAAGATTATGGTCCCGATGACGGGACCTTCGATGGTACCGATGCCGCCGATGACCGTGATGAAGATGAGGTAGGCGGTCCAGTTGACGCTGAAGGCCGACCCCGGATGGACACGCAGCGAGTACATGGCCTCGATGGCCCCGACCATGGCGCAACCGGCCCCGGCGATGAGATAGGTATAGAGCTTGGTCCGCCACAGGTTGACGCCGGTGCTCTCAGCGGCAAGGTCGTTATCGCGCATGGCTTTCAGCGCCAGGCCGGTACGTGACCGCAGGAGCAGGTACGTCACCGCGATGGCGATCACCGCCGAGGCAAGAGCCCACCAGTACACCAGAGGCATCCAGCCTTCGGCCCCCATGTCCTGGGCCATCCGGCTCGTCGCCTGGATCGTGATCCCCGAACCACCGCCGGTCCGCTTGATGTTGGCCACTATAAGCCGCAGGATCTCGGCGATCACCCAGGTCCCGATGGCCAGATAGCCACCCTTGAGCCTGAACACGAGGGCTGCCGCCGGCAGGGCGATGATCACGCCCCCTATCGCGGCGAAGATCACGCTGATAAGGGGGTTGATCCCGATGATGTCGGAGAACAGCCACAGAGTGTAGGCGCCGATGCCGATGTAACCCTGCTGCCCCACCGAGATGAGGCCGGCGTAGCCCAACATGAGGTTCCACAGTTGCGCCAGGGCCAAGTAACAGAAGAACTCGACCAGCCTGCGCGTCCACGATGTCAGGTCGAAGAAGGGGAACACGATGAAGATGATCAGGACCAGCACCCCGATGCCGAGAATGATCAAGTTCGTGCGGTTGGCGACCCATACGGAGTAGGGGCGGGTCTCAGCCGCCGCTGTCGATGTGGTGGTCTTCATGCCGTCACCGTCTTCGCGAGGAATCCCCTAGGTCTCAAGGCCAGGATGATCACGAAGACCACATGGCCGGCGAGAATCTGCCACGCAGGGCCGAAAACCAGGGCTCCCAGCAACTGGGCAACGCCCAGGACGACGCCGCCGAGAAGCGTTCCCCAACTGGAGCCCATGCCCCCTATGATGACCGCCTCGAACGCGAAGATGAGACGGTCGGCGCCGAGCAGGGGGTTGAACGTGGTCCGGATGCCCATCATCACGCCGCCGATGGTGACGATAAGGAGGGCCACGCCCATGGCCACGGCCCAGATATGCTTGGTGTTGATGCCCATGAGCCGGGCTGCCTCCTGGTCGTCGGACACCGCGCGGAAGGCCCGGCCCATCTTGGTGCGGCTCATGTATAGCTGCAGAGCGGCGATGACGACCACCGCCAGGATGAAGATGATGAGAGGCAGCCATCCTATCGCCAGTTGATCGCTGAGGGTGATGCTCATGTTCTCGATCTGCCCGGCGTCGAGGCCCTGCGAGTTGGCGGTAAAGGCTTCCTGCAGGCCGTTCATGATGACGATCGACATTCCGAAGGTCACGATGACACCGGCGATATCTCCTGAATTGACGACGAAATTGAGCACGCCGCGCTGCAGCAGATACCCGAACACGAACATGATGACCATGACCATCGGGATCGCGTAGAGAGGATTGAAGCGGGGCGTGCTCCCCACGATGATGAGGGCGATGTAGGCGGGCAGGACCGTCAAGTCACCGTGAGCGAGGTTGGTGAGCCGCATGGTCCCGAACACGAGCGAGAGCCCCACGGCGAACAGGGAGTACAGACCTCCCAGAAGGATGCCTTGGATGATTGCGTTTAGCCAATCCATGTCTATACCCCGAAGTAGGCCGCGGTTATCTGTTCGTTCGTGAGCTCACTCGGGACCCCCTGCAGAGCGATGCGCCCTTCGAGGAAGCAGGCCACATGGGTGGCTACCGTGAGCACGTGCTGGACGTCCTGCTCGACCACGAGTATCGTGCAGCCGTTCTCCAGCAAGGTGGGAAACGCCTCGTAGATCCTCTTGATGACCACCGGGGCGAGACCCAAGGACACCTCATCCATGAGGATGAGCCGCGGGTTTGCCATGAGGGCCCGGCCGATGGCCAGAGCCTGCTGTTCCCCGCCGGAGAGCCCGGAGGCCTGGCGCTTCTTGAGTGGCCGTAACAGCGGGAACAGGTCGTACACCGCGTCGGTGGTCCAGGGGCCCTTGCGGTTGCGGTAGGCCCCGATCAGTAGGTTCTCGTGTACCGTCAGGCTCGGGAACACCCGGCGGCCTTCGGGAACCGAGGAAATGCCCAGCTCCACCCGCTTGTAGGGGGGCATGTGGTCAATCGGCCGGCCGTCGAAGAGGATGCGGCCCACTTTGGGCACCAGCACTCCAGCGACGGTCTTGAGCATGGTGCTCTTGCCGGCGCCGTTGGCACCGATGCAGGCGAAGATCTCCCCCTCCTCGACCGTGATGTTGATGTCGTACAAGGCCTGGAAGTCTTCGTAGAAGACGCTGGCGTTCTCGATCTGGAGCAGACTCATGCCGGCGTCCCTCCCATGTAGCAGGCCTGCACCTCTGCGCTGTTCATCACCTGATGCGGCTCGCCCTGGCACAGCTCGCGCCCGAAGTTGATGACGACGATGCGGTCCACCACCGCCAGGAGGGCGTGGACGATGTGCTCGATCCACACGATGGTCACCCCGGTGGCGCGCAGCTTCTTGATCTCTTCGATCAGTTCCTCCACCTCGGCCTCGGTGAGGCCGCCCGCGATCTCGTCCAGAAGGAGCACCTTGGGATCGGTGGCCAAGGCGCGGGCAAGTTCGAGCCGTTTGCGGTCCAAAAGGGTGAGCGACCCGGCCAGCACGTTCACCTTCTTATGGAGTCCGGTGATGTCGAGGATCTTCACACAGTGGTCGTAGGACGACCGTTCCGGCATATTGCGGCCGTGGGTAGCTCCCACCAGTATGTTCTCGAACACCGTCATGCCCGAAAAGGGTTTGGGTATCTGGAACGTCCGCCCGATACCCAACCGGCAGCGCTCGTGCCGGGGAAGTCTGGTGATGTCCCTGCCCGCGAAGATCACCTTGCCGGCATCGGCATGCACGGCGCCGGTGATCAGATTGAACCAGGTGGTCTTGCCTGCCCCGTTCGGACCGACGATGCCCAGCGCCTCACCGGTATCCACGCTGATGCTAAGATCGTCGATGACCAAGACCCCACCGAACGATTTCCTGAGGCCCTGGGTCTCGAGGGCTTTTGTCATGTGCATCTACCTCCGCGGCTCACCCGACTCCCCCTTTCCTCTCACGAACCAATACCATCACGCCGGGTGCACACCCGG
>JAJFUK010000056.1 GCA_021372435.1 Actinomycetes bacterium | reverse complement strand
TGTTGACATGGTTTCAGTATACTCCATTGCAATTTACTAGAACATGCGTTCTAATAATACTGAGTGGCGGCGGCGGGAACCTCGGGTAGTCCATACGGTATCAGTGGGAGAGGAAGCCGTCGATGAAGAGAGCGGGCCGCGGGATCGGGAAAAACGAGAGCAGGCCGGCACTGGTATTCAACGAGGAGGAGAGATGAAGTCGAGACGTTTGTTGCTTCTACTTGGATGCCTTGTGGCTATCGTCCTGGTAGCAGTCCTGGCAGCGTGTGGTGAAGACGAGAGTGCCACCAGCGCCGGGCCGGCCACCAGCGCCGGGCCGGCCACCAGCGCCGGGCCGGCCACCAGCTCCGGGCCGGCCACCAGCGCCGGGCCGGCCACTACCGCGGCGGCCGAAGTCCCCAGGAGCATCCTCGGGTGTCCGCAGGGACCGCCGAGTCAAGGGACGCCCCAGTACGGCGGGACCCTGGTGGTGCTCCACAGGCAGGTACCGAGCAACATCGGAGCATTCTGGGGCACGACCGGCTTCGCGGACGTGCAGCACTGCCGGTACGCACTGGAGAACCTCGTCGGCCTGGATGAGCAGGGGGAGCCGTGCCCCCAACTTGCCACCAGTTGGGACGTCGATGAGGCCGCCAAGACCCTGACCTTCCACCTCAGAGAGGGAGTCAAGTTCCAGGACGGGACCGACTTCAATGCTGAAGCCGTCAAGTGGAATCTCGGTAATTGGCAGGATAGGACGAAGAGCACGAAGCACGACCTGGACGCCGTGACGGCGATCGATGTGCTCGACCCCTACACTGTCCGCCTCACGTTCTCGGAATACGACCCCCGCTTCGTGCAGAGTCTGTCGTCGTCGAGCGCCGGCAAGATGGTCTCTCCTACGGCATATGAGGCGATGGGAGAGAAAGAGTTCGCGCTCCATCCCGTAGGGACGGGGCCCTTCAAGTTCGAGAGCTACGAGCCTGACGTGTCTCTCAAGTTCACGAAGTTCGAGGACTACTGGCAAGAGGGGCTGCCCTATCTGGACGCCGTAGAGGTCAGGTTCATCGCCGACCCGATGGTCGCCCTCACAGCATTCAAGAACGGAGAGGGCCACGTGCTCTACGATGTCAGCGCGAGCGCTGCCCAAGAGCTTGCCGCGGCGGGCAATACCATCGACAACCGCGTGCAGGCCATCTGGGCGATCTCCGGAGACACCGGGAGCCCGGAGTGCCCTTACTCGAAACAGGAGGTCCGCGAGGGCATAGCCTACGCTCTGGACATGCCCACCATCGTGAACGGGGTGTACTCAGGCTTCATGCCTGTCACCAACCAGCTGGCCATCGAAGGGATGATGGCCTACAACCCGGACATCGTGGGCCATCCCTACGATGTGGAGAAGGCCAAGCAACTGCTGTCGAAGAACGGCATCACGCCGGAGACCCCCTGGGACACGATCCTGAGCTACGTGGCCGGCCAGAGCGAAGATGAGCTCTTCACTATCATGCAGGAGTACCTTGCAGAGGTCGGCGTCAACATCACCCTCAATCCCCTGCAGTTCCCGGCCTTCAAGCAGAAGAACTCCCAAGGTTTCAAGAACGAGCTGATCGTCTTGGGCCTCTCCTACAACCCGCTGGAGATGCGGTACTCCACGACTCTGAAGGCCAACCTCAGTGAGGACGCGACCGCGTTCGTCGACATCAAGACCCCCGAAGAATTCAACATCGTGTATAGGCAGATGCTGGCCGCGAGCGATCCGGTGGAGATCGAACGTCTCTACGAGGAGCTGAACAAGATGGCAGTGGACGACTTCTGCCTGTGTGCGCCCTTCATGGGCAAGTACGGGCTCATCGCCAAGGCCCCTCAGGTGCACGATTTCGGCCTCTGCACCGTGGTGACTGCCGAATTCCTGCCCGAAAGAGCGTGGCTCAGCGAATAGGCAGTCTGTGACTGAGAGTCCAGGCCGTCGGGCGATCTGAGCCGGCAGGCCGGCCGACGGACATATTGCGGTCCTCACTTGCCGGCTCAGATCGCGTCATGAGGCAGTTCTTACACTTGTCAGGGTGGTCTAGGTGACGACTTACATCATACGCCGCCTCCTACTGGGCATCGTCGTCCTCATCGTGGCGTCGATATTCGTGTTCTTGATGGTGCACGTGTTGCCGGGAGATCCCCTTTGGGTGGTGTTGGGCGAGAACTACATCAACTACTCCCAGGAAGAACTCGATGAGCTGAGACACGTATACGGCTTAGACAAGCCACTGATAGGCCAGTACTTCGATTGGCTCGGCAGCCTGTTGAAAGGCGATTTAGGGGAGTCGATCGTCTACCAGGTGCCGGTGATCGATTTGTTGAAGCGCAGACTCCCGGTCACTCTCAATCTTGCCGTCTTGGCGTTGTTGATCAGTACCATCTGCGGACTGGGCCTTGGGGTGATCGCGGCCATTAGAAGGGGCAAGTGGTCGGACACCGTGGTGAGTGTGGGTGCCAATCTCGGGATCACCCTTCCGAACTTCTGGGTCGGGATCGTGTTTATCTACATATTCGCCTACAAGCTGGGTTGGCTGCCGACCTACGGGTATACCTCGCCGTTCGACGATTTCGTCACGCATCTGAAGATGTTGATCGGGCCGGTGCTGTGTCTATCGGTGTTCGGCATGGCCGCCCAGACGCGCCAGACACGCTCGAGCATGCTGGAAGTCGCCCATCAGGACTACATCCGTACGGCGTGGTCCAAGGGTCTTACAGAGAGAGTAATCGTCATCCGGCACATGGTGAAGAACGGCCTGATCCCTGTTGTCACGACCATGGGTATGCAGGTCAGCTTCATGTTCGGCGGCGCGGTGTTGGTGGAGACCGTGTTCAACATTCCCGGCATCGGCCGGATGATGGCGGATGGGATAGGGATGAGGGATTACCCGGTGGTGCAGGGCGGGGTCTTGCTGATGGCTGTGGTGATCGTTCTGACCAACCTGGTCGTGGATATGGCGTATGCGTGGTTGGACCCCCGAATCCGCTACAGCTACAGGTAGAGTTTGGTGATCTAGAGGAGCTTGGTGATCTGGAGGACGGCGGAGAAGCGCATGACGTCGACGGTTGAATACGTGGCCACGATCGAGGAGGTCCCGCCGAGGCGGTCCGAGTGGAGGCGGCTGGTACGGGTCTTCTGGAGACGGAAGCTTGCGGTCGTGGGCTTGGTGATCGTTCTCGCCCTGATCGTGGTGGCCATCTTCGGCCCGCTGATAGCCCCCTACGACCCGTACAAGACCAACATCGGGAACAAGCTGGCCCCTCCGAGCAGCGAACACTGGTTCGGCACCGACGCCGTGGGGAGAGACACGCTCAGCCGGGTCGTGTATGGGGCCCGGACTTCGCTCGTGGTGGCTCTGGGCGCCGTGCTCTTGGGCGCGGTGATCGGGCAACTGCTGGGCCTGCTCGCGGGCTTCTTCGGAGGTTGGGTGTCACACGTCATCATGCGCCTGATCGACGCCCTGATGTCGATACCCATGATCGTCTTGGCTCTGGTCATCTCGTCGGTGCTTGGGGGCGGGATCAAGAACGTCATCATCGCCTTGGCGATAGGCGGCATTCCCGGGCAGTGCCGCATGATGTGCGCCCAGACGATGAGCGTCAAAGAGAACGACTATGTCCTCGCGGGCCGGACCATGGGGGTGAGCAACTGGCGCATCATGCTCCGGCACATCTACCCGAACGCCTTCGCGCCCTGTCTGGTGATCATGACGGTCAGCTTGGGCGCCACCATACTGGCCGAAGCCGGATTGAGCTTCTTGGGCGCGGGAATCAACGCCCCAGCTGCCGCCTGGGGAAGCATGATCAAGGACGGCTACAAGTATCTGCTCACCAATCCGGTCCTGTCGATTGCTCCCGGCGTGTTCATCATGCTGGCGGTCTTCGGTTTCAACATGTTCGGAGACGGGCTCAGGGACGCCCTTGACCCCAGACTCCGCGGGACGTTGTAGGCGTAGGGGGCGCAGAGGCGGATGGCCATCCTCTTAGAGGTCAGGAACTTGAGGACACAATTCCTCACCGATGACGGTCTGATCAAGGCGGTCGACGATGTCTCGTACCACATCGACGAGAAGGAGATCATCGGGGTGGTGGGGGAGAGCGGCTGCGGTAAGTCGGTGACGCAACTGTCGGTGATGCGCTTGATCACGCCGCCGGGCAAGATCACCTCCGGCCAGATCATCTTCGAGGGTGACGATCTCATGAAGTACGAGGCCAATGGGCCGGAGATGCGCTCCATCCGCGGAGCGAAGATCGCCATGATCTTCCAGGAGCCGATGACCTCACTGAACCCCGTCCTCACTATCGGCCGGCAGCTCACAGAGACGCTGGAGCTGCACCTGAAGATGGGGAAATCCGCGGCCAACCGGCGGGCCGCCGAGCTGTTGGACATGGTGGGGATCCCCTGCGCCGACACCCGGCTGGGTGATTACCCCCATCAGTTCAGCGGGGGGATGAGGCAACGGGCGATGATCGCCATGGCGTTGTCCTGCAACCCAAGGCTGGTGATAGCGGACGAGCCGACCACTGCTCTGGACGTCACCACCCAGGCTCAACTGCTGGAACTGATGAAGGCGTTGGTGGAAGAGTTCCACAGCGCACTGGTGATCGTCACCCATAACCTCGGCGTGGTCGCCCGCTATGCCCAGAGGATATACATCATGTATGCGGGACGGATCGTGGAGAGCGGCACGTGCAAGGACATCTTTCGCAGCCCTCGACACCCATACACCATGGGACTGCTGAACTGCGTGCCCCGCATCGACGACCGCGAGGGCAGAGAACTCGAGGCGATCAAGGGGTTGCCGCCCAACCTGGGTAGGCTGCCCGGGCAGTGTGCATTCCTCCCTCGCTGTGAGCATGCCGTGGACAGATGCCGGGTGGAGCCCTGGCCCGAGTTGCAGGCGGTGGCAGACGGCCATCACACCCGCTGTTTCGTGAACCCACCGGGGATGACGGGGTGAAGAAGCGGCCCGGACACCGGCATCACGAGGCACTCCACGACGCCTACACGGGTGACTGGGTACTGGAGGTCAGGGACCTCAAAGTGTACTTTCCCGTCCTACGGGGCCTGCTGTTGCGCAAGGTCGCCGATATCAAGGCAGTCGACGGGGTCAGTCTGCGGGTGCGTAGGGGCGAGGTTCTGGGTCTGGTGGGGGAGAGCGGTTGCGGAAAGACGACCGTCGCCCGCTCGATCATTCGCGTCTACAGACCCACGGCAGGACGCGTCATCTTCGAAGGGACGGACATCACCGATCTTCCCGAGAGGAAGCTGAAACCTGTTCGTCGGAAGATGGCCTACATCTTTCAGGACCCCTACGGGTCTCTCGATCCACGGCAGAGCGCAGCGAGCATCATCGGCGAGCCGTTGGTCGCGCACAAGGTGTTCAAGAGCAAACAAGAACGCAGAGCCCGGGTGGATGAGCTCATGGGCATCGTCGGACTGGATCCGTGCATGGGTGGCAGGTTCCCTCACGAATTCAGTGGCGGCCAGAGGCAGCGCATAGGCATCGCCCGGGCGTTGGCGTGTAATCCGTCGCTGATCATCTGCGACGAACCCGTGTCCGCTCTGGATGTGTCCATCCAAGCGCAGGTGATCAACCTGCTGAAAGCGCTGCAGAAGGAGTTCGTCGACCTGTCGTACGTGTTCATTGCCCATGACCTGGCGGTCGTCAAGCACGTGAGCGACAGGATCGCGGTGATGTATCTCGGGCACGTGGTCGAGACGGCTACGCCTGGTGAGTTGTGCGATAACCCCCGGCATCCCTATACGAAGGCTCTGCTTTCGGCGGTGCCTGTGCCGGATCCCTTCGTAGAAGAGACCCGGGAACGGATCGTTCTGACGGGGGAAGTGCCCAGCCCGCTGAATCCGCCTTCGGGCTGCACTTTTCACCAGCGCTGCCCGGTGGCCGTGCCGGAGTGCTCCAGGGTATCCCCGGTGCTGAAGGAGATAGACCCGAATCACCAGGTGGCCTGCATCATGGTCGAAAGACCGGATGAGAGGTCCACGTGACCAGGGGGGCGCGGTCATGAGCGGCTGGGACACTGAACGTCACATCGTCACCGACGTTCTGGTGATCGGGGGAGGCATGGCCGGGCTGTTCGCCGCCATCAAGGCCAGAGAAAGGGGTCTCGACGTGACTTTGACCGACAAGGCCTACGTCGGCAAGGCGGGCTCGACACACTATGCCGAAGGTGACGTCCTCTTCTTCAGGGAGAGCCGGGGGCACAAGCTCGCGGAATGGCTGGACATCATCAGCAAACGTTGTGAGTACCTGAACAACCGGGAGTGGGACGAGGTCTGTCTGATGGAAGCGGAGGACAGATACAACGACCTCGTGTCCTGGGGGGTCCAGTTCTACGAGAAGAACGGCGAGCTGTACGGGTGGGATACGAGCGCCGTGGGGGCACCGCCCAGCGCCTATCAAGACATCACGATGCGGGCCAGGAAGTACGCGCCGACCCTGCGAAGGGTGGCGCTCGAGCGAGGCGTGAGGGTCCTGGACAACATCATGATGGTCGAGTTGCTGAAGCAAAGTGGTGCCGTGGTGGGGGCCGTCGGCTTCCATGTCCGCGGCGGAAGGCTGTTCGTCATCGAATCCAAAGCCACCGTGATAGCGACCGGTGCCGCCAACTTCAAGAGCGAGACGTACCCCACTCATTTTTGGACTGGGGACGGCGAGGCCATGGCTTACCGCGCGGGCGCCGAGATAACGGGCAAGGAGTTCGCCGGCGGCGTGACCTATAGCCGGCGGGAGATCGAACAACGGCAGAGGGCCGGGAGGCGTGAGGAGTTCTCGGGGGAGATCATCGAGAGCTCGTACAGCCATCCCTTCGCGCTGGGCGGCGGCTTCTCGGGGTGGTACACACGGCCCACGCTGAACGCGGAAGGGGGGCCGGTGATCATGCCCGCTTGGGAAGCTCATTGTGGACGCGCTCCGCTCTACTTCGATACTGAGGAGATCCCGCCGAAGAAGTGGGAATGGCTCCGCGAGTACTTCAAGAGGATAGAAGTGGCCTGGGCTCAGGCGGACAAGATCGGCCTGGATGTGTTCCGAGGAGGCAAGATCAGGTGGCCTTCGTCAAGAGTGGCTCCGGGCTCGCTCTTCGCGGGGACCGGTATCTGGCCGGTCGATACTCACTGTGCCACCGGCCTCCCCGGGCTTTACGCCGCCGGCAACGCCTGCGCCACAAGGGGCTCGGGTGCCATGTACGCCGGTATGGGGTTCGCCATGAACCATGCCATGGTCACAGGCGCCCGGGCCGGCTCGGCCGCTGGGGAGTACGCCTCGAGGGCCGCCAAGGTGGTGGCCGATGCGGCTGAACTCCAAAGGGCGAAGAGTCTGGTCCGGGCGCCGCTCGAGCGCACAGGTGGGTTCGGACCGGCATGGGTCACCCAGATAGTCCAGAGCATCACCGTGCCCTACTTCTATCTCGGGGTCAAGCATGGCGACCGGCTGCGGGCGGCGATCAGCATCGCCGAGTTCGTCAACCGTCATCTGGTTCCCAGGTTGATGGCCGCGGATCCCCATGAATGGAGGCTGGCCCACGAGACCCGGAACATGGCCCTTGGCGCAGAGATGCGGCTCAAAGCGTCCCTCTTTCGCACCGAGAGCCGGGGCGACCACTTCAGGGAGGACTACCCCCGCCGGGAAGATCCCACCTGGCTGGTCTGGGTGAAGCTGAGGGATGAAGAGGGCGGCATGAAACTCTACACAGAGCCGGTGCCTGAGGAGTGGTGGCCGGATCTCACCAAGTCCTATGAAGAGAAATATCCCGCGATGCTTCCCATGGAAGAGCGAGAGTCGTCCTCGGGGGGTGCCGACGATGTCCATTGAGTTGGTCGACCGCGAGCTGTGCAACGGTTGTGGGATATGCGTGACCGCCTGCCCGCTGGATGTCATCCGGCTGGATACCTTGGCGGCAGACAAAGGAGAGTACCCCTCGTGCCGGAGGGCCTGCCCGGCAGGGGTGGACATGCGGAGCTATCTGTATCTGCTGAGGGACGGGATGATCGAAGAAGCCATGGAGGTCCTCAGGGACGCGTTGCCGCTTCCGGCGATCACCGGCCGGGTCTGCCCTCATCCGTGTGAGTCCGAGTGTTCTCGCAACGAAGTCGACGAGGCGGTGAACATCAACGCCCTCGAGCGGTTCGTGGCCGATCGTTGGCTGGATGAGAAGGCCGAGCCGGTGCCCCAGGTTTATGCCGCCAAGGTGGCCGTCGTCGGCTCCGGCCCGGCCGGCCTGGCGTGTGCGTACTTCCTCTCCCGCATGGGCTACCCCGTCACCGTCTTCGAGGCAAGACCGGTGCTGGGCGGGATGCTGCGGCTGGGCATACCTGAATACAGACTGCCGCGGACCGTGCTCGATACCCAGCTGGGCTACATCGGCCGCATGGGTGTCGAGTTCAAGAGCGGGATCGCCGTCGGCCGGGATGTCACTCTCGAGGCGGTCCAGAAGGAGTACGCCGCCGTCTTCTATGCCGTGGGGAACCAATCGAGCCGCCGGCTGGAGATCGACGGTGTCGGCTTGGGCGGAGTGTCGTGGGGATTGGACTTCTTAGCCGGTGTCAACCTGAAGCGGGTGACCGGCGTCAAGGGTAGGGTCGTGGTCATCGGCGGTGGCAACGTTGCCGTCGACGTGGCTCTCACCGCTCTGCGTCTGGGCGCCGAGAGCGTTGAGATGGTCTGTCTGGAATCGGTGGGTACGATGCCGGCCTTCAAGGAGGAGATCGACCAGGCCGTCGAGGAGGGTGTCCGCATCTACGACGGCTGGGGACCGAAGAGGATCCTCGGCGCCGGAGGCGAGGCGGCCGGCGTAGAGCTGGTTCGTTGCACGTGTGTCTACGACGGCCGCGGCCGCTTCCGGCCCACCTACGACGAGCGCCTGACAAAGACGATCGGGGCCGATGCGGTCATCCTGGCTGTCGGCCAGACCGTCGACCCGGCCTCGATTCCTGAGAAGCTGAAGACCACCGCCGGCGGCACCATCCAGGTCGACCCGGTCACGCTCGAGACGACGTGCCCCGGCGTCTTCGCCGGCGGGGACGTCGTCTCCGGGCCGGCGTCCGTGGTCGAGGCCGTGGCCGCCGGCAGGAGGGCTTCGACCTCCATCGATCGCTGCTTGAAGAAACAGGACCTGAAAGGGGGGAGACGCCTCCTTCCGAAGAGAGTCAAGAGACCGCCCAAGGAGGGTGTAGAAAGCGTTGCACGGAACGCAGCCCCCGTGCTGGCCGCGGGCCAACGGGCCGGGAACTTCAAGGAGGTCAAGCTGGGCTTCGACGAAGACACGGCGGACTTGGAGGTCCAGCGGTGCATGACCTGCGGCAGCCGGGCCGTCATCAGCTATGTGGATGACTGCATGCTCTGCCTCTATTGCGAGCAAGACTGTCCGCAAACGGCCATCTATGTATCGCCTGAGAAGAAGGTGCTGCCGCTGATGCCCTGGAGGTAGCGGGGTATGCGCGTGATGGCGCATCCCGCTGGTTGTCGACGAGTGCGAGAGGATCAAGCCGCCTATCGTCAATGTGAGACTGAGAGGTGAGAGTTGTGGGTGGTGCAGCCGAATACCCGTATCCGGTAGTGTACGGGAAAGAGAACGACGTCGAGGCCGACGTCCTGATCCTGGGCGGGGGAGTCGCCGGATGCCACGCAGCCGTAAGTGCGGCCAAACGAGGGGCCCGAGTAGTGGTGGTCGATAAGGGCCCCGTCATCAGGAGTGGCAGCGGGGGAGCAGGAGTCGACCACTGGCATGGGGCTTGTACGAATCCCTGTTCCACCGTCTCTCCTGAAGAAATGATCGAGATGACCTTGTACGGCGACTACCTGCTGCATTGGGAATTCGGGAACGGGATCACCAGCTACATCCTGTTCAAGGAAAGCTACGACGCCCTCCTCGACGTGGAAGAGTGGGGCGTCAAGGTCAGAGACGTCGATGACGAGTTCAAGGGGGCCGAATTCAGGGATGAGAAGACCAAGTTGATGTTCGCCTATGACTACGATGCCAGGCATTGCATCCGCGTCAACGGTGGGGCGGGCATCAAGGTCGCCTACTACAACGAGATGAAACGGCTGGGAGTGCAGATACACGACTTCGTGACCGTGACCAGCCTGCTTACCGAGGGCGGCAGGCAGGGCGGCCGGGTGATCGGGGCCACCGGGGTGAGCGTACGGACCGGCGAGTTCTACATCTTCAAGGCCAAGGCCACCATACTCACGACGGGGGTGACGGCCGGGATGTGGATCTTCTCCACCGAACTCAACGGCGCCGCGTCATCGCACGGCGACCCCAACGACACCGCCGACGGGACGGCCATGGCCTGGCAGGCGGGAGTCGAGCTGACTCTCATGGAGAAGGCCTCACCGATGCCGGTGTCGGGAGGGTTCGCCTACCCGATGTACGGCACCGGCAATGCTCACAACACCTGGTACGCGTGCACGATGGTCGATGCCAACGGCAAAGAGATCCCCTGGGTCGACCGGGATGGTAGGCTCCTGACAACGGTGTCGGAGCGCTACCATGATGCCCCTGGTCAGAAGGCCTTCTTCAACGGCCCCGATCTCCCCTATGAGATCCGCAGCCCTCGGCTCATCCCCGATCTGCCTGAACGCATCAAGAGGGGCGAATACGTTTTACCGCTGTACGCCGATCTGCCCTCCATGCCGCCGCATGAGAGGCGGGCGATATGGGGGCTGATGGTGGGCCATGAAGGCAAGTCGCATATCATCTACACCACCTACGGGAAGGCCGGGTTCGACCCGGACAAGGACATGCTGCAGACCAACGTCATGCCCCCCGACCGCTACTTCTTCTATCCATACTGGAACACCATGGGTCCCCGTCAGTGGCGGGAAGGCCCCGGGGGTGGAGGAGTGTTCTTCGACTGGGATCTCAAGACCAATCTAGAAGGCCTCTATGTAGCCGGGACGGCGGGTTATGCCGGGGGCAATCATGCCGGATCGGCCAGCACCGGCCGGTACGCCGCAAGGAAGGCCGTGGCTTACGCGGATACCATCGAGTGGCTGCCGGTAAGTAGGGAGCAGATAGAGAGGGAGAAGGCCCGGGTCTATGCTCCGGTCACCCGCTCCGAGGGCATAGGCTGGAAGGAGCTGCGAGCCGGTCTCGCCCGCATCATGCAGGACTATTGCGGCGAGTACAAGAATGAGGAGACCCTCGGGATGGGGCTGCAGTGGCTCGACAGCATCAGAGAAAGTGAAGCGGCCAGAGCCTACGCCCGGAATCCGCATGAGCTGGCCCGCGTCCTCGAGTGCTATTCGCGTCTGACGGCGGCGGAAGTGATCCTGCGGGCTTCGCTGGAGCGAAAAGCCAGCAGCAAGGCCCTGGGCTTCAACCGGCTGGACTATCCGCAAATGGACCCGCCGGAATGGACCAAGCTGGTCACTCTCAGGCTCGAGGAGGGCGAGATGAAAGTCGGGGAGCACCCGGTCGACTACTATCTGAAAGCGCCGTATGCGTCTTCTTTCGAAGACAACTACCGGGAGCACTGCGGCCCATAGGCCCGGGGGCCCGACCTGCCCCGGCCGACTTGAAGGAGTGTAGAGGCATGTACACCGAACCCCAGATGGTGCCCAATCCACCGGCGCCGAACCAGGCGATATTCATCGATGCGGAACTCTGCACCGGCTGCAACACATGTGTGGACGTATGCCGGACGGACGTGCTACTGCCGAATCCTGAGACAGGGAGGCCGCCGATCGTCATGTATCCCGACGAATGCTGGTTCGGCGGTTGTTGCGTAGGACACTGCCCTGTGCCGGGGGCCATCAGGATGGAGCACCCCCTGAATCAGCGGATCGGCTGGAAACGAAGGGATACCGGCGAGTACTTCCGGATCGGCATGAAGAATCCCCCGCCTCCGAATACCCGGCCGCCGGTCGGCTATGATCCCGAGCAGAGGATGGAGCTCTGTATCTAGGCCGGGTGGGTCCGATGCCGGAGGGTGCGTGTCAGCAGGCCAGGCCCGCTTCAGCGCACCCTCTGCTCCGGCACTCTCAGCGCCGGCCTTGGAGGAGCGGCTGGACTCACGGTCGGGGTTGGGTATTGATGGGCTTGCGGGCCGGCATCCGGGCGCACTTGCCGTCATTGCCTTGTCCGCCGGGGTCTTTTGCGCCCCCTTGTCTCTTTCTGTCAGATCAACAACGTACTAGTCCACGATACCCAACCGTTCCGCATTCGCGCTATAAAGCATTGTCTTCTCGTCCGCCGATAGGGCCAGGCTCTCGAGAAAGTCCACGCACTCGGTCATGTCCTCATAGGGATGATCAGTGCCCAGCATGATCTTATCCATGCCGAGGGCCTCGCGAGTGCACTTGAAAGCGGCCGGGAGGTAGTTCCCGCTGGTAGTAACGGTCATGTTGTCGCGCAGGTACTGACTTGGGACCTTCTTCAGTGCCACCAGAGCCTGCTTATCCGACTTGACATGGGGCCGTCGGAAGGCCCAGTCGATCCGATGCATCTGGAACGGCAGGCCTTCGCCGTAATGGCCAAGGATTATCTGAAGTCTAGGGAAGGCGTCAAAGGCACCGCTTAGAACCAGGCGCATCATTGCCAAAGCGGTCGCCTCGCCAAAACCAAACGGCGCCCCTGCCAGCGCGATGCCGTAGGTCCAGTACTCCGGGATGTTGGGGACGGTTGGGTGCAGGTAGATGGTGATTCCCAATTCCTCGGCTTTAGCCAGAACGGGCCAATATCTCTTGTCATCGAGGTAGGAATCCCCATAGTTGCAGTGCGTCTTCCAGCCTCTGAGTCCCAGTTCTCTAACAGCTCGCTCCAACTCTGCTGCAGCCGCGGCCGGTTCTTGAGTTGGCAGGGCGGCGAATCCCTGGTAGCGATCCGGGTGTTTGTCGATCGCTTCTGCAAGTGCATCGTTCGCTTCGCGAGCGAGCTTGATGGCCAAAGCAGGTTCGAATTGCTCTACGCCGGGGGCTGTGAGCGATATGACAGCCAGATCGATACCGGCCGCGTCCATCTGGTCGAGCCGCCCCTCGCCCAGATCGAGGAGTTTGGCGACCACGGCGTCTCCGCACGGCTCGCATGCGCCCGGACGGTAGCAAAGGCGGAGATTTCCGCTCTCCCTGTCTCGCTCAAAGCGGGGGTACTCGTCCTTCTGGAAGTTGTCGAAAAGGGCGTCGACCCAGCCCTGCGTGGCAAAGTGCGTTTCTAGATCGACTTTTCTCATGATGCCGTCCTCCTACTTGGTTGGGACTCACTCCTGCAAAGGTATATGGGCGCTTGCGATCCAGTGTAGCCGCCCCGCACGCCGCCCAGCTGCCGCCGAACGGCGGGCTCTCAGCCGGCTCTATCTATAGACCGTGGCGCCCGCGACGTACTTGGGCGGGACGTACGGCACCAGCAGATACGAGTCGTACTTGCCGCCTGTATGAATGACGTGAGTGCCTTTGTTGATCGTGTTCCAGTCGAACGGCTCGAACCAGTCTATGCGTTCGTAGTGGCCCATGACCTCGACACGCAGCTGCTCGCCCGCATGCCACATACGACTGGAGGGGTAGATCTCGATCTCCACGGGAACGATTTCGCCGGGTTTGAGCTTCTGCGGGTTCTTGAAGGGATGCCAGGGTTGGAACTCACTGTGATAGGGATGCGTCTCGTCGACCTCGCGTAACGAGACACGCAACTTGCCCGGGCAACCCGGATGAGGCCTGCCTATGACGCTGTAGGGCAGCCACTTGCCCTTGGGATCGAGCTTCTGCACGGTGACGAACAGATCCATGTCGTCGTTGTCTTCAGCCTCGACCCACAGGCGCAGCTTCATGTAGCCGGTAAGCTCCGTCTCCTCGTCGAACGTGATGTCAAA
>JAJFUK010000055.1 GCA_021372435.1 Actinomycetes bacterium | reverse complement strand
CGGTCTCGTAGGAGCGTTCCTCGGGGGGCTCATCGCCAATCTGTTCGGCGAGGTAGGCGTCACCGGGTGGGACTGGCGCAGCTTCGGAGTGGCCGTCGCCGGGGCCCTCGTCCTGCTTGGCATCCTCCGCTTGGTCCGAGGTGGCAAGAACAAGGCTTCGTGACCCGGTACGCGGGTGCCCAAGGCCTCGAAGACGACGGCCGGCGGTCGCACATGCCCGGGGCGACAGGGCCGCCCGTCTCTGAGAACTCGCTATCGCGCCGTCCGGCGCGCACTCGGCGGCCGCGGCTTCATTTTGAAACGAGTTGCTACTCGATGACGATCTCCAGCAGCCACTTGACCCAGTAGTTGCCGTCCTCGTAAGGAAGCACGGCGCGCACCGGGAACCCATGCAACACCGGCAGCGGTCCGCCCATCCACTCGTAGGCGAGGAGATTCTCGGGGACGAGAGCCCTCTCCAGGTCGATGGTGCTCGAGTACCCGTCGGCCGACACCATCTTGATCCGCTCCGCTTGGGGTTGCACGCCGGCCATCCCTAAGATCGTCGCGAGTGGCACACCCGACCAAGTGGTGGTGTCAGAGAAGAAGCCGACGCACACCAGAGTCGACGAAGCCGTCATCTTGGGCAGCAGACGCAGTTCGTCGTACGTGAGGCTCAGGGGCTTGGCCACCTTGCCCGTGACCTTGAGACGGTAGCTTTCCCGATCGACCACCTGAGGTTCGCCGGTAACGTGTAGCCCGGTCGCGGGATCGAGCTCCGTGTAGCCTGGGATCTCCGCCGGCAAAGTGGGTACCACGATGGGCTGCAGGTCCCCGGGTGCGATGATCGTGGTGCTGGGAGCGGCCCCGGAAGCCGTGCTCGCGGTCGTGACAACGTTCGTGGCCACCGTGGACGGAGCCACATCCCCGCCGACGGCGATGGTGGCGGTCACCGGCGAGACCTGGTTGTCGCCGCACCCGGCTAAAGCAAGAACAGGCAGTAGCAGTATCACCGCGGGGACGAGCATCCTTCTCAACATGCGATCTACCTTCAACAACGGGAGCGGCTCTCTCAACCGGCTCTCAGGAGGTGAGGGTCTTCGCCAGGCTGACCAATATCCCGGCGGTCGCTCCCCAGATACGGTGGCCGGGATAGGACAGGACGTAGAACTCGCGACTCACGCCGTCGACCGTCAGGGAGTCGCGCTGATGATTAGCCGAATCCAAGATGAAGTCGAGCGGCACCTCGAAGATGTCGGCCACCTCCCGCCTATCGGGAGTGAGGACGACGGGCGGTTCGATCCAGCCGACGAAGGGATGCACTTGAAAGCCCGAGACGGTCGGATGGGGCGAAAGACACCCCAGGAGTTCGACCTTCCCCGGGTCCAGGCCTATCTCCTCGAAGGCCTCCCGAAGGGCCGCGGCGGCCGGCCCTCTGTCGCTCGCTTCCACTCTACCGCCGGGGAGGCTGATCTCGGCCGCATGGTTGGCAAGATGAGCGGTGCGCTCGGTCAGGATGATGCCCGGTCCCTCGGGATGTGGCACCACTCCGATCAAGACGGCCGCCGGGACACCCGCCGGGACATGCCCCGGGACGCCCACCGGGACACCCGCGGACGCTTCCGACGCGGCGTTCACCTGCTTCCCGGGATCCGGCGCCCCAGACACGTCGGCGGGCGCCACAGACACGCCATCGAGCGACGCACACGTGCCTCGCAGCTTCAAACGTAATCCGTCCCGGTCCAACGGCCGTCGACCTGATGCGAACATCCCTTTCCCCACCTTCTGCCCCGGCCCGCCTTCTGCCCCGACCCTGCCTTCTGCCCCGGTCCACCCGGGAGCCCGCAGAGGATACTCCCTTCGAGTCACCAGCCGATCATGACCTCCACAAGCCGGGCTTCTCCGGAACCGACGGCCCGTCGCAACGCGGCTCCAAGCCGGTCCGGGTCGGCCACCCGCTCGCTCTCCACCCCCAGGGACTTCGCCAGCAGGCTGAAGTCCATCACCGGGCGGTCGAGCTCCATGCCTTCGTGTTTCTCGCGGAGCGGGTAGTCCCCGAGCACCAGCCTGCGGACCACCTTCACCTGGCCGTAGGTGGCGTTGTTGGTGATGACGAACGTCACGGGGATATCGTATCGGGCGGCCGTCCAGAGACTCTGCATCGACCAGGCGGCGCTCCCATCGCCCGACACGGCGATCACCTCCTTATCGGGCATGCCCAGCTTGACCCCCAGTGCCCCGGGGAGCCCCCAGCCGATGCTGCCCCCTTTACGCGCTCTGAAGTAGCTCTTGGGCTTGTTGGGCTCGAGAATCTGGCGGAGGACGCCGGACGACGTCCAGCAATCGTCCACGATGACGGTCTCGGGCGTCATGACAGCGGCGATCTCGGTCATGAGCCGGGACGCCGAGATGGGAACGACATCGTGCTCCGCCGCCCAGCGGGCCTGAGCCGCGGCCCGGGCCTCAGCCTTCTCCTCGGCCGCCTCCGCGGCGCGTCGTTGCGCCTGTTGGCGAGCCTGAGCAGGCAGGGCCGCGTCCAAAGCCGCGTTCAGCTCGGCCAGCACCGTCTTGATGTCGCCTTGGATGCCGCAGTCGGTGGGGAGGTTCTTGCCGATCTCCCAGGGATCGTCGTCGATGTGGATGACCTTGATGCCTGCAAGCGACGGCAGTGCCGGATTGAAGAAGCCCTCCGCGAAGAGAGAGCAGCCTATGCCAACAAGCACGTCGACGTCCTTTAGGACCTCGGCGATCGCGGGGGCGTTCACATCGAGATCGCCCAGGTACTGCGGGTGCCCGGCCGGAAAGTTCACATCGGCCATCCAGTTCTGATATACCCGGCAACCGGTCAACTCCGCGAATCTGACCGCCTCGTCCACAGCCTCGCACCGCGCCACCCCGCTCTCCACAAGGAGAAGAGGCCGTTCGGCGGCGGTCAGGATCTCTACCGCCCGCGTCAAGGCCGCGGTATCCGGCCGCAGATGCGGGTACACGACCGTCCTGGGAACGTGCGTGAAGTCGAGTTCCTGTTGCAGCACATCGGTCGGGATGGAGACCAGCACCGGTCCCATGGGGGGCTGCAGAGCCATCTTGAAGGCGCGCCGGATCACCAAGGGGAGGTCTTCCGCGTGTACGAGCTCCGTGCTCCACTTGGTATGGGGCCTGCCCATGCCCAGGATATCGCCGCTCAGGTGAGGGTCGCGCTGCAGGAGACGGGTGTCGTTCTGACCAACGGTGACCACCAGCGGGACCGCTCCCGCCTTGGCGTTGTACAGCATAGGAGTGGCCGCGGCCAGGCCGGGACCGGTATGCAGGTTGAGGAGCCCGGGCCTGCCCGTCGCCCGCGCATATCCCTCGGCCATGCCGGCGCAGACGGTCTCCTGGAGCCCCAACACGTACCGGATCTCGGGAGCTTCCTCGAGAGCGTCCATGAAGTGGATCTCCGTCGCCCCCGGGATGCCGAACACGTACTCCACGCCTTCACCGCGGAGTAGTTGGACAAGGGCGCGCTTGCCGGTCGTCACTGTCATCGTGATCCATCCTTCACGTCGCGTAGCTATTCGCTTCCCAGGATGCCAGACTCCGGGCAGGTAGTACAACGTCTCCGCACGCCCCCGTGCCTCCGTGTGGCACAATGAGGCAGCAGCTTACCGGATCAGCACCGGACCCCTGGGAGATCAAGTGAAGAAGTCGCGTCGTCTCTATGAACCGAATCCCGCGGACGACCTACGCAAGGTGGGCGTGAGAACCGCGGCCGTCCACGCAGGCACCCCCGCCCACGCCCTCACGGGTGCTTCGGCGCCCGACATCGTCATGTCGACCACGTTCGTCATCGACCCGAGCGTGCCCTTCTCGGCCGACGAGATCAATGACGAGACCCCCTTCACATACACGCGCTGGGGCAATCCCACCATCCGGCAGCTGGAACGCAAGCTGGCCGTGCTGGAAGGCGCTGAAGAAGCAGTGGCCTTCGGGAGCGGAGTGGCGGCGATCGCCGCCCTTTTCCTGACGACGCTCAAGGGAGGCGATCACCTGGTGATGAGTGACGTCACCTATGCCGCCGCCTCCGAATTCGCGAACCAGAAACTGCCTAACCTCGGGATCGCTGTGACCCGTGTCGATACCTCCGATCCGGAGAACGTACGCGCCGCTCTCCGGCCTGAAACCCGCTTGGTGTATCTGGAGACGCCGGTCAATCCCCTACTGCGGCTCACGGATGTCGAGGCGGTGGTCAAGATCGCCCACGAGGCCGGCGTTCCCGTCTCCGTCGACTCCACTTTCGCCACCCCGATCGGGTTGCGGCCGGTCGAACTCGGCGCGGACTACGTCGTCCAGTCCTTGACCAAGTACATATGCGGACACGGCGATGCCATCGGCGGCGCCGTCATCGGCCGAGGGGAGGAGTTGAACAAGCTGCGGACTATGGCCATCCACATGGGAGGCATCATCAGCCCGTTCAACGCCTGGCTGATCATGCGGGGACTGGCCACCCTACCGCTCCGGATGGCCGCCCACCAGGAGACCGCCCTCGCAGTCGCGAAGCACCTCGAAGGACACCCCAAGATCACGCGGGTCGTCTACCCCGGGCTGCCTTCGCATCCCCAGCATGAGCTGGCGCGGCGCCAGATGCAGAACTTCTCCGGCATGTTGACGTTCCAAGTCCAGGATGGAGCCGCTGCCGCCCGCCTGCTCTCCGACCGGCTCCAGCTCATCCACTACGCCGTGTCGTTGGGACACAACCGCAGCCTTGTCTGCTATCTCTCGACCGACGACCTGCTGCGGTCGTCGTTCCACCTGACTCCTGAGCAGGAAAGGTCGTACCGGGCCTTCGCGGGTGACGGGGTGTTCCGCCTGTCGGTAGGGTTGGAGGATGCAGCCGACCTCATCGCCGACCTCGACCAGGCTCTGGCGCCGCTCTGAGAGCTCGATAGGAGGCGATAGGAGGTCCGGCTCGGAAGAGATTCGGAAGAGCCGCCGCTCCGGCTGCACGCCGGGCGGTGCGACCCGTTCCCTGTTACCTCCGAGAGAGATTGTAGAGGATCTGCGCGCACTCTCCCCGCGAGGACGGAGCGGAGAAATCGTATGAGGGACCCAGCCCCTGCAGTCCGTCGAGAAGCCCGGCATAGGCGGCAGCACGGGCGTTCCTGTGATGCTCGGATAGCGAAAAGCCGTCGGCACCGAACGGCGCCTCGTAGTCGTCGGGGACATCGGCCGGACCGGCCGCCCGCGCCACCATGGTGACCAGTTGTTCGCGCGTGATGTACTTCAGGGCGTCGAAGATCGTGACGCTCTTCCCGGCGGGCTTCCCGGTGGTGATCCCTTCCCGAGCGCATACCGCTACGTATTTCGACGGATAGAAGGGATCGGCGCCCGTCTGGACCGCGACGTCGTTGAACGGGCAGATCTCGGCTCCGGTGACGGGTAGACCCAGAGTCTTCACGATCATCTTGGCGAACTGCTGGCGGGTGACGGGGGCGTCGGGATGAAAGCCACCGTCCTTCCCGCCGAGGATGATCTCTTGAGCGGCCAGCTCCATGATCGCGGCATAGTACGGATGGGCGAAGGACACGTCGGGGAAGAAAACGCGACCTGGGGCTTCGCCGTTCCCCGAGGTGGTCAAGGTATAGGCGAAGTCGCTGCCGAAGTCGCCGCCGAAGTCGCTGCCGAAGTCGCCGCCGAAGTCGCTGCCGAAGTCGCCGCCGAAGTCGCTGCCGAAGTCGCCGCCGCTCTCGGAAGAACCGGCGAAAGGCCCGGCCTCGACCAGCACGTAGTAGGTGCCGCTCGTTGCCGGCGTGTACTCAAGGACGACGGAACCCGCCGTCTGGTTGGTCGTCTCCAGTGGACCCGCGACGGCGTCGCCCGATGACTCCTCGACCGACGTGGCGCCGGGACCCAACAGGCTCACGCGGGCCGTCGACACGAAATAGCCCTCGAGAGTCGCCACCGCCGTCAGTCGCACAGACGCGGCCTGCCCGGCAGTGAGACCGACCGCGTACACGTCGATGGGATCGGCCAGAGTGGAGACGACTCCGGTCACCGTCCCCGGGCCGACGGCCGTCCCGGGCAGGTCGTCGGCGTCCGTCGCAAGGCTGAGCGTCCGCTCCTTCCCAGCGACCGACAGGTGATACTCCAGCGTGCCCGTTCTCCACTCGACCCACAGGTAGTAGACGCCGGTGACCGGCGGGATGTAGTGGAAGTAGCCTCCGTGTTTGTCTACGTAAGGAGTGCCGCCGTTGACGGGTCCGAAACTGACTTCGTCGCAGACCTCCGGCCTGTCTATGGTGGGCGCGCCCGGGACGAGCAGGTGGATGAATCCCTCGCCCGTGTAGCTGTTGCCCGGGTCGCAGCGGACGTACACCTCCTGCCCGGCGGTCAGGATCACCGAGTATACGTCGCTCGGGTCCGCGGAGCTGACGGTCTGGGAGACGCCACCGCCCACCGCCAGAGAGGCACCGGGTATGTCGTCATCCGTGGCCGCCGCCGGCACGGCAAGGAAGAGCAGCAATACCGGCGTCAGTACGATGGGCAGCATCCAACGTCGCATCAGGGCCTCCTCCGACCCGCCCACCGGCGGGCGGTTTTCGGCCCAGTATACCGTCGACCGCCGCCGGCGCTCTATCTCAGCATCAGGTTGTAGAGCAACTCGGCCGCCTCGCCGCGGGAGGCGTGAGCCCGGCCCCAGTCTGCGTCGAGGCCGTCCAGACCATCAAGCAGTCCGTTGTATTCGGCGAGGCGCAGGTTCTCCCCGTGAGGCGCGCCGACCCCGTCGAACGGCGATCGATGGCCGGCCGGTGGCTCCTTCAGCAACCCGGGGGAGACACGGGCCGCCCCGCGCACGATCATGGTGACCACTTGGTCGCGACGGATGGGATCCCAAGGAGCGAACCGGGTCTGCGGCGCATCGATCCCCTTCGTGATCCCGTTGTCGAAGGCGCTTTGCACATACCTGTGCGGGTAGCCTCCGGCATCGGGCACCCCCAGGTCGGTGAAGCCGGTGGCCGTCGTGACGGCAGGCGCGAGGCCTAGGGCCGTCACGATCATCTTGGCGAACTGGGCCCGGTTCAAGGAGGCCTCGGGACGATAGCTCCCGTCGAGAAAGCCGCCGACCACACCGGCCGCAGCGAGGCTCTCGATGGCGGTCCTGTATCGCGAGGAGCCTATGTCGCCGAAACCCGCCCCGGTAGGATCCGCACTGGGGACCACGCCCCGCAGAAGGGTACCCTGGTCTCCCACGGCCCATACCGACCCGGCGGCGCTCGCCAACGCGCGCAGGGCGCCGGTCACTCCCGAGGACTGCGCCACCCAGGTCCTGCCGGCCTGCGTGGTCTCCAGCACCGTGCCACCCTCTCCTACCACCCAGCCGACGCCGGCTCCGTCAAAACGGACATCCAAAAGGTCCGCCGAAACGCCCGATCGCCGGCGCCACCACGACGTCCCTCCATCGGCGGTGACGTAGATCGTCCCGGAATCCCCGACGGCCCAACCGTGCTCCCGGTCGACGAACCAGACCCCGTGCAACGTGAGCCCATCGGCGAGAAGACCCTTGAACTGCCGGGTCCACGTCGCTCCTCCATCGTCAGTCACCAACACCAGCGGCACCTTATCGCCGGGCCCCGCCGACCCGACCGCCCAGCCGTGCTCGACGTCGACCATGCAGACGGATTCGAGGGAGCAGCCGGCGGGCTTGGGGATATCCGCTTCCTTCCATTCACTCCCGTCCCCCGTGTATACAATCCTGGGATAGACGGTCCCCACGAATCCCACCCAGCTACCGACCGCGCACCCGTGCGCGGCGTCGGCCATCGCGAGATCCGCGTACCCCCAGTTGTTGTCCCGGTGCTCGAAGGAACCTTCGGCCTGCGCCGACCACCGTTTTCCGCCATCGCCGGTCGCGAGGATGGTGCCATCATCGAGCGTCGCCCAGCCACGGAGGCCGTCGATAAAATCGATCGCAGTGACGGTCCGGAAGTTCCACCCGACCGAGTGCTGCCCGGCCTCGTGGCTGGTGGAATACTGCCAGTTTTCGCCTCCGGAATCGGTGCGGCCGATGATCGCCGTGTCCTCGAAACCGTACGAACCGGGCGGGATGTACGTGATCCCGGCCACCCAGCCGTGAACAGCGTCCACGAAGTCGACGGCGTAGTAGTGGATGGTGGCGCGGGGCAGGTCCCGCGCGGAGACCGCCTGCCGGCCGCCGGCCCCGGCCGGCTGAGGAGCGCCGAAGAGCCAGACGGCCACACACAGGGTCACGAGAATGCCGAGCCGGATCTTTCTCACAACAACCACCTCTCTGCTTCGACGGGGCGGATGAGGTCAAGTTCCCGCCGAGTGCGACCCCGAAACGGGCCGCCATCTGAAGCCGCCGCTCCGAAGGGCCGCTGCCCTGAAAGGCCGCCGCGCCGAAGGGCCGCTACCCTGAAAGGCCGCCGCCCTGAAAGGCCGCTACCCGAGAAGGCCGCCGCCCTGAAAGGCCGCCGCTCCGAAGGGCCGCTACCCGAACCTGCCGCTACTTGATCTCCCACTCCGCGACGACTTCGGTCTTGATGCGCCGCACCAATTCCTGTAGGGCGTCGAACACATGCTCCCTGATGTCGCCCGCGACCAGCGCGTACATGATGTCGTCACCGACGGCCAGCCTGCCCCCGTTGACCCAGGCGCGCACCGCTACGACGCCCGGCATCGATTCGACCTGGGCGATGACCTCGTCCAGGAGGTCGCCGTCGTATGAGAGGTCCATGCCCTGAACGGGCGAGCCGTCTCTAGCGACGCCACGGACGACTCCGTTATGGGTAAGCAGCATGCCGATCCCGGCACTGCCGGGACCGTTCTTGATCTCATCCAGCCAGGCCTGGATCGACGGTCGCGTTCCGTTCATCGCGCCCCCTCACTCGTGCGCATTACCCGGCTCGCGTTCGTAGGCTTTGTCGGTCATCCCTACCGAGAAATGAAAGATAGGCCGGTCGGCCCGGCAGATGTTCATCGGACAGTGCCGCGTGCCGGCGGGGATGTAGACCAGACAGCTCTTAGTCAGCATATGGCGCTCCTCCTCGATCCACAGCTCGACCTCGCCGTTCAGGTCCAGCGGATGCTCCGGGTCGCCGCCCATGAACGCCAGCACCTCGTCGAAATCGTGCGCATGCTTCTTGGGGGAATACCTGGTCGGCTTGTGAAACCAATGCGTCTCGACGTAGAAAGCGCCCTCGATGACACTGCCGTCCAGGTAGGCCATGGCTGAATGAACGTCCGGAGGATCCTTCTCTTCGTAGCCGTGCTCTTCGGCCAACGGCTCGGTTATGATGTACTTCGCGTATTTCGATTCGGACATCGCGCTCGCGCCTTTCGCTCCCTTGTTTTCCCCGATCACCCTGCCCCGATCACCGCGGCGTCTACGCTATGTCGAGGCCGCCATCCACGGCGAGAACGTTCCCGTTCACGAACGACGCGTCGTCCGAGCAGAGCCAGATGACCACGCGCGCCACGTCATCCGGCTCACCCATCGCCTCGAGCGGCGGTCCGTTCTCCACGGCGCTCAACATGCGGTCCGACATGCCGGTCCCCTTCGTAGGCCCCGGACACACCACGTTCACCCGGATACCCAGCTCCCTGTTCTCGAGGGCGGCCATCTTGGTCAGCACCACGATCCCCGCCTTGCTGGGGCAGTACCCTCCGAAACCGGGCTTCACCTGCAGCGCGGCAGTAGACGACGTATTGACGATCGCACCCGAGCCCTGCTTCCTCATCTGCCGGAGCTCGTGTTTCAGGCAAAGGAACACGCCCTTGAGGTTCGTGTCGATCACCTTGTCCCAGTCGCCCTCGCTCACCTCGGTCAACGGAGCGAAGGGGATGGTCACCCCATCAGGGCCTACCCCTGCGTTGTTGAAGGCGAAGTCTATGCCTCCAAAGAGGGCTACGGTCTCCGCCACCATAGCCTCGACCTGGGCATCGTTCGAGACATCGCAGCGGATGAAGATGGCTTCGCCGCCCACGTCCGTGATCTGTCTCACAGTATCTTCGGCCGCGCCGATGCTACGGCCCGTGACTACGGCCACCTTCGCCCCTTCGCGGGCGAAGGCCAGAGCCGTCGCTCTTCCGATACCAGAAGCACCGCCGGTCACGACGGCGACCTTTCCTCGGATCCCCGTGGTCATGTGGCACTTTCCGTGTAGAGGGCTGTCCGCAAGAGTCTACTACAGGCCGAGGCCCGGAGGCACGGCACGGCGGCCGCCGGGCGGGAGCGCAGCGCAGCGGCGCTCCCGCCCCAGCGCTGGGCCTGCGGCACAGCCCCGATTCTCCGGTGCGCGACCGCTCAGACCGCCCGCCGGCAGGAGACGAGCATCACGACCCGGTGTATGCTGTCGCTCCAGCTATGACCTTCCGGAGGCGAGAGGAGAGCGCATGTCGGACACTGCGCGGTGGATCCCAGTGGGAGAGCTGGCTCACGCTTTTGCTCCCGATAGCAACGCCCCACAACCGACCGGGGAGCTCGCAGGTCGATCATTCGACCTCTTTCTCGAGAACGGCCAGGTCGTGCGGCACCGCTTCGAGACTGAGACCAGGCTCTCCTGGACCGTACTGGACGGAGCCGGTCGGGGACGCACGGCGGAGGAGAGCTACTTCGCGGCGAAGGTGCGCGAGAGCATCTACTTCGTCGATTTCGTCAGGCACATGGAGCGGGCGACCACGATCAGCCTGGTCCTCGATCTTGATGCACGGATCGTGACCGCTTTACTGGCCCGGCTGCCCGGCGAGGAGGAGTGCAGGGAGACCCTTGCCCAGCGGGTCCGGCAGGGCAAGGAGCTTACGGCAGTCTCCGCCGCGTTCTCGAGCGGTGCCCTGGACGCACCCTTCACCGCCGACACGCCCCGGCACATGCCGACCGGGGAGATGGTGGGCGCACGGGTCGCGTATACCTACAGTCCCACCGAGCAATATGAGCATATCTATCTGAACGAGGACTTCTATACGTGGCACTGCCTTGCCGGCGCGGAGAAAGGACTGGCCGACACCGACCGGTGTCACTACTACAACATCGCGGAGAACCTGTACTTCTTCGTGTGGAGAGAGAAGATCGTGCCCACGCTCGGCGCGGTGATGGTGGATTTCGATGCCATGCGGACCACGGGCAAGATCTTCGGCTACGCGGGGTCGGACTTCGAGACCGTGGCCGACTTCCCAGTCGGAGCCCGTGCGAAGCTTCTCAACGTGACCAGGTAGAGAAGCTTCGAGCGGCAGAGGCCCGCGACGACTACGGCCCTCAGAAAGTGACGGCGGTAGTCGAGGTCGTATCGAGGGCCGAGCCCCCGGGGGCCGTGTCTCCCCGGCCCCCGGGTCTGGTGCCGCCCCCGGGCATGGTACCGCCGTCGGGCAGGGTGCCGCCCCTCCCACCCGGCATCATGCCCCCAAAAGACCCGTACGTGGTGACCACGCCTGAGACGGTCAGGGTCGCGTACTCCTCACCCGGCGTGTAGGTCCCCTCCGGGTAGAGGCCGTCGGTGGCGGTTCCGGCTGAGCTGCCCCCCACGTAGACGATGTAGGTGCCTCCCTCTTTGATATCGGGGGAGCTCACGACAAACGAGCGGAACTCCTTCGTCGGAGCGAAGGTGACGATGTCGGCGCCGCTCTCGTCCTGGATGTGAACAAGCGTACCGGCCGTTTGAACGGTGTCGAAGTTGACCATCAGCGAATACTGGGTCGATGACTCCGACGGAGCCTGCGCCATCCCGGCACTGCCGGCCGCCACGATATAGCCTCCGGTGACGGTGAATTCGCCCAGGTAGTCGAGGGCCCCGTTGCCGTCGTTCGTGGGACCGTTCACCAGGAGCGTGCCTGCCGTCATGAACATCCGGCCGTTGCAGTCGATCCCATCGCCGGCGGCGTCGACCGCCACATAGCCGCCGTTGATGTAGAGCTTGTTGTTCTCGTTGACGGTGAAATCGCCCTGGCCGCGCCGGCCGTTGATCGAGGACGAGTCGACGCCCCCGGCGACATTGAGACCGTCATCGGCCGCCACCACATGGATCGAGCCGTCGTTGATCGTGATGACCGCACTCTCGATACCCTCATAGGACTTAGTGATGGTCACGTCGCCACCGTTTATCTCAAGAGTCGCGTCAGAATGAATGCCGTCATCGCCGGAGGTCAAAGTCATGCTGCCGCCGTCGATCCGGACGGCGCCGTTGGAATGGATGGAGTCGTCGGAGGAGTCGATGACGATCGTGCCTCCCTCGACGAAGACTGCGCCGCCGGCCTTGAGGCCTTTGGCCGTCGCAGATGTGGTATCCGCGGCGGCGCCCGTGCCGCCGCCGGTGGTCGCATCGGTCGTATCAGTGGTGCTGCCCGGCCAACCGCCCTGCTGGTCGCGGCCCCAGTCGCCCCAGCCGCCGTCTGCGTCGCTGCTGCTGACGACGCTCCCCCCGCCCGTCGAGAGCGTGAGGTCGCCGGCACCGACCAGGAGAGTGGTCTCAGCCTGGATCCCGTCCGTGCCGGCGGTGATGTCCAAGATGCCGCCCTGGATGTCGATATAGCCTTGGTCTGCATCGGCGTCGTTGTTCGCCTGCAGGCCGTCGCCTCCGGCGTCCACCGTGATGACTCCGTCCTTGATACCGATGCAGTCCCGGCCTTTGATGCCGTCGTTCACCGCGGTGACGGTGATAGTG
>JAJFUK010000047.1 GCA_021372435.1 Actinomycetes bacterium | reverse complement strand
GCCACCAGGGTCTGGGCGATCGTCCGCACGTCGTCCTTGAGGTGAAAAGCGCCGACTGCGGCGCCGAGCTCGAGGATGTTGATGTACAGCAGCTCCTGCTGCTTGTGAAGGGTCGCCATGAGCACGGCGAAGAGCTCGCTTTCTCCCGCGAGGCGTTTGCCTTCACACAGCAGGCGCGTCTCGTAGTCATCCGGGCCGGAAGCGATGCCGGACTCGATGGTGGCCACCAGCCGTTTCACCGGGTCTTCGATTGCGTGGGCCTGCTCCATGCGCGCCGTGTAAAAGCGGTCGATGGCCTTGACGTGGGCCTCGCGAAGAAGCTCTTCGACGTCCTTGTAGTAGTAGCGTACCGTGTTGGGCGATACGCCGGCGTTGAGGGCCACGTGCTCGAGACGGACGGCGGCGCCATGCTCGGCTATCGCCCGTTGCGCGGCCTCGGTGAGCTGCTCCCTCCGAGCCGTTTGGTCTTTCTTGCGTGCCATGGTCAGCTAAGGATAGCGCAACGACGCCTGCTTCTCTCCCGCGGCGCCGGGGGCGTCAGAACGCCCCCAACTGGCAAAGCCCGACCTTGAGGCCCAGGGCCTCGCAGGCGCCGGACACGGCCGTCTTCTCGAGACCCAGCGTCTCCGCGATCTCCCAGCACGCCTTGCAGCTTATCCTTCCGTCGACGACTGCTCCCAGCAGGCGCTCACGCAGGTCATCGGGGACGTGCTCGGCCGGTCTCACGATCCGCTTCTCGGGCGCGTATCCAAATAGGCCCAACCGGCACTTGATGATGCGCAGCTCAAGCAGGTCGGCGGTCTTGCCGACCTCGAGGGGCGCGACCCGGAAGCTCTCGGCCACATCGAAGGCGGCTGCGCACGTGATCCGGTCGTCCGCGGCGCGTTCCTCGAGGGCGGCGGCCAGGGCCGGGTCGTAGGTGGTGCCGGCGGGGTGTTTGGCGCCGTAGTGGCCTGCGTATTCATGAGTCATGAGCTCACCTCCGGGAGAGTAGTACAAATGTCGTATGTCGTACTCCGCCATGGGGCCACGCGGCGCTGGACCATCCGCGCCGTGCCCCTGCTAGAGCAGCCTTGCCGCGCCCCTGCTGGAGCAGCCTTGCCGCGCCCCTGCTAGAGCAGTCTCGTCGCGTCTGCCTGGCGGGGAGTCTTGACCACCAAGAAGCGGAAATCGGCGTCGCCCTCGTTGAACAAGCGGTGGGGGATACGGGCGGGACTGTCTATGAGCATGTCTTTGCCCACTTCCTCCACCTCTCCCCCTATCTCCACCTTGCCGATGCCCTCGAGGACGTAGAAGAAGGCGTCGACCGGCGTCACATGGAGCTTGAGGCCCTCGCCGGGTTTCAGCGTGATCATGGTCACTTGGACGTGCTCGGTCGAGTGCAATCCCCGGGCGTCGACCCCGTGGGGATTGTCGCTGCGGGCGGCTTCAAGCGCGTTCACGATCTTCACTCTGATGTCTCCTTGTCCGATCTCGTTGCCTGCCTGCGTCTTCCGGTCTCTGCCGGTCTCTGCCCGCGACCCTCGCCGGGCGGTCGCCGACCCTCGCCGGGCGGTTCCCGGCCTTCGCCGGGCGGCTGCCGGCCCCTGCCGATTTCTCTGGCCCGAGCAGCCCTGCTGCCCCTGCCGCATGGCATTGCTAGTCGAGCTCCTGCTCCCTGTGCTTCTGGGCGATGGTGGCCGCCAGCTCGTCCAAGGCCTGCAGGTCGGCCTCTCTGGGAAGCCCCTTACACAAGACCGGTTCGAGGATCTCCACCTTCAGGTTGGGGATCATCCCGGTGAGGGTCTCCACCGCCCTGCCGCCCCAGCTGTAGGAGCCGACGATGGAAAGGAACCGGGCTTTGGGTCTGAGTGCGTTCGCCAAAAAGGCGGCGTAGGCGGCCAGCGGATGGGGACCGCCTAGGACGGTGCACACGCCTACCACCAGAGTGCCCGCGTCGAGAAGCGCCATGGCGAGTTTGCCGGTGTCGGTCACAGGCAGGTCGAACAGCTCGACCCGCACGCCGCTATCTACCAGAGCCGCCGCCAAGTGCTCGACCATCTTCTCGGTGCTTCCGTGCATCGACACGTACGGGATCGCGACCAGGTTCTTCGGGGGACCGGACACCCATTCCCGATATAGGTCGACGATGAAGGAGGGCCGGTCATAGACCTGACCGTGGCTGGGCGCGATAATCCCGATGTCGTAGGCCGCCAGCTTGTCCAGGTTCTTTTCGATCTGCGGCCGGAACGGCGCCATGATCTCCGCGAAGTAACGCTTAGCGGCTTCAGCGACCCGTCCCTCGTCGCCGACGTAGAGGTCGGAGGTGGCGATGTGCGAGCCGAAGAAGTCGCAGCTGAAGAGGATCCGGTCCTCCTCGAGATAGGTGACCATGGTCTCCGGCCAGTGGACCCAAGGGGTGTAGACGAAGTGGAGGGTCTTGCCGCCGAGTGGCAGGCGTTCTCCGTCGACCACCGTGAGGAACGCGTCTTCAGGAAGGTGCAGGAGGTCGATCAGCATGTCCTTAGCCCGGGGCGTGCTTACCACCTTCGCCTCTGGGTACTTCTCGAGGACCGGACCGAGACAGCCGGAGTGGTCCTGCTCGGCGTGGTGGGAGATGAGGTAGTCGATCTTCGATATCCCGGCCAGTTGCGCGAGCAGGGTCGCGGCCATCGACGGGTCGACCGTGTCGAGCAGGGCCACCTTCTCCGTGCCCTCCACCAAGTAGGCGTTGTAAGAAGTTCCGTCCGGAAGCGGGATGAGCGAGTCGAACAGACGTCTCTTCCAATCGATCGCTCCCAGCCAATAGACTCCGTCGCGCATCTTCCTCTTGTCCATGTGAGTACCTCCCCAGATGCCACCGGTCCACGCCCCGAATGGCCGGCGACGCTACACCGTCTCGCTACACCGTCTCAACCTGTTGGGCTGTCAACCGGCAGTGTACGGGTACAAGGGAGGAGCGTCAAACCGAGAGTCGGGAGGACCGTTTCCTACCTGCCGGGATGGGGGTAGATACCGCGGAAAGACCGACGGCGAACCGGCGACCGCGAGAAAGGGGCAGCGATGGCTGAGAACGACGAGATGGCGACCCAATGGACGGGTCATGATCTGTTCGACCTTGACGGCAACAAGATCGGCACGATAGAGGACGTGAGGTACGGCGATGTCACGGGCGGCCTTCAGTGGCTGGTGGTGGAGACCGGCATCCTTGGGGCGAAGAAGGTCTTCGTGCCCACCCTCGAAGTCCGGCGCGCCGGCGGGCGGCTGTCGGTGCGGCATACCAAGGACAGGGTGAAGAACGCCCCAGATGTGGAGAACGAAGAGGTTCTGAGCCGGCCCGACGAAGTCAAGCTCTGCCGCCATTATGGCCTCCAATACGGAACAGCAACGGCCGAGCCGGCTGAGGGCTGCGAAGAGATGAAGGACGTGCGTCCGGCAGGATGACCCGGCCGTCAGGGGCGCCGCCTCCCCCTGTCGCGGCAAACAGACGTTTGCTTTGCGGACGCTCAATGACCGAATCCCCTGACACGGTCATGGGCGCCGCAGAGACGGCGGCCACGTACTTCCTGATCTGCGCCTCGAGCGCACTCAGCGGTAGCGAACGTTCTTCCTCGTACTTGGTATGGCCTTTGTTGACGTAGTTGCCGTCTTGCTCGGTCCAGATGGAGTTCTCCTCCATGGTCAGCCAGTAGGCTTCAGCGGGCTTGTATACACCGCCGGGCCCGTAGCGATCTTCGAGACCGCCGAACGCCACGATCTTGTCGCCGACCCCCATGCTGAGGCGTGAGCTCAGGCCCAGCGCGTTGTCGGCGGGCGGGGCGATCGGACCGGTCACTCGAAACGCGACCGGGACGCCCCACCGGGGCTCGCCCTTCAGCACTCGGGTCGGTTTGATGTAGAAGGTCGTGTACACGATGGGAAGCGTGACCTCCTCCGGCGGTTGCCACTGCTTACCGTCCGGGCTGTTCCAGGCGCTTGGATCGATCTGGACGATCTCCCCGACGATGATGAGGTCCGCTTCCTGAGTCTGCCGTTCCACCGTGAGGGAATCGGGGTCCCAGCAACCCTGCATGTAAAAGGAAGCGATACTCGGGTCGACGGTGGTGTCTGGGGCGGGCATGTCGAGGACGGTGGTGTCAGGGACGGTGGTGTCACGGGAGGAGGCGGATTCATCTGAGCACGACCCAAGCAGGAACGTCGCGCAGGACAGAATGGCGGCAAGCAGGAGCCCCAGCGCCGGCCGCCTGAGGCTGTGTGGCTTTGATGAGCTCATGTGTGAGAGCACGAACGATCCCTCCATCCCGTTCATTTCACCGGTGACAGCGCCTCCAGCACCAGTCGCGGATCGACCGGCGCCCAGACCTGGATATCGACGAAGGCGTCCAGCAGGAAGGCGTAGATGGAATCGACAGGGGCCTCCGCACCGCCCTCCAGTCCGCCCGAATAGACCGTGGCCCGGCGGCCGGCCAGCGTGGTCTCCAGGCGTACCCACTCTCCTAAGGCCACGCGTTGCTCGGCAAAGGTGAGTGAGTCCTGGAAGTAGCGGCCCCGCAACGGCCTGACGATCACCTGGATGTTCTCGGTGGGAGTGATCGCCGCCGGACGGTCGTAGAACAGGAAGACGGCTTCATCGCCGGGTTCGGCTCCGGACCCCGCGCCCGGCGGTTCTTCGTGGATCGCGTACTCCGCCCTCGTCAGACGCCACTCTTCCACTTGGCTGCCGAGCCAGTACTGGCCCCAGTCCGCCTGCTCGCTCCATGGACGGTCCAGGGCGAGCTCGTAGCTGACCTGTTCCCAATAGGCATCGGCCGGGATATCAAGGGCGAAGTCCGCGTCAGAGAACGAGGGCACCCGCTCATACTGGTATTGGATGGTCATCGAGTATTCGATCGCTATCCCTTGCAGGTCCCCCTCCTCCGGCGTCCCTCGGCCTGCTAGTTCGATACGGACCGGCAGGCGGTCGGGGTCCAAAAAGAGGTTCATGGCTGAGGTGACCCCCTTGCTGGTATGCTCCCAGGAGAGTTTCGCGCCCCCGTCCGGCTGCTGTTCGACCGCGACCTCTGGAGGTAGTGTCCCGGCACCGCCATCGCCGTCCGCGAACAGATCGGGATAGCCTTCGGTCGGGCCGACTGCGTTGCCGGCCCAGAGAGGCAGAGGGAGACCCTCTGGCGCCTGCAAAGAGATGTAACGGTCGACAGAGACCAGGTCGGAGTCCGGCAGCGGCAGCCTGGTGAGGGTGGTGCGCTCCTTGCCCTGCACGACCGTTGTCTTGACCAGGCCGTCGGCGGTATGCACTGTTAACCGGGCGCGGCCGCGGGCGACGTCGAACAACTCCTCAGCCTTCTCAGTCTGAGGGCCGAAGTCGGACTGCTCGGCCGGGATCTCGGCACCCGTGGCCCGGCCCTCAGTGGTCTGAAGAATGTTCACCCTGGTCGGGCCCAAGGCGGCAAGCGCCGCCAGACTTGCCACCCACACTTCCTTGACAGAAAGGGCCGGGGACGTAGGTGTGGAAGGAGCGGCGCCGGAGGTGGGCGCAGGCTCAGAAGTCGGGGAGGCGGGCTCCGCGGCGCAGCCCCAAAGGGCCAGAGACATCCCTAGGAGGAGCGCTACCAGGACGGCGCACGGCAGGAGCATGCATGCCGGGCGCACGGACGGCAGGCGCACGGACGCTAGAGCCGTTGCTGAGGTTCGCAGCCTAGATCCCGTGGCTCCTCCTCGGTCAGGCATCACACTGTTCCACTATCCATCCTACTATCGTGTGACGTGCCGCCCGGCCGATCGGCTCCCACTCGACCACAGGTGTCGGTCCTTGCGACCGACAGGATACGCCGGCCCCGGTGACGTCCCCTCCTATTCCCAGCCCGGCGGGGCGTTCAGGAAACACTTGACGAGATCACATTCATCATTGTTTCCGCGCGTCGAATAGAAGCCCACCCAGTAGCAGTTCTTCTTGAGGTCCTCCAGGGAACCGACCGAAGCCCTGGTCACGAACCGTCTGGCTTCG
>JAJFUK010000038.1 GCA_021372435.1 Actinomycetes bacterium | reverse complement strand
ACCTCCCCAAGGCAGGGATAGGGGAAGTACTGGTCGGAGAACCGCAGGTCGTAGACGGCCCTTACCGCGTCGAGGGTTCGTTCGACTCCTCGCAGGAGCATCTTGATCTGAAATCCGGTGGTCGAGGATGCGCTTGTCTCGAGGCCGGTGACCAGGCCGACAAGCGGGCCGGCAGGCCTGCACGCTTTGGTCACGTCGGTCTCCATAGCGACCATAGTCTACTTCCGATAGTCGAAACATAGTGAAGTGATTTTCCCCCGAGGGCCGCGAGCCAGAGACGCATTGACAGCTATGCCGAAGGCGTCTAGGTTGGTAGTCATCGGGATTAGCATGGTAGGTGGGACATCATGAACCGGCTGCAGGGTAGACGGTCTCTAGGGGGCTGAGATGGAGCAGATGGAAGGCACGGAAGTAAGCCGGCGAGAATTCCTGAAGATGGCCGCCGGGATAGCGGGGGCTGCCATCGGCGTGGGCGCCGGCCTGGGAGGGCTGGTGGCCGCGTGCGGTGAGGAGACGACAAGCACGACGGCGGGCGTCACGACCACCGCGGGAGAGACCACCAATTCGTCCGCCACCACCTCGACCGGCGCCGACGCCGGCACCACCACCTCGGTGAGCGCAGGGCCGGAAGCCGGCCGAGAGGTCAAGATCGGGGTGGTCTCACCACAGACCGGGTCCTTGGCGGTGTTCGGCATCGCGGACAAGTGGTCGGCAGACCTCACCCAGAGGAGCGTCGCAGACGGCCTCGTGCTGAGTGATGGCAAGAAGCATCCGATCAGCATCGTGTTCCGGGACACCCAGTCCGATGCGAGCCGAGCCGCCGCGGTGGCAGGTGACATGATCACCACCGACAAGGTCGACATCTTGGTGGCATCGGGCTCGCCTGACACGGTGAACCCGGCGGCCGACCAAGCCGAGGCCCTCCAGACTCCGTTTCTCAGCTGTTTCAACATCTGGTCGGCCTTCGTGTTCGGTCGGGGCGGCAGTTTCGAAAAGCCCTTCAAATGGACGTTCGGCCAGCTTCTGGGGCTGGAGCAGGTCTGTGCGTCCATGGTGGACCTCTTCGACAGAACGACGACCAACAAGAAGGTCGCCTTCCTGGCCATGAATAATGCGGACGGCATGGCCTGGGTCGACGAGAGCACCGGTGCCCCTCCGTTCCTGGAAGCGGCCGGATACACGCTCGTCAAACCGGGGTTGTTCACACCGGGCACCGAGGACTTCACCGCCCAGATAAGCCAATTCAAGAAAGAGGGCTGCGAGATACTCACCGGCGCCAGTACCACTCCTGACTTCACCAACTTCTGGAGGCAGAGCCTCCAGCAGGGGTTCAAGCCGCCCGTCGCCGGCCAGGCCCTCGCTTTGGGCTTTCCCCAGGCGGCGGAGGCCATCGGGCCGAGCGTGTACGGCCTGCTTGGTCCGGACGGCTCGTGGCATCCCACCTTTCCCTTTACCGACTCGGTCACGGGGATGACCTGCCGGGAGCTGGCAGACGACTACGAAAAGGCCACCGGCAGCCAGTGGACGGGAGCGATCGGCGGCCATGCCAAGATCAGTTGGGCCATCGACGTGCTCACCCGCACGAAAAACCTGGATGACAAGGAATCCATCCTCGAAGCCATCAGGACAACCAAGATGGAGACCATTCTCGGACCGATCGACATGACGGCTCCGCTCGACCAGAACCCGTTGTCGCCCACCGGTGTTCGTCCCCACCCGAACATTGCCAAGCCCGTCATGACCGGGCAGCAATGGGTGAAAGGCGCCAAGTGGCCGTACGAGGTGGTGGTAGTGAGCAACGGCTTGGCCCCGATGGTCCCGGCTGTTGAGATGCAGCCCATGCGGTATTCGTAGGCCGGTAGATAGACGGTCCGCGCACAGGAGGCCGCGACGACACCACGGCCAGATAGGCGACCACCGGATCCGGAGGCGAGGAACATGTCAGACCAGACGGCGGGCACTCCCAAAGAATACGTGACGAAAAGGATGCGGTTCGGCGACCAGGAGTTCGATGTCCCTTACTATCGCTCGACCCCGTTGGACGCACGCCTGGAGACGGCACTACCCGGGTGCGGGATCTATCCCCCGCTCGATCCCCATACCTACATCGAGAACGGCGTCCGCTGCGACCAGGATGTAGCGGTCAAACTGAGAGACGGGGTGACGATCTACCTGGATGTCTTTCGGCTCGACACCCCGGCCGGCGACAAGGATCTCCCGGCCATCCTGTCCTGGTCGTACTATGGCAAGCGTTCAAACCTTCCCGGCCGGGACAACATCACCTTGGGAGTCCCGGAGGGCAGCTGCTCGAATATGTGCATGTTTGAAGGTCCTGACCCCGCTTACTGGTGCAAGCAAGGCTACGCAGTGTTGAACGTGGACGGCCGCGGCGTGGGACATTCCGGAGGCGACTTTGTCTGGTTTGGCAAGCAGGATGGCCAGGATGGCTACGACGTGGTGGAATGGGCAGCAGCGCAGCCTTGGTCTAACGGCAAGGTGGGCATGTACGGCAATTCCTCCCTGGCCATGTCGCAGTGGTGGGTGGCGGCTGAGCAGCCGCCTCATCTGACCTGCATCGCTCCCTGGGAAGGTGGAACCGACCAGTACCGGGAGTACCTAACCGACAACGGCCTTCCTGCGATCGGTTTCAACCGCTTCATCTGGTCCATTTTTCGGGGGCAGGGCTACATTCTGGACAACCTAGCCATGCTGGAACGATATCCACTCATGAATGCCTACTGGGAATCGTTGATCCCCGACTTCAAAAGGATCACCGTTCCCACTTATCTGACCGCGGGGTGGGACCATATCCACCTGCGGGGTGCGATGAATGCATACATGAATATCGCCTCGCCTCAGAAGTGGCTACGCGCCCACCGAGAGTTCGAATGGCCCGACGGCTATACCTGGTGGAACCTGGAGGACCTCAAGCGCTTCTTCGACCGCTATCTCAAGAGCATCCGTAACGGTTGGGAGGCGACGCCCCCGGTTCGTATCGACGTCATGGACGCCTATGACTGCGACTTCCAGGTGGCCCGGCCGGAGAAAGAGTTCCCGTTGGCCCGTACTCGGTACCAGAAGCTTTACCTTGACGCTGCTCGCGGCGCCCTCTCGCCGCAGCCGGTTGCCACTACGGCCCGGGCCACTTACGACGCCGTCGAAGGGCGGACCACGTTCGACATCACTTCTCAACAAGACGTCGAACTCACCGGCTACGCCAAGGCCCACCTCTGGGTAGAAGCAGACGGCAGTGATGAGATGGACCTCTTCCTCACGTTGATGAAGCTGGACGAGAACGGACAGTGGCTCCCAACCTATGTGATGGGGCAGCCGCATCCCGGGCAGTCGGGCAAGGTCCGGGTATCCCAACGCGCTCTCGACCCCACTCTTTCTACGGACTTTCAGCCGGTCCAGTCGCACCGCACCCAGGAAAAGCTAAGGCCCGGGGAAATCGTGCCGGTGGACATCGCCATCTATCCGTTTAGCCGCATCTGGCACAAAGGACAGCAACTGCGGCTGCAGATAGCCGGTCGCTACTTTCGAGAAGGCTGGTTTGAACCTTTCAGTTGGGAACTACAAAACAAGGGGCAACATGTGATACACACCGGGGGCCGGTACGACTCGTACCTCCAGATCCCGGTAGTGCCGCCGCGGTATCAGGCCGGGGAGTACGTCTATCGGTAGCTGGGGAAGTAGGGCCGGGGGCAGGTCGCGTGCCTGCAGCGGGCTTCGGTAGGTCGGCCTATCAGGCAGTTTGATCTACCAGGGTGGCTGCGAACTCGGCCGGTGTCGCCACCGTGCACCATGAAGCTACAGCCTCGGCAAGACGATGGTCTCCGGTGACCAGGACTGCCTCCGGCACGGCGGTGAGTAGTGCGATCAGGTGCTCGTCTCCATGGGGCGCAGCCGCTGCCCTACCGGCCGCCACCGATGCGCCGGCGGGGCCGGTCTCCGCCATGGCCATTGGGGGCTCTGCGGACCGCGGCTCTCTGAGGGCGGCATTCACGACCACTTCTTCGAGTACGATGTCGATCTCGGCCTCGGTCAACCCGTGGCGCTCCGCGATGGCTGGCCTCAGAAGCACCTCCCGGTACTCAGCGAGAAGCGACTCCGACAATACCAGGGGAATGGTGCCCGCCAGTATGGCATCAAGCACCCGCCTGGTGGGGGAATCCGCGGCTCCACTTAGCAGGCCGCTGACGACCACGTTGGTGTCGATGACCGCGAAGCGCCTCACCGGCTTCAGTCTCGCGAAGCGGCAGAGGTCGCGCGCGGGGCGGTCGCTTCACGCACAGCGGCAGTCTCCCGTAGCGCGAGATCCATGGCTTCCTGCTCGCTCATGCGTGACCTGGCCCGGCCTCGGGCCACGATGTCCGCAGCATTGTTTCGGGTGCGGATGCCGGCAAGCTCGAGACTCTCGTCGATGATCGCTGTGATGGTGGTGCCCCGGCGGGCCGCGGTCTCCTTGAGCGCCTGCCGGCGCTCCGCAGACAGGGTGATGGTCATCCTCGGCATCGCGATTCTCCTTGCGTAGATGCTTCGGTGAATTGGTGCGTGTACATCTTAGCATCTTCTCGGGTTTCCAGAAAAAGTCTGCCTCATCGCCGTTTGGTTTGCGAGAGACTGCGAAAGACGTAGGCCGCCCTTCTTGTGGAGCCTCAGATCGCGTGCTGGACACGGCCGGGTGTGCGTCACGGGGAGAGACCGGCGAAGCGCGCGGACCGTTTCATGCCGCCTGCCCGGTGACGTCCCCCTATTCCCAGCCGGGCGGGGCGTTCAGGAAACACTTGACGAGATCACATTCATCATTGTTTCCGCGCGTCGAATAGAAGCCCACCCAGTAGCAGTTCTTCTTGAGGTCCTCCAGGGAACCGACCGAAGCCCTGGTCACGAACCGTCTGGCTTCG
>JAJFUK010000022.1 GCA_021372435.1 Actinomycetes bacterium | reverse complement strand
GTCACCTGCATGATCCGGTAGAGGTCGTTGATGACCTGCTGGCGAGCCGCGACCGTGTTGATCACCGACAGGAAGTCGGAGGAGGGGTAGATCTTGGTCGGATCGCGACGATGGTAGGCGATGAAGAAGCTCGGGATGTCCAGGTCGATGCCGGTGCTCGAGCCAGAGACCTTCTGGCGGGGCTTGTAGACGCCCGGCTCGCGCTCGAAGAACTCCAGCGACTTGAAGTCCACCATCTGGATCCGGGTGGGCACGTAGTTCTTGTCGAAGACCAGCTCGCCCGCGATGCCGCCGCGGAGCATGAGCATGTAGCGCAGCTCCTGGCACAGCATGCGGAGCGAGGTCTTGATCTGGAACTTCTGCGAGTAGTCGGTAGGCATGGTCAGAGCCTTGACCAGCTTGTGCAGCACCTTCGTGTTGACTGGATCGACTTCGCCCTCGAGGTCGCGGACCAGCATGGTCAGACGGGTGTCAGCGAGGGTCAGGTAGGATCCGACCGCGGCCGAAACATCCGGATCGTTCTTGAACAGGTCCTGCAGCAGGTCCTGCGAGCTCTTGGTGTACCGGTTGTCGTAGAGCACATCGAGGTGCTCCCGGTACTGGGGCACCGTCAGGACCAGGTTCGGCGACTGGGGATTGAACGTCGGCGTGTTTGACGTCGGCTTCCGGCCGAAGCGGATCGGCTTCAGGAGGTTGGCGAAGAGGTTGTCAGAGGAAGGTGCGGCCATTCAGGCCTCCTAGCTTGGTCGTGACAGGGGCCCGAACGGGGAGGATCCCGATCAGCGAGCGGTTCTCAGTGAGGGTGTTCGCCAGGATCAGGTCTCGGGCGCGGGCCGCCGCGCGCATCAGGACCAGCGAGTGCATGAAATGGTCGTTGCCGGTCAGCTTCTCCCACACCGGCGCCTTCTCATCACGCTCGACGCGGACCATGTCGCACATGTGCTCGGTGATGACTGACTTGAGCGATCCGTAGCCGACCAGGCGGGTCTCCTGGCGTAGGACGGCACGGACCTGGGCGTCGATGGCCTGGGTTCGGTTCACACTGACGTGGTCGATGCGGCCGTACTCGTCCTTGACCAGGCGCATGAAGTCGGCGCCGCGGTACTCGATCGGCACGATCCGGCCCTCGGTCGCGTTCCGGATCCGGTCGCTCTCGGTCGTGTAGGGGAAACGGTCGGTAGCCCCGGCGACGATGTTGTAGATCGCGTCCAGCTCCAGGATCCGCTCCTCGATCATGGAGGAGGGGACCTGCTCGAAGTGGAAGACCTCGATCCGGCCATCCAGGGCCAGTCGGCCGAGCGTGAGGTGGCAGCTCGTGCCCATGTCACAGCCCAGGATCACATCCCCCGAGACATCAGGAGCGCCGGCCGGGCCCATGATGGCCTCGATGTGGGCCGGCTCGAGCTTGGAGTTGCCGTCCGAGTAGGTCTCACCGAGAACGGTGTTGTACCAGCCCTTCAGGTTGTCGAGCTGCTTCATCTTCAGGAGCTGTCCGAAGATGTAGCGGATGTCGAGGCGCCCGTGGGTGGGCGAGAAGGGCGTGATCCGGTAGCCGCTGGCGATCCGGGCGGGGTGCTTGGCCACCCACTCCCGCAGAGAGGGATCTCGAAGGTTCAGCGGGCGACTGCAGCGGACGCACTTCACGTAGCTGCGGTCGAAGTCAATGCCCCCGATCGTGTCGGGGTCGCACTCGTCCAGCTTCTCCGGGCCGCGGAAGTCCTGCAGATGCAGGAAATCCAGGTTGAAGAGCGGGTCCTGGTAGTGGTTGCAGGCCTCGCAGCGGACCATGTAGTGCCGCTGGTCGCTGGCCTGGAACGAGGCGTCGATCCCGAAGCCCGGGTGGGTCGGCGTCGAGAACTTCTGGGTGATCCGCATCTTCGAGTTCTGAAGACGGGACTGCATCAGGCCGATCATGGCCGGGTCCGAGAGGTCCAGCTCGTCGTGGAAGAGCACGTCCGCCGGCGTTGAGGTCGCGTCGCCCTCCGTCAGACCGGTGATGAAGGCGAACGAGCCGTTTATCTCGTACAGATCCATCGCCCGAGTGGGCTTCTCGTCGTCCATGAAGCCCGAGTTGAAGGCCGGTTGCTGGACGATGGGCTTGATGCGGGTTTTGGAGTTTTTTCGGTACATTTTCTCGTTCGGGAACGTGAAAATGCCGTTATGGCCCCGATTTCTGGCCAAAATGGCGAGAAATTTGCGGACTTGGACCTCCGTATTGTGGGTCGGGATCATGCCCCTTCCCGCGAGGAACAGGTGGTTCGGGGAGTCTACCTGGATGCAACGGACGGGTAGCGGGTCGATTTTTCGGACGTCAACGACCCTGCGGCGGCCGACTTCAGTGTGGCGAGACGCTTCACGATCCGGCTGTCGGCAGAACTTCCTGCTGAGGCCGAAGACTGGCGTGTCGGAGTACGCCACGAAGGAGACCTCGGCGATCGTCTTCTTAGACTGAATACGACCTTCAGACTTCGCCGGCTTGCGCCAGCGGGTTCTCGTCTTGAAGCCAAGTGAGTGCAGCAGTTCTGCCACATCAGCGACGAGGAAGGGGTCGGTGTTGTAGAAAGAGGCCCGGCCGCTATCGGTGATGGAGCCATCAGAGTCCATCAGGCCTTTCAGCAACTCTAGCCTCTGGGCTCTTGAGGCCTTGAGGTACGGCAAGGGAATGAACTTCCCCTTGGCCTGAAGCTCGAGCTTCACCAGTGAGGAGAACACCCGGTTGGCACGACAATCCTCCTGGTCATTAGGCTTGATGCGGAGTTGAACGGTGCCGTCCTTCTCGGAGCTAAGGATGCAGATATAGCCTCGAGTGGCCAGGTTCTGCTCGAGGTTAGATCGATCCGACTCGTGGCAGGTGATGGTGGTAGAGTGAAGATTACCGTCGCCGAGCCAGAGCCCCAGAACGTAAGGATCCAGGGGTAGATCAGCCTTGTCGTAGGCCAGGGGGGCGGTGACAGGGATGGCGTAGTTGTTGCGATTGCCGACCTTGAAGGTCTTGGCCATCAGGCTGGTGGTGATGACGCCCTTGTTCACATAGTCGCTGTTGGCCGGGATACGCCCGCGGCCCATAAAGAGGCCGTCCGGACCGAAAGCGCGATGGGCCTCAACGTACCAGCGGTGGCCGGCGTCGGCTACGATGACCTCACCGGTGTCGAACTCTACTTCGTAGCAGTCGTGGTCGGTGTAAACAGGTGATGTGTAGGTGACCTTGCACGGTTGACCGAGTTCATCAAAGACCGTGTCCCCGATTTGAAGCCTGCCCATCGTTGTCCACCCGCTGGGCGTGACGATCGGAGTGTCGAGGGCCAAAGCCATACCCACCTGGGAGGGCTTTATCACGGTCAGATCGCGGGACATGTCGTCCGCAATCGCGGCCTGGAACTCGTATCCCTCGTACGAAAACGGCCGGCTGTGCAGCTTGGTGTTGGCTACGATCCACTCGGAGTACGTCATGTCGGCGCCATCCGTGGGGTAGCGCGCGGACAAGTCTTGGACGAACTGCCGGATGAGGGACATCGCAGCTCATTCGGTCCCCTAGGAGCCTTTTTCAAGGGGGGTTGCCTGAGTGCCGCGAGCTGATTTTCAGTAGTTTTGACCGAACTACGCGTAGTTCAAGAGTTAGTTCGCGAGGCCGATTGAGGTTTTGTCGGGTATCGACCTATAGGCTGGCCGATGACCCAGTTTGTGACCCTAGGGGCGGAAGATCTCCAGCCCCTCGAGCAGATCGAAGCAGCGATAGCGCTTGATCCGCTCTACCTCGACAAAGCGCCCTACCCGATCGCCACCAAGAGCAAGCTCCGCAGGTGGTTGGTGCGTGATGACGCGCCGCGGGAGCGTCAGATGGACGATGCAGAGCTCTACGCCGAGATCGCCGACGCCTACGACAAGGTGAAGCTGGCCCTCTCGGACCCGGGTGTGGAGGGAAAGGACAAGGCCGCGGTGCTCAAGAGCCTCTCGGAGCTCCTCACCAAGCTCGTGGCGCTCCGAGAGAAGCAGCTCGGCGTTCGGGAGCAGGCTCGCTTCCAGAAAACCGTGATCGAGGTCCTCGAGGAGGTCCTCGAACCCCACCAACGCACCCTCTTCATCGAGAAGCTCGGCCATGTTCAGTAAGTTCGCACCCCTCTACTGGGCGGCTGGTCTGCCCGCGATCCCCCTGCGCGAGCGCGGGAAGGCCCCCGCAATCAACGGCTGGCAGCGCTACAGCGAGGCGCTTCCGAGCCCCGAGGTCCAGCAGGCCTGGCTCAGTGCCTACGAGAACTGCAACATCGGTCTGCCGCTGGGCCAGCAGTCGCGCCTGGTAGCCATCGACCTGGACTCTGAGGACCCGCGGGTCGCGGAAGTGCTCAACAGCCTGCTGCCTTCGACCCCCTGGACCCGCATCGGCAAGAAGGGCTCCGTCCGGATCTTCCGCTTCAACGGCGAGAAGTCGGCGCGGATCAAGGACGCGGACGGCAACATGCTGTTCGAGATCTTGTCCTCGAAGACCCAGATCGTGCTTCCGCCGTCCATCCACCCCGATACGGGGCGCCCGTACGTGTCGGACACCAACCTGTGGGAGATCTGCTCCCTGGCCCAACCTCTGCCGGCTGACTTCGAGGTGACCGTGCGTCGGGCCCTGATCGAAGCCGGCTTCAACCTGGAGAGCCGCGGGCGCACCCGTGTGACCAACTGGGTGGCCGCCGGTGCGCGGGACTCCACCCTCGTCAGCATCTGCGGGATGACCGCCCGCGACTTCATGCACGGGCATCTGACGCTGCTCGAGGCTGTCTCCCACGTCCGGGCCTGGGTTGAGAACTACACCGAGCAGGTGGCCGGCGACCCGATGGACCCCCAGAAGGCTGAGGAGAAGCTCATCGAGTTCATCAGCCGCGACCTGTTGAGGACCCAGAGGCCCCTGCCTCATGGCTGGGACCTGGGCCTCGAGCCCGAGTACGCCCAGCAGATGCGTGAGCGGTTCGGCGGGATCGACGACACCTGGGACTACGAGCGGTTCGTGAAGTTCGCCGAGGAGGGTCTGTCGAAGTGTCAGGACGACGCTCAGCGGATCAGCGTGACCGTGGAGGTCCTGGAGAAGATGGCCCAGTCCACGAAGCTGAACGACATCGAGCAGGACAGCCTGATCAAGTGGCTGCACCTCGCCACTGGGAGACAGATGAGCGTCCAGTCGCTGAGGACCCAGTACAAGAGCTTCGTGCGCGGGCGTGATGGTAATCAGGAGGTGGGCCAGAACCACACTGACATCGCCAACCGGCTGATCGAGGAGATGAAGGTCTACGGCGAGGCCCGCTACTTCCTGAACAAGTGGCACCAGTGGGACGGGGCGTGCTGGAAGGTCCTGGAGGAGGCCGAGATCCGGGCGGTTGTAGCCCGCAACTTCGGCCATATGGACACTGCCAAGCGGGGCAGCGACCACCGGGGCATCATCGGCATCGCCGAGGCTCTGGTGAGCAAGCCGATCGACCAGCACCAAGGCATCAACTTCGCCAACGGCTGGCTCACCAGCGATCTGCAGCTGATGCCCCACGATCCGAAGTGGGGTGCGACCTACGTCCTGCCCTACCGCTACGCCCCCGAAGCTCGCGAACCCGAACTGTTCATGAACTTCCTGGAGTCGGTGTGGGGTCACTGCGAGGACTTCGATGAGCGGGTGAACTGCCTGAGGCAGGTCATCGCCGCGGCCCTGTTCGGCAGTGCGACCACCGCGATGCGGGCGGTCGTCTTCTACGGGAAGGCGCACAGCGGGAAGTCGGTCCTGGCCAACATCATCATGGGGCTGATGCCCGAGGGGTCCATCTGTGCTGTGGCGCCGCACAACTGGGACAACCGCTTCGCGCCGGCGCAGATGGTCGGCAAGCTTCTGAACTTCTGCGGGGAGCTGAGTGAGCACCAGCCGATCGACGGAGACCGGCTCAAATCCATCACCGAGGGGGCTCTGATCCAGGCGGAGCACAAGGGCCTGCCGCAGTTCACCTTCCGGCCGAAGTGCATGCAGCTGTTCTGCTCGAACTACCTGCCGAGGTCCAAGGACATCGGCCGGGGGTTCTTGCGTCGCTGGGCCTTTTTCAACTTCGACCGGGTGGTGTCCTCGGAGAACAAGGTGGCCAACCTGGCCGAGATGATCGTGAACCAGGAGCGAGAGGAGATCGCTGCCTGGGCCGTGCCGGCGATCACCCGGTACATGAGCAGGGCCGACTATGACCTGCCGCCCTCGCACTACCGCGTCGAGGAGCAGCTGGGCTCCCAGATCAACACGGTCCGGTTCTTCCTGCGCTCGTGCAAGGACATCGAGCTGACCCAAGGCACATCGACCAAGGAGGAGCTGCTGTACGGGAAGTACTACGGCTTCTGTCGCTCAGTGGCTGCGGTCAAGCCGATGAAGATCACAGACTTCCGGCACGCTCTTGTTGAGCTGTTCGAGGAGTTTGGTGTGCAGGCGCAGCATCTGGACAGGGAAACCTTGTACCACGGCGTTGCGATACGCGCAGCTGTCTAGCATGTAGCGTAACCAGGTCCGGCAAGAGGCTCACCCGATGGGTGGGCCTTTTTGCTATCCAGGCCTGGAGTTGCTCGGCGCTGACGCACTCGATCACGTTTCCGGGCCAGACGGCCAGATGCGTGTGGCCGGCGCTGAAGTCTTCGAACTCGAAGCCGTAGTAGGTCATGGCGCGGAGACTAGAGTAATAGCACTCGAAAAGTCAAAATTTTTTCTGGGAGAAAGTGGGACTGTGAGACGTCCCCCGTGGTCCAGACCCTGCAAAAAGGGTCTACCCCTTTGTTTCTACACGCTTTTTCCCGGCGCATTGCTCCGTGTCCGGTGCATGTTCTCTCTGCTTTTGCCTAGGCGATGGGCTGCTAGGTTAAGTCGTTCTTTGACACCCAGTCGCCTCGCCCTCTCTGAGATGGGGGGCGGAGCTATGCCTAAACCTAACCACGTGACTTAAGTCACGACAACCTAAAGGAAACTAACAGATGAACGCTCAAAACAACGCCGCCGAAGCCTTCGCCGCTCCCATTGAAGCCCCCGCCTCCGCCGCTTATACGGCGCTCAGCAGCGACCTGAACCGTGCTCTGGCCGCTGGCGACAAGGCGGGCAAGGCTGAACGCGTCACCTTGTGGGCTATCGTTGACGCCTTCCGCGGCGGTGACTTGAGTCACGGAGAGGCTGTCAAGCTGCACGACGTCTACATGGCGGCTCGCATCAAGGAAGCGTCGCGCTCCAAGGTCCGGCAACGTTTCGTCGCGGTCCTGAAACTTAAGGCGGACGCGGAAGCGGAACAACGTGACACTCGCACACCCGCTAACTATGGGCAGGCTCTGGAGCGCAAGGCGGACGCGGCCAAGCGCAAAGCGGACGCGGCGGCGGCGGCGGTGAAAACCGTTGCCAAGTATGACGCGGAAGCGACGCGCATTCTCGCGGCAAAGGCCGGTGTCGAACCTTCCCTAGACTTCCGCGCCGAAAACATCGCGGAAGTCACGGCGCTGGCCGCGACGCTGGCCGCGACCGGTGAGGCTCGCAAGGCGCTTGTTGCTGCCCTTGAGGCGGCAAAGGCGGCGGGGCTGGCGTCCGATTACGTCGCGGCGGAGGTATCGCAAGTTTTCGCCTAAGAGCCTCGCGCCTCGCGCCAGTTAGGCCCGGCCGCCCTAGGGCGGCCGGGCCTAAAGTGCTGTTTCGTCGACACTTCATGACTCGGAGTCACGCTATGGACGTTGTTATGTATCTGCGCGCGCAGGCGCGCGCGGCTGCGCGCCAGCAGGCGCGGGCGCAGGCGCGCGCGGGCGCGCAGGCGCAGCCTCTGCCCTCCTCGATGGGCCGTATTGCTTCCTACCCGTCCAAACACTTGCCCGACGCGCCTGCCTACAGGCAGAAACTTAACGGCACACCTAGGGCTAAGACTTACTGCCTTTCCTGCTCGAAATGGGAGGTGCAGGGCGTCGTTCCCGTAGAGGGAAAACTCGACTTCGGGCACGCTCCTCGTGTGCGCGCCGGGTCCGTTCCGCCGTCGACCTCTCCCAGGCTCCCGCCGCTCAAGCTCCCCCCGCGCGCACCTCGCGCCCCGACGCGTTCGGGGCCCGAACCGGTTTGTCTGGATCCGGCGCCGGTGCGCGCGGCGCCTCGCTACGACGCGTTCGGTGTCCGTATCCGGACCGCCTGACCGCACCCGCACCTCGTATCAACCTTGCACCCGCATCGGCTTCGCCGGTGCGGGTGCTTTTACTTGGGAATACTATCGCTATGCTTGGCTCTGAAATGCTGCGCCGCTGGACCAAGGGCAAGGCTCTGGACCCCATCGTGCAGGACGTGATCTGGGGGCATCCGGGCCTCGATGAACAGGCCGCATGGGCTACATATGGTGCTTGGACGCAGGCGTGCCACAACATCTTGGGGTCCAACCGCATGAGTGCGGTGAAGACCCTGCGCGACTTCCAGGAGGTCGAGAGGGAGGCCGAAAGGCTCATCGCGAAGGATGTCAATCTCTCGTGTCAGTTGCATCTGGCCGGCAGGTGAGGTGAGGGGGTTTGCGGCAGTTTGGCCAGCCGGGCTCGGCGTTTTCGCGTGAAAATGCCAGCCGGCGGTGGCGGGGGAGAGCACCTAGAACGGGCTAAGCCGTTGATTTTGCTCGTGTTGCTATGGGTTCGGGTGCTGGGAGAAGTGCTATTAGTCGATACCTTTTTCTTTCTCTCTTTGTAAGGGAGTAGGGAGTAGAGAAAGAGGGAAGAAGAATAAAGATTACTGGTAATCTTGGAGTTGG
>JAJFUK010000170.1 GCA_021372435.1 Actinomycetes bacterium | reverse complement strand
GACCAGGTGCCTGACTTCATGGTGGACCAGTACGCGCAGGTGATCGCGAACGGCGCCATCGGCGAGGTTCTGAGCACGCCTTCGGACTTCGCCAATCCGCAGCTTGGGGCCGGGTTCGTGCAGCGGTTCGCCTCTGACCTGGACCGCGTGTCCACTTCGGCCCGGAAAGGGCAGCAGAACGCGCCGCTGCGCACGCGCGGGAGCTACTTCTGATGAGCGTCGATCGCGTCGACAACATCAAGGACGCGCCCGAGAAGGCGCTTTCCCGCGTCATCGGCCACGCCTCGGATGGAAAGGGCGGCGCGGCGACGCTGGAGAACCTGAAGGAGCAGCTTGCCATCACCTCCGCCGATGTAGCCGGCGCGGTGCCCGACACGCGGGAAGTGGCGACTGAGGGAGGCATTCAGGGCGGGGGGCCTCTTGACGGCGACCTGACCCTGTCGCTGACGGACACCGGGGTTTCGGCTGGCGCCTATGGCGGCGCATCTGCGGTGCCCGTCATTACCGTGGATGCGAAGGGGCGCGTGACGGCGGCGGAAGAGGTTGCGGTTGAGGTCCCGGACACCGGCGTGACGCCTGGGGCCTACGGCAGCGCGACCGAAGTGCCCGTCCTCACCATCGGGGCCGATGGGCGGGTGACGGATGCCGAAACCGCGCCGGTGTGGCGCGGCGCCTATCGCGTGCAGAGCGTGAATGCCAACAGCCCGCCGGGGTCCCCATCGACCGGTGATGTGCATGTCGTGGGCACCTCGCCGACTGGCGCATGGTCCGGCGAGGCGGGGGCTCTGGCGGAGTGGACCGGCGCGGCGTGGGCGTTCACGGCGCCGGTGGCGGGAATGCAGGCGGTGGATGTCTCGGCCTCCCCGCCGCAGACCTATGTGCGCGGATCGTCCACTTGGGGTCTGGCTACCATAGGCACCGGCGGCGGCGATTCGTCCGCGGTGTTTGCCCCGTCGAGCGGCACCATCACGACGGCATCGGGAGACTTGCGGATTTCCACCGTGGGAAATCTGGTCGCTGGAGAATTGTATATCAGCGTCACCAACAACGGGACAGGCTCCGGCACGCTCAACGCGACCATGCCGTTCGCTGCCAAGTCGTCCAAAGTGATGTTCGGAATAAATCTCAGCACGACTGAGGCGCTCTACGCGTTTTTGCAGGTTAACACCACGAGCCTTGTTATCCGGAAGGTTGGTTCTGGCGCATATCCTCTTGCGACAGGACAGGCGTTGCTCATCAATCTCGGATACGAGAGAAATTTGTGATGCTTTCCATTCATAGCCTCGCGACAAACTTCGCCGCCTGACCATGGCCGCCAAAACGCACCTCATCGCCACCGAAGATGAGGCCGCCCCCGTCGTCTGCTGGGCATGGACCAACACCTACGGCGGGCGCTCGCTTATCGAGTGGGACGTGACCGAGACCTTCGACCCGGCTCCAGCTATCCGCACGGCTTCCAGGAATGACGGGGACCGGACGCTTGTGAAGCCGGCGGCGGTGCGGCGCGCCGTATCCGCTTCCGAGGACCGAAGCATCGCACTTCCCAGAGAGGATAGGGGCCTATGAGCGCGACGGTGTTCTTAAAGACCCCCGGCGAGCGGCTGGATTTCGACGTGGATTTCGCGCGCTGGCTACCGGCCGGGGATTCCATCGCATCTGCCACGGCCACGATCACGGGCGGCACGGCGACCATCGACGCAACCGAAGTCATCGGGACCGCCGTGAAGGTCTGGATCGAGGACGGGGACGACGGCGACACGAGCCACGTCAAGGTGCTCGCCACCACGGCCGAGGGGCGCGTTGCAGAGATGTGCTTCCGCCTGCGGGTGAAGGACTGCTGACATGGCCCTGAAGATCACGAACAACGCGACCGGGCTCCTGGCGTCGAACATCAATTCGTCGGTCACGACCCTCTCGCTCGCCAGCAGCGCGGGAAGCCTGTTCCCCTCTCTTGGGGCGGGGGAGTGGTGCCCTGTCGTCGTGGTGGATGGGTCCGGGAACCGCGAGATCATGCGGTGCACGGGCCGTTCTGGCGACGTTCTCACCGTGGTGCGAGGGCAGGAAGGCACCTCGGCCCGGTCCTTCAATGCCGGCGCGCGGGTGGACGCGCGGCTGACCGCAGCGGCTCTGGCCGAGTTCGCGCTTGCCGATGAGGTGAACGACGCCCTCGACCTGAAGGCCGACTTGGACTCGCCCGAGCTGACCGGCACGCCAACCGCCCCGACCCCAGCAGTCTCCGACAACAGCCAAAAGATCGCCACGACTGAGTTCGTGGTGGACTATGTCCCGGTCCCGCTCGGCATCTGCTACGAGTTCTACGGGACGACGCTTCCGGATCGTTTTTTGTGGGCGAACGGGGCCGCCGTGAGCCGATCG
>JAJFUK010000158.1 GCA_021372435.1 Actinomycetes bacterium | reverse complement strand
GGAGACACGCGGGTCGTTGGAGTCACAGGGGGCCGAGGTCCTGCTCCTCCCCACCGCCAAAGATGAGACCGACACTGAGGCCGCACTTCGCCTGGCCGTCGAGCGCGGCGCCGACGAGATCACCGTATATGGGGCCCTAGGCGGCCCTCGCTTGGACCACCTCGTCGGGAACCTCTTCCTGCTGTCGTCGCCCTGGCTGGAGGATGTCCGGGTGCGGATGGTCGACGACCTGCACGAGGCCTTCCTGGTCAAGGGCGACGTGGAGTTCGAGGGCGCGAGCGGCGACATCGTCTCGTTGCTGCCGCTGACTCCCGAGGTGGAGGAGGTGCGGACCCGTGGGCTGCTCTATCCCTTGGCGGGAGAGACTCTCCTTCAATCGACCACTCGCGGCGTCAGCAACGTCATGACCGGCACCGCAGCCCAAGTGAGTCATGGGAACGGCGTCCTTTTGCTTGTCCGTTACCGAGGAGGTAGATGACCATGTCAGAAGCACCAGGGTATATGAGCCCGGAGGTCGTGGGCTGTCAGTTCTCGGTCTATCCGCTACGGCAGGCGGAGATCGGCGGCCCCATCGAGGCCGCCGTGCAGGCGGCCCGGCGGGAAGGGTGCACGGTACGGGTGGGCAACCTCAGCACCCTGATGTCCGGCAGTGAGGACCAGGTGTTCGCGGCGCTGCGGGCGGCGTTCCGCGCCGCGCAGCGCCAAGGCCCCGCCGTGATGACGGCCACCCTGGCCGCCGGCATGCCCACCGACGAACTGGTAGGACGGATACAGCAGGAGATCGAGGGACGCGGGCCTTCCGGCAAGGACGACTGCCGACGTGTTGATGGTGGGTGAAAGGGCCGGGTCGCCATGACGATGAAGACCGAAGCCGTCGCCATGCTACGCCGCGCGGGACGGACCATCGGCCGGGGGTTCAGCGTCTTGCCCGGTGTGGTCGCCCGCCGGCTGGGTCTGACCTTCAAGGACTGGACGACCCGGGAACTGGTGGTCGCCGCGGTGCTCTCTGTGGCGGTGGGCGTCATCTTCTGGGGTTGGGGACTGCTCTGGTCGAGCGCCTTCCAGGCGATCCCCTTCCCCTTCTCCTACGCCCTCGTGGGAGTGTGGATGATGGGCGGTCTCTTGGTGCCCTATATCATCCGCAGACCGGGAGCCGCACTCATGGGCGAACTGGTAGCGGCGTTCGTCAGCATGGCCCTTGGGAACCAGTGGGGCATACTCACGATGGCCAGCGGTTTGGTGCAGGGGGTGGGGGCGGAGGTCGTCTTCGGGGGATTCCGCTGGAAGCGTTTCACCGGCATCGCTCTGTACGGGGCGGCGGCGCTGGCGGGCGGCTTCAGCATCCTGCTCGACATCTTCGTCTACAGCTACTACGCGGCCTATTCCTGGGGGAGCATCGGACTGGGGGCCATCCTCTGTATTGTGGGATCGATCATACTGGGCGGCATGCTCTCTCAGCTTCTGGGCGAGGCCCTGGCCAGAACGGGCGTCCTCTCCGGGCTTGCCATCTCGAAGGGCAAGGTGAAGAGGATCTGAGCACCCTCGCCTCCGCTCCGTCGATATCGGCCTCGGAGCTGTCGTTCACCTATGCGACCCGGCTCAAGCCCGCGCTGGCCGGCCTTTCTTTCACGGTGGCTCCTGGGGAGACGGTGCTGGTATTGGGCCCCAGCGGGTCGGGCAAGAGCACCCTGACCCTGTGCCTGGATGGGCTGATCCCACACGTGGTGGAAGGGGAGTACACGGGCCGGGTGACGGTCGCCGGCCTGGTCGTAGAGGACGGCCCGGTGCACCTGCTGGCCCAGGAAGCCGGTCTGGTGTTCCAGGATCCCGAAGCCCAGTTCTGCACGCTCACGGTCGAGGACGAGATCGCCTTCGGACTCGAGAATCTCTGCCGTCCTCCCCAGGAGATCGAAGCCGCCATCGACCGGTCCCTCGCCTCCGTGGGCCTGCCCGGGTATCGGGCCCGCCGGCTGGCCACCCTGTCGGGCGGCGAGAAGCAGCGGGTGGCCCTCGCGTCGGTGCTGGCGATGGGACCGCGACTGCTCGTGCTGGATGAACCTTCTGCCAATCTGGACCCGCGGGCCACGTCGGAGCTCTTCGGGCTTTTGCGCAGGCTCGCGGCCGGACGACGGCACACGATGGTCATCATCGAGCACAAGCTCGACGAGCTGATGGACTGGGTCGACAGTGTACTGGTGCTCGACGCTGAAGGCCGGCTGCTCTACCGGGGGGATCCCGCCACTGCCTTCTATGAGTGGGGGGAGGTGCTGTCGGGGGCCGGGGTGTGGCGGCCGGAGACGGTCGAACTGGTCGAGGCGTTGCGCCGGGCCGGGTGGGATGTGCCGGGCAGCCCCCTCGACGTGGCCGGCACGATCGACGCTTTGAGCGCGACCCCGGGGTTGGTCGAGCGTCTGCGTTCATCGACCTACGCCGGGACGGATACATCCGGCCGGCGCTTGAGACGGGGCGGCGGCCCGGCCTCCGGCCGGGATTCGGTGCTGGAGGCCCGTGGTCTGAGCTACCGGTACCGCGGCGGCGGCGCACCGTCGGAGGCCCTGACCGACGTGTCGTTGAGCGTCCGGCGGGGCGGGTTTCTCGCCATCGCCGGTCGGAACGGCGCAGGGAAAAGCACTCTGGCCTCGCTGCTGACAGGCGTCCTCGAGCCGCCACGGGGCACGGTCTTCCTCGAGGGACGCGACCTCACCGAGATGCCGGCGGCCGCGCTCAGCGAGCGGGTGGGCTTCGTGTTCCAGAACCCCGAGCATCAGTTTGTGACCGACACGGTGCGGGCGGAACTGGCCTTCAGTCTCTCTCCTCGGGCGGGACGCAAAGGGGCGCGGCAGCTCACAGCCGAGCAACGCTCACGGGTGGATACCTGGCTGGACCGTCTGGGGCTGCTGGCGTTGGCGGAGGCGAACCCCTTCGCGCTCAGCCAGGGCCAGAAGCGTCGTCTGAGCGTGGCGGCCATGCTGATCCGCGGACAGTCGGTGCTGGTGCTGGACGAGCCTACCCTGGGACAGGACGAATCCCAGGCCGCCGGACTCATGGCGATGATGGAGGACTTCCGAGCGGGGGGCGGCACGGTGGTCATGATCACCCACGACATGCGTCTGATAGCCCAACACGCCGACGAGTTGCTGGTCCTGGCCGCGGGGCGGAGCGTCTACTTCGGTACTCCGGCGGACTTCTTCTCTAGGCCCGGCCTGGTGGAGAGATCAGGACTCGCGGTCCCCGCTCTCGGCCGGGTGTCCGTGGGTCTGCACCTGGCGGAGGGCACGCCCCTGGGACTTCTCTCCGTGAGGGCCTTCGTGGGGGACGCCGGAGCCGGGGCCGCGGTCGAGAGAAGAGAGGAGCGGTGCCGGTGAAGCCGGCGGGCTACCTGGACCAACGGAACCCCTGCATCAAGCTGCTCGCCGTCGTCTTGGCGGCACTCAGCCTGACCTTCATCTTCGACCCCGTCACTCCGGCCGTACTCTTCGTCATCACTCTGGCCGCGGGCCGGTTCCTGGGAGGACTCAGCCTGCGCTCCCAGATCAAGCCCTTGTGGATCTTCGTGATCGCCGGAGTGGCCATCCTCCTGGCCAACATCTTCTTCAACAAAGAGAACGCCACCTCGCCTGCAATCCTCTCCCTCGGCGCGGTCAAGGTCACGGGCCCGGCGCTGTGGGCGGCCGGCACCCTGTGGCTCCGGTTGATGTCGTTCGCGCTCTTCTCCCTGGTGTTCGTCAAGACGACCGAACCGCAGCATCTCATTCTCAGCCTGATCCACCAACTGCATCTGAACTACCGGGTGGCCTACGGCACCCTGGTCGGTTACCGCATGCTCCCCACACTGCAGTCGGACTACCAGACCATCCGGGCGGCCCACCGGGTGCGGGGTGTGCGGGAGGCTCAGGGCCTGCTGCATATCTGGTCGCGCTTCCGGCGTTATGCCGTCCCACTCCTGACCGGGGCCGTGCGCAGAGCGGGGCGGGTCGCCCTGGCCATGGACGCCCGGGCCTTCGGGGCTCTGCCGGGTCGTACCTACCGGGAGCGCATAGTCGTCCGGCGCTCCGACTGGGTGTTCCTCGCGGCGGTGGTGGCGGCACTGGCTGTAGTGGTGGCCGGATTGTGGATGATCGGGATCACGCGCTTCACGATAGAGTGAGGTGAGTGGTGGGGGGCCGGCACATCGGCTCCCGTGGGCGCGCCCCCGTCATTTGTAGAAATGGATCTCCGACAGCTCCACGCCCCAGCGGTTGTCGGTCAGCTGGGCGAGCTCCGTGAACCAGAAGCGCCCGCTGCTGATGGGATCTCCCAGCGTGATGATCTGTGTGGTCTTGCCGTCGAGGTTGTCGAGTTTGGCCACGCCGCCCGAGGACAGCACCTGCAGGAGCTGGCCCTTCCAACCGTCGACGGTCGAGACGATCTCGATGATCGTCGCCTCTTCTTCGAGGGTGAAGTCGAACCCCACGCCGGTCTTGAGGCCTCCGAACAGACTCGAACGGTACAGCTCGGTCCTCCAGGTCGTACTCTCCCTGCCGTCGATGAGATTGGGAAGTTGGTCGGGGTTCTCGACGGCGTCTCCCTCGGGGTCGACATCGTCGAGATGGGTCACCGCCACCATCGTCGGCTGTCTGGTGACGGTCAGCCGAAGGACGTCATCCTCGGCCTTTATCTCCGGCTCGGGGTCCTGCTGCACCACGATGCCCGCCTCTCTGTCGAAATAGGGGACGTAGTCGGTGATCTCGACAGTCATGCCGGCGTCGTCGGCCAGGGCCGTCGCCTCCTCGACGGTCAGTCCTATCACCGCCGGGGCGCCGCCCCCGGTTAGGGTGAAGGCCAGGACCACCGCCACGGCGACCACGGCCAGGGCGGCCAAGAATCCCAAGACCTTCCAGCGCCGGCGTGCGCGACGCCTGCGGGCCAGCTCCCGGGCCCGCTCGCGCACCCACTGGTCCCCTCCGGTGTCATCGAAGCCGCCTTCCATCCCCGCCGCCGTCTGTGCTGAGGGGGACCGGAGGACCCGGTCGTCGTGCCGGCGAGGCCTTCTTACAGAAGAGGTCACCTCCGGGACCCGCTGAGGAGCGTACAGGCCGAGCCCTACCAGCGCGCCCAGGAGTTCGTCCATGGATGCGAACCGGTCCTCAGGGGACTTTTCCAGGCAGCGCATAACGACCTTCTCGAGCCCGGCGGGGAGATCGGCGCGCTCGTCGCCAAGGGGAGGGGGCGTAGCGCTCAGGTGCATGCGGGCGATCTCGGGCATGTTGGTCCCGTCGAAGGGCGGGTGGCCGGTCAGCATCTCGTACATGACCACACCCAACGAGTAGATGTCGGAACGGGCGTCCACCGGCCGGCTCCTGACCTGTTCGGGCGACATATACCGGGCGCTGCCGATGACCGATCCGGCCCGCGTCACGCGGGTCCAGTCGGGACCGGTGGCGATGCCGAAGTCGGTGACTTTGGCATGGCCGTCCCGGTCGATGAGGATGTTCTGGGGCTTGACGTCCCGGTGGACGATCCCCGCCGCGTGGGCCGCCGCCAATCCCTCCACCACTTGGCCTGCGATCCGTCCGAAGTCCTCGATGGTCATGAGACCTTCGCGTATCGACTCCTTGAGAGACCGGCCCTCGACGTATTCGAAGACGAGGTAGTCGTCGGTCTCGCTCGATCCGCGGTCTATGAGGGTGACCAGGTTGGGATGGGAGAGCTGAGCGAGCGCACGCCCCTCCCGGTCGAACCTCGCCCGGGTCCGGGGGTCCTCGTTCAAGGGGGGTTCCAGACGCTTCACCGCCACGTTACGTTGCAGGCGCGTGTCCCAGGCCTGGTAGACGATGCACATGCCGCCACGACCCAGCACCCGGCCCAGACGGTAACGATTCTTCAGAAGCGGCCCGTTCTCGCTTTCGTCAGTGCTATCTGCCATGCTCTAATGTGGACGCTCACGGCTCTTGGAGAGAGAGTACCGAGACACTATCATAGAACTCGTCCGATGATGGGAGGTGACGCCGAGTGATCTATTACGTGATCCCCCGCGAGTTGGCGGACAAATACTACAACGAATTCAAGAAGCGATTCGAAGGTGTCGAGGGAGTCGAGGTCATCATCGACCGGCGCGAGGGAGACCGGCGCTCCCTGGTGGAAGGTGGAGGCCAGCGGGTCCTGCGTGACCGGCGTCGCCGCCGTATGAGTGGTTCGTTCCCGGATGTCTGACGATGTCGGTCTCTGGCCTTAGGCTGGACCTGCACAACCACACCCGCTTCTCGCCCGACGGGGTGTTGTCCCCGCGGGCGCTGCTGAAAAGAGCGGGGGCGCTGGGCATCGACTGCCTTGCCGTGACCGACCACAACTGCGTCCGCGGAGCGTTGGAGGCACTCGCCATCGCTGATTCCGATCCTTCGCTGCCGCGTGTCATCCCCGGCCTCGAGTTGCTCACCGCCGACGGGGAGATCATCGGCCTCTACGTGTGGGAAGATGTCCCGGCCGGGCTCTCTCTGGAGACGTCGGCGGACCTCATCCGGCAGCAGGGAGGGGTGGTCTACCTACCTCATCCCTACGATCTGCTTCGCCGGGGGACGATCTCCCGAAGCGCCCGGCTACGCGCGGCCGAGCTGGCCGACATCATCGAGGTGGTCAACGGGCGGTCGCTGGGACCGCGGGCCAACAACAAGGCGTCGTGGCTGGCTCGACGGCTGGGGAAGGCGGGCGGTGCCGGGAGCGATGCTCACCGAAAGGCTGAGGTGGGTATGGCATCGGTCGTGGTCGAGGCGTACCCTTCTCGCGAGACGCTCGTCTCCTTGGTCGGGAGCGGCACTGTGATGCATGGGCTCAACCCGCGTGAATACACGCTCAATTGGGGTATGCAGGGACTGGCTCCGGTGACGCGGATGCGGCGCCGTGTCGCGGGTCACTTCTAAAGGCGCACTGTGGAGGAGCCTGTCTCGAGGAGGTAGTACGCGGTGGACGGCGGGCGTGCTCTCGAAGCTGTGGAGGCTTCGCTGTGGCGGCAGTGGCGGGGCGGCCCGACCGTGCACTGCTATCTCTGCGCTCACCATTGCCGGATCGCCCCCGGTGAGCGTGGCAAGTGCGGCATGCGGGAGAACCGGGAGGGGACCCTCTATACGCTCGTGTACGGGCGGCCCGTCTCCGTAGCGGTCGATCCCATCGAGAAGAAGCCCCTGTTCCACTTCCTTCCCGGCACCATGAGCCTCTCTCTGGCCACCGTCGGCTGCAATTTCGCCTGCTCCTTCTGTCAGAACGCCGAGATCAGCCAGATGCCGCGCGACGAGGGCAGGATCATCGGCCGGGTGCTTTCGCCGGAGAAGGTCGTGGAGGAGGCTCTCGGGTCGGGGTGTGCCAGCATCTCGTACACGTACACCGAACCGACCATCTTCTACGAATACGCGCGGGATTGCGCCCGTCTGGCCACGGCGGCGGGTCTGAAGAACGTGTTCGTCACCAACGGCTACATGACGGCGGAGACCCTCGCCGACATCGATGGGGATCTGCATGCGGCCAACGTCGATCTCAAATCATTCTCCGACGAGTTCTATCGCACCCGGGTGGACGGGCGGCTCAAACCCGTGCTCGACTCGATCCGCCGCCTATGGAGCATGGGAGTGTGGGTGGAGGTCACCACGCTCCTCATCCCGGGTCTGAACGACGGCGAAGATGAGTTGCGCGCGCTGGTGCGTTTCTTGGCGTCGATCTCGCCGGACATACCCTGGCACGTGTCGCGCTTCTATCCTTCCTACCGGTTGCTCGACGTGGCGCCCACTCCCGTGGCGTCGATAGAGAAGGCGGTCCGTATCGGATGGGACGAAGGTCTCCGCTACGTTTATGGAGGGAACGTCCCGGGCCATCCGACCGAGTCGACCGTCTGTCCCGGCTGCGGAGAGGTCGTCATTGAGCGCCGGGGTTTCAGACTGCACAAGAACAGCGTGGTCGACGGACGGTGCCCCCGCTGCGGCTGGAAGATCGCGGTCCACCAGAAGGAGGTGTCGGAATGACACTCATAGGCTGCTTTGTGAGCCCACACCCACCGATCATCGTGCCTGAAGTCGGCGGGGCCGAACTGGCTGAGGTCGACGCCACCGTGCGCTCGATGCGGGAGCTGCAGGCCAAGGCCGCGGCACTCGCTCCGGAGACGATCGTGCTCCTCTCGCCGCATGCTCCTTTGGCTATGCGGCAGATGGGGGTGTCGTTCGGCTCCTCGTACAGGGGGTCGCTGGCCTATTTCCGAGCGCCCCACGTCATCATCGAGGCCCCGGGAGATGAGGAGCTCGGCGAGGCCATATTGGAGCGGGCCGCCGGCAAGAACATCCCGACGACCATCATCGCCTCCTTCGGCGACGTGGTGGAACTGGACCATGGCTCCATGGTGCCGCTGGTCTACATCATGGGCGCCCTTCCCCGGCCGTGCCGGCTGGTGCTCTTGTCGTTCTCACAACTGAGCTGCGGGGAACACGTGCGCTTCGGGGAGGCCGTGGGCGAAGCGATCCTGGGTTCGCCGCGGCGGGTGCTCTACGTGGCGAGCAGCGATCTCAGCCACCGGCTGATACCGGGCGCGCCCGCCGGTTACGACCCGCGCAGCGCCGAGTTCGACAAGAAGGTGGTCGACGCGTTCGGCGCCGGCGATTGGGAGGGGCTGCTGTCTATCCCGCCTGCTCTGACTGCGGCCGCGGGTGAATGTGGATATCGGTCGATGGCCGTGCTGGCAGGGGTGGTCGCCGCCGCGCGGGCGGCGGGACTGCGGACCCGCAACCGGGTGCTGTCGTACGAAGGCCCGTTCGGCGTCGGTTACCTCGTGGGAGAAGTGGAGATAGCCGAGGCAGGGGCGGCGGAGACGGGTCCATCACACGCCGGGACGGCCCAAGGAGCGGTACTGTGAACGCCGCGGCGCAGGAGCCGGGGAAGAGCCGGGATCCCTTGGTGGAGTTGGCAAGGCGCGCCATCGAGGCCTACGTGCGTGACGGCGTGATACTGGAGCCGGAGCCCATCCCCGGCCTGGAGCCGCGCCGGGCGGGCGTGTTCGTCTCGCTGCATCTGCCCGACGGCTCGCTCCGCGGCTGCATAGGGACGATCGAGGGTCGCCAGGACGGCATCGAGAAAGAGATCGTGGCCAACGCCATCAGCGCGGCCACTCGTGATCCCCGCTTCTTCCCGGTGCGGGAGGGCGAGCTCGACGATCTGGATATCTCGGTGGACGTTCTGGGCCCGCCTGAGGAGGTCGACGGCCCCGAGTCGCTGGACCCCAAGGTGTACGGCGTCATCGTCCAGACGGCTGATGGCCGCCAGGCCCTCCTTCTGCCCGACCTGGAGGGCGTCGACACCGTAGAGCAGCAGCTACGCATCGTCTGCCGCAAGGGAGGCATCGATTACGACCGTGACCACTATCGGATCCTCCGGTTCCGGGTGGACAGGCATCATTGACCCCCTGCGGTTTTCGCGGGAGCCGTGGTGCGATATGATTAACAGTGATCTATGCTCACCATTGAAAGATGGGGGAGAACCCGTGCAGAGCAATAGTCCCAGTGTCGTGGTTGTCGGTCCCCGGTCCCGCCGCCGCCGACCTCGTCGATTCACCACCGGGCGTCTGGTCTGGGGCAGCGTGCTACGCATCCTTCAGCGCGTCACCCACTACAAGCACGGCGACCACCTGGAGTTCAAACTGAACTTCTCGGTGCGCGACCTTGTCACCGACAAGGGCCGTGTGCTCAAGGACCAGGTCGAGGCCCTGGTCCAGGCCGTCCAGAAAGCCGGGTCGTATCAGGCGAAGGACGAGGCCACGCGTGCCGTCCACGCGGTCATGGATGCGCTGAAAGACCGGGTGCCGCCCGATGTGTTCACCCGGCTCAGCGAGTCGTCCCCGGTGCGGGAGGTCGCGCGTCTCGGCCGGGCGGCCGCGCAGCGGCTCCAGAAGGATGAAGCCGGTGTCGACCAGAACCCTACGGGCGGGAGTGAGGACGAAGTATCAAGCCGGGTGGGGGGCGACCCGACGGGCGAGGACCCTCTGAGCTGACCGCTCAGCCCTTCACCACCCCGAGAGGCCGCAGGCGGGCCACCCGGGGGGAGATCCCTGCTCCGTCCATCACGGCCACCACCTGCTCGACGTCCTTGTATGCCTCGGGCATCTCCTCGGCCAGGGTCTTACGTCCCTGGGAACGTACGAGGATGCCCGCCGATTCGAGCTCGCGGTCGATGGCTCTGCCCTGGGCCCGCTTCAAGGCCTGGGACCGGCTCATCACCCGGCCGGCTCCGTGGCAGGTCGAGCCGAACGTCCGGCGCATGGCCTCGTCGGTGCCCTTGCACACGAACGAAGCGGTTCCCATGTCTCCGGGGATGAGCACCGGTTGTCCGACGGCCCGGTAGTCGACCGGTACCTCGGGCCTTCCCGGACCGAATGCCCGGGTGGCTCCTTTGCGGTGGACGCAGACACCGACGGGAGAGCCGGCTACCTGGTGGGTTTCCAGCTTCGCGATGTTGTGGGCGACGTCATAGACCAGGCGCAGATTCAGGTCGTTGGGACCCAGACGCAGGGCGTGAAGCAGAGCCTGCCCAGTGAGGTGCATGATCATCTGCCGGTTGACCCACGCGTAGTTGGCGGCACAGGCCATCGCGGCCAAGTATCGCCGTCCCTCCGCTGAGGTCACCGGCGCGCACGCGAGCTGGCGGTCGGGCAGGTCGATGTGATAGCGGCGGCTGGCCGAGGCCATCACCTCCAGATAATCCTCGCACACCTGGTAGCCGAAGCCGCGCGATCCGCAATGCACCATGACCGTCACCCGGCCTTCGCGTAGGCCGTAGGCCGCCGCCGCCTCCCGGTCGAAGATCTCGTCGACCGCTTGGATCTCGAGGAAGTGGTTTCCCGAACCCAGAGTGCCCACCTGGTCGAGTCCGCGAGCGTAAGCCCGTTCGCCGACGGCGTCCGGGTCGGCGCCGGGGAGGCAGCCGCCGTCCTCCGTGTGTTCCAGGTCCTCCTTCGAGCCGTAGCCGCGCCCCACCGCCCAGGCGGCTCCTTCGACCAGGAGCTTCTCCAGCTCCTTGCGCGATAGCTTCGCGATCGCGCCACTCGCTCCCACTCCGGACGGGACGTCGCGGAAGAGCTGGTCGACCAGTCTCCGGATATCGCCTTTGATGTCGCGCTCGTCCAGGTCGGTGACCAGCAAACGGCAGCCGCAGTTGATGTCGTACCCGACCCCACCGGGTGACACCACTCCCTCCTCCACATCGAACGCAGCCACTCCACCGATGGGGAAACCGTAGCCGAAGTGGATGTCGGGCATCGCCATCGAATAGCACAGGATCCCGGGGAGGTGCGCCACGTTGGCGACCTGGGTGAGACTCTGGTCGTCACGTAGCGCCTCCATCAGCAAGGCGTCGGCATAGACTCGACCCGGCACGCGCATGCCGCCGGTCGGGGGAAGCTCCCATAGGTAATCGCCGACCTGCGTCACGGAAGGCGTTGCCATCGGTCCCTCACCCCTCACACGTCGAAAAGGAGGGTCGCCCGCCAACCGCCCTCAGGGACCGTCTCCACCGCCAACTGATGGTAGGTCACCGCCTTCACCTCTGTAAGAAGCGTATGGCGCCGCCGGTCCAGGGTCTCGCCGTCAAGGTGGGCGGTCACCTGCACCCGGCCTTCTTCGGTATCGACCGCGATATCGGCGCGCACTGCGACGAAGCCCTCCGTCTCGAAACGATAGAGCGCCTCGGAGAGAAGGGCGCGCAGCGCCTCCGCGTTGCTCGGAGCCTGCACCGTGATGGTCTCCGTGCGCTTGGCCTCGAAACCCTCCAGTTCCGCCAGTTGATCGTAGAGGGCGAAGAGCGCGTTCTTGAACAGCGAGGGCAGGTCGTTGCCCCAGACCTCTACGAACAGGTCGGCCGGGTGGTCGAGCTCCCCGTAGACCTCCTGCCGGGCGGCCGGGTCCCACCGCTTAGGCTCTTCCGCCATCTTCCGGCGCCTTAGTCCCCGGCGCCCCGGTCTCCGACACTCCGGCGGCTTCGCGCGTCGTCCCGGCCCTGCCGGCCGCGCTCGGGCCGCCGGTCGCGCGGGCCCTGCCGGCCGCGGCGACCGTGCCGGTTGCGTAGGCCGCGCCGGTCCGGCGCCTCTTCGGTCTGACCAGAGCCTGGTCGATGACCGCGCCCACGTGATCGACGTAGCAGATCTGTATGCCGCTCAGCACGCCTTCTTCGCGTATCTCCTCTATGTCGGGCCGGTTGCGATCGGGAAGGAACACGCGGGTGATACCGGCCGCCCGCGCGGCCAGCACCTTCTCCTTTATCCCCCCGACGGGCAGTACCTGTCCGGTGAGGGTCACCTCGCCGGTCATGGCCACGTTCGGGTCTACCGCCCGGCCGGAGACCATACTGGCCAGAGCCACGGCGATCGCCACGCCGGCGGAGGGCCCGTCCTTAGGCACCGCCCCGGCGGGCACGTGCACGTGGATGTCGTGTTTCTGGAAGAATTCCGGATCTGCGCCGAGCTCCTCCGAGGCGCTCCGCACATAGGTCAGAGCGGCCTGTGCCGACTCCTTCATGACATCGCCCAACTGGCCGGTCAAGATGAGGCGGCCGGTGCCGGGCATCGCCCGGGCCTCGATGAAGAGGATCTCTCCGCCGGTGGGGGTCCAGGCCAGGCCGGTGGAGACCCCCGGTTCGCTGGTGCGCCGCTTGGTCTCCCGGAAGACCTTCTTCTTGCCTAGGAAGCGGGCCACCTGCTTCTCATCGACGGTCAGGCGCTTCCGGTTCTCCTCGGCCACCATGCGGGCGAACTTGCGCGCAATGGTGCCGATCTGGCGCTCAAGGTTGCGTACCCCGGCTTCCCGCGTGTAGTCCTCGATTATCACCCGCAGGGCCGCGTCGGTCACGGTCAACTGGCCGGGCTTCAGGCCGTTACGCTCCAGTTGCCGGGGCAGCAGATAACGCTTGGCGATATGCAGCTTCTCCTCTTCTGTGTAGCCGGCGATGGAGATGATCTCCATCCGGTCGCGCAGAGGACCGGGGATGGTGTCGAGCATGTTGGCCGTACAGATGAACATCACCTTGGAGAGGTCGAAAGGTAGATCGAGGTAGTGGTCGCGGAAGGTGCTGTTCTGCTCGGGATCGAGCACCTCGAGCATGGCGCTGGACGGATCGCCGCGCCAGTCGGAGCCCATCTTGTCGATCTCATCGATCATGAACACCGGGTTCCTGCTGCCGGCGTCACGGATGGCCCGGATAATCGTCCCGGGCATGGCGCCGACGTAGGTGCGCCGGTGCCCCCGGATCTCCGATTCGTCGCGCACTCCACCCACGCTGATCCGGATGAACTTCCGCCCCAGGGCCCGGGCGATGCTCTTGCCGAGGCTGGTCTTGCCTACTCCCGGAGGGCCGACGAAGCACAGGATGGGTCCGGTCGCCCCGCTCTTGAGCTTCTGCACGGCCAGGAACTCGAGGATCCGGTCCTTCACGTCTTCCAGGTCGTAGTGGTCCTCATCAAGCACTTGGCGCGCGTGGCCTATGTCGAGATCGTCCTCGGTGAGCATCGACCACGGAAGGGACAGGATCCAGTCCAGATAAGTACGGATGACCCCATATTCGGCCGCGGCCGGCGGCAATTTGGCCAGCCGGTCGAGCTCGCGCCGGGCCTGCTTGTCCGCTTCTTCGGGCAGGCCGGCCTTCTCGATGCGTTCCCGCAGCTCGTTGATCTCGGCTTGAGTCTCGTCGGTCTCGCCGAGCTCCGCCTGGATGGCCTTGAGTTGCTGCCGCAGCACGTATTCGCGCTGGTTCTTGTCGATCTCGGACTGTACCTGGTCCTGGATCTTCGAGCCCAGCTCGAGGACCTGCAGCTCCCGGTTGAGGAGCGCGGTCAGCCGCCGGAGGCGTTTGGACAGGTCGACCTCCTCCAGGAGTTCTTGCTTCTCCTCGGTCTTGATACGCATCGTCGAGGCAATGAAATAGCCCAGCGCCGCCGGGTCTTCGATGCTGGCGGCAGCCATCTCCAGTTCGTCCGGTAGGTAGGGCACCAACGCGATGATCTTCGTGTAGACCGAGACCAGGTTCCGCTGCAGGGCCTCCAACTCCGTCCCCTCGACGACCAGGTCGGGCAGGTCGCGGACCTCGGCCTTTAGGTAAGGTTCCTCGGCCGTGAACCGTTCGATCTGGATCCGGCGTATCCCCTGCGCGATGATGCGGAGTGTCCCGTCGGGGGCCTTGATCATCTTTTGGATGCCGGCAAGCACCCCTACGCGGTACACGTCGTTCGGCCCCGGGACCTCTATCTCCGGGTTCTTGGAGGCTACCAGGCCCACCTGTTTGTCGCCCCGCAAGATGTCGTCTATCAGTTGCACCGAACGGGGTTGGCCCACGGCCAGGGGCATCATCGTCTCGGGGAAGACGACTGTGTCTTTGAGCGGAAGGATGGGCACGAGGGTCGAGCCGCCCGCCAGGACGGTGTCCGCCGGCTCGCGGGAGACGATCATGAAGTCGGTAGCGGCCGCGTCGAAAGCGTCGGCTTCGAGTGCATCCGATCCTTCAAGGCGGGAGTCGAAGTCCCTTTTGCGGGCTGTCATCGCTCCTGCCCTCCTTCGGCCGCGTCTTCTTTCGCGTTGATGCGTATCCGTCTGCCGGCCGAACGCGGCTTGAGAGGCAGCACGATCTCGAGATAGCCGGCGTTGTAACTGGCCGACGCCTTGCCGCTGTCGACCTCGGGCGGCAACATCACGGAGCGCTCGAAGCGGCCGTAGACGATCTCCATCTGTTGATAGACGGCGTCGGGATGCCGCTCGTCGGTGCGGACCCCGCTCACCCGCAGCATGTTGTCGTCGACTTCCAGGTCGATGGCGTCGGGGTCGATGCCGGGTAACTCGAGCCTGACCACGACCTTCCCGGCCCGCGTGTCGTAGTACACATCGGCGTTCGGCCGGAACGCGGCCCTGCCGCACCTTGGCGCCCGCTCTCCGCGGAGCAGCTCGAGGAACATCCTGTCGACCTCGTTCTGCAGCCGCCTGAGAGCGGCCGGATCGTTCTTATCCCTGGGTTCCAAAGCGAGACCTCGCAAAGTAGGTTTTTACGGCTCTTATTGCCCGAAAACGCCTGGGCCAAACCGACTGCACGGACGATCGGCCTGGGGGAGCGCCGTGCCGGAGAAGACGACCGGCGTCCGGCGCCCTCTATTACCGTCCGCTCCCTACTGCAGTGCCTCCAGAGCCTGCAACACCGTGCCGAGCCGCTCGAGTTGCTCGCCGTACCCGGCCCAGTCGCCGCGCCTCTGCGCCTCGAGGGCTGCCTCGTAGTACTGGTTCGCAAGGGCGATCAACGCCGCGGCGTCACCGGGCAGGGTAGTCGTGGGCCCCCCGGCCGTCGTGCCGGTGCCCCCGGTCGTGGTGGTGGTCCCGCCCGGTACGGTAGTCGTGGTGCTCTCCGCCGTGGAGCTCCCCGTCGTGGTCGTGGTGCCCCCCGCCGTTGTGGTGGTAGTTCCGCCCGGCAGGGTGCTCGTGGTCGTCCCCGGAGCCACCTCCACCCCGAAGATCCTGACGAGCGCGTCGGTCAAAGTGGGCTCCATCACTATCTGGTCGCCGTACGCCGCGATGACCCGCGTCAGTTCGGGGATGGGACTCTGCTCGGCCTGGAGGTAGACGGGCTCGAAGTACATCACCGCCTGATTGATCGGGACGATCAGCAGGTTGCCCCGGATCACCTGGCTCCCGGCCTGGCTCCACAGTGTGAGTTGCGAGGAGATGACCGGGTCGTTGGAGATGCGGGCCTCCATCTGGGCGGGGCCGTAGACCAGCTTGTTCTTGGGAAAATCGATCACCATCAGCCTGCCGTAGTTCTCCCCGTCCTGCCTGGCCACCAGGAGCGCGACCATGTTCTTCTTGCTCAGCGGGGCGAACGGCTGCAGCAGGGCGAACTCCGGTTCCGTCTCGCCCGGGAGCGCAAGAACCTCGTAGTAGGGCACCACCGGGATCTCCTCAGTGCCGTAGATCTCCATGGGGATCTCCCACACGTCTTCCTTGTTGTAGAAGATCTGGGGGTCGGTCATGTGATACGTGGAGAGCACCGAGGCCTGGATGCTGTACAGATCCTCCGGATAGCGCATGTGTCTGCGCAGGTCCTCCGGCATCCGGTCGCCGGGGGTCAGCAGCCCCTCGAACACCTCGCCCCAGGCGTTGGCCAGGGGATCGTCGGGATCCATCTGGTAGAAGGTCACGTTGCCGTTATAGGCGTCGATGACGACCTTGATCGAGTTCCGGATGTAGTTGAGCCCGTTCGCTTGGGGTTGGGAGTAGGGGAAGCGGTCGGTCGTGGTGTATGCGTCCCAGACCCACACGAGCGTGCCGTCGTCACGCACCACGAGATAGGGGTCGGCGTCGTAGGAGAGGAATGGGGCGAGCGCCTGCACCCGTTCTTCGATACTGCGGCGGTACATGATGCGCGACTCGTCGGTGAACGAGCTGGAGAACAGGATCTTGAGCGCGTTGAAGCGGAAGCTGAAGGCCGCTTTGCGCACCGTACTGCCGATCGCGACGCCCCCCGTACCCTGATAGGTGGTGAAGACGTTGGTGTCGCCTTGGGGATAGTCGAACTCGGGGCTGGTCGTCTTCACCACGACGTACGGATTGCCCAGTTCACCGTAGTAGATCTCAGGGCGCGTGATCTTCAGGTCGGTGTCGGTGACCGGAGGGATGTCCCTGACGAAGAGGAGGGGAAGACCGTCGCCGCCTGCTTCGTTGACCGGGCTGAGCACGAAGCCGTAGCCGTGGGTATAGGTGAGATGCTGGTTGACCCAGGTCCGCGACTGCTCTTGGAGTTGGGTCTGGTCGAGCTCGCGGGCGCTGAGCAGCACCTGGCGAAACTCCCCGTTGATGATGTAGCGGTCGATATCGACGTCGTTGAACGAGTAATAGAGCCGTATCTCCTGTATCTGGGAGTAGGTCGAGAGCGCGGGTCTGGGCTCCCACAGCCGGATGTTGTCGATCGTGCCTGAGTTGGCCACGACATCGGCGGCGGTCAAGTCGGTGCTCGCCTGGAGAGAGACCTCGGCGACCTCGTCCACGCCGAAGGCCCACCGGGTCGTCTCGATGTTGTCGGCGATGTATGGGGTCTCGGCGGATATCTCATTGGGTAACACCCGGTACTGCTGGATTATCGCGGGATACGCCTTACCCGCGAAGGCCCAGGTGAGGAACATGACCGCGATGGCTATGACCGGGAGCCGCCATCCTTTGAAGCGGATGTTGAGGAGGAAGATCGCCGCTGCGATGAGCGATACGATGGCCAGGAAGTGGAGAACGGGGAGCGAAGCGTGGACGTCGGTGTAGCTGGCCCCGAAAGTCACGCCCCTGGTCGAGTAATCGAGCTCCCACGTCTGTAGCATGTAGTCTCCCGCCTTGGCCACCATGGCCACGGCCAGAAGCGCCGATAGGTGGGCCTTGACGTGCGGAGCCAGACGGATCCTGTTGTTCTGGCTGACGACGAGGGCGCGGTCGACCACATATGTGAAGGCTGTGGCGATGAAGGTGAAGAACAAGGTGAGACCCACGAAATTGACCAGCATCGACCACAACGGCAGGGTGAAGACGAAAAAGGACGCGTCTCTGTCGAAGAGCGGGTCGGCATAGCTAAAATCGTTCTGATTGAGAAAGAGCAGCACCTGTTCCCAACGGCCGCTGTAGCTGATCCCGATGAGGATCGCGACCACGATCGACACCGCCAGCATGAGCCTGCCCGGCCACTTTCTCCTCGTGGCCCACTCGAACACGTTGCCCTCTTCGCTCTCGGGCACCGGAAGGAGCCTCGGCGAGATCCTACGGGCCAGCCACAGACTCCCGTAAAAGATCACGAAAAAGACCGCCGCGAAGAACAGGCCCACCAACGGCCGGGCCACGATCGGAGTCCAGAAGACGCTGGTGTATCCGACCTCCACGTACCATAGATAGTCCGTCCATACCCGCGAGACGACGCTCCCCAGCACGAAAAGCACGACCAAGGCGATGACGACCAGGACGGCCCGCCGCAGCGGGCCGGGTCTCAGGCGGATCAAGCGCTCCAGGCGGTCCGGTCCCTTCGCCTTCTTCGTGCCCGCGGAGCCTTTGCCGTCGCCGGACCGGTCGCTCCTGCCGCCTACCTCGTTCTCAGGTGATATGGCCGTCCCCTTCCCGTCGTCGGTTTGTCGAACATACCCTCGTGCCTGCGCCCGCCGGTCAGAGGGCGTGCTGGAGGAGGATGGTCACCCTGTTCTCGGGTAGCGTCGCCTTGGTGACCTCGAGGGTCGGGCCCTCTTCGCGTTCCACCGTCTGTTGAGTCGCCAAGAACGGCTCCACAGGCGCTATCGGGAAGTCGATCTTGTCGGTCTTGAAATGCATGGGCACCACGATGCGGGGGGCCAGTTGTTCGACGACCGCCGCGGCTTCCTTGTGATCGATGGTGAAGAAGCCCCCCACGGGGACGAGGAGGACGTCCACCCCGCCGATGGCATCCACGGTGGCCGCGTCCAGCGTGTGACCCAGATCGCCTGCATGGACCAAGCGGATATCCCCGTCGTCCAGGATGGTGATGGTGTTCTTGCCCCTCTTCTTGCCCCCGGCGTCGTCGTGAGCGACTTCGATGCCGGTGATCTGGACCGATCCCACCTTCTCAGACGCGGGATGGATGAGCACCTTTGGATGTCCGGGGATAGTGTCGGCGGCATCGTGGTCATCGTGAGCATGGCTTACGATCACCACGTCCGCCGGCTGGGTGATGGGCCCGTACTTGACCGCTCCGTCGAAGCTCGAGTGCCGGTACGGGTCGAAGATCACGCGGGTGCCGTCGGCTGTTTCGACGAGGAAGGAAGAATGGCCCAAGTACGTGAGTCTCATGGCGCTCGCCTCCGCTTTCTCTGATGAGGTGCTCGTATAGGTTAGCGGATTCGCTCATTGGGTAACAATACGCGACAAAGCGGAGACCGGCGTGCCCGGTCCGGGGGACCGGGCGGGGGCAGGTGGGCCGGGGCCGCAGCCTAGGGTAGAATACGACATGCAGAACCGGAGGACCGGCTGCAGGCAAGAAGGAGAAGACGATGAGTGGTGGGACCGTCCAAGAAGTGAACGCGCAGGAGTTCGACCGGATAGTGTCCACGTCGACAGTCCCCGTGGTGGCCGACTTCTGGGCGCCTTGGTGTGGTCCGTGCCGTATGGTGGGGCCGGTGCTCGAAAAGTTGGCCGCCGATCACCCCGATACGGTCAACGTGGTCAAGGTGAATGTAGACCTCAATCAGGAACTGGCCGCCCGCTACGGGATCATGAGCATCCCCACGGTCATCCTGTTCAACGGGGGCGAACTCAAGAAGCAGTTGATCGGCGCCCGCGGTCAGAAGGACTACGAGAAAGAGTTCGGGTTGGTCTGATGGCTTCCTACGATCTGAGGTGCCGCTCGTGCGGCAAGGAATTCGAGGTCTTCGTCCTCGGCTTCCTGAAGGATGAAGCTAGGGTGTGCCCCGACTGCGGCGGGCGCGAGGTCGAGCAGCGTTTCACAGGGTTCGGCGGCGTGCTCGGTGTCGGGGGTGCGTCGCAGTCGTGCTTCGGCGACTGCGAACCCAGCAAGTGCTCTACGAGCTCGGGCTTCAGTTGAGCGAACTAGAGCCGAGGACCCGTGCGGTCCTTGCGGGATCTCTCACGTGAT
>JAJFUK010000157.1 GCA_021372435.1 Actinomycetes bacterium | reverse complement strand
TCGTGGGCAATGGCTTCCTTCAGCCGGTCAAGGCTCAAGGCCAGATCGTCAAGCACGGCAGCCGCCCGGTCGGCAGAGTCCGACGAAGCGGCGGCGAGCGCGGCGTTCTCATAGATCGTAGCCTGGGTCAGATAGGGGCTTGGATCAGCGGGTTGAAACCAGTGGGCGATTCCAGCACGCTCGACCGCTCTGACACCGTCCGAATAGGCGAGGGCCTTCGCGGATTTCTGGAGCTGAAGCGAGACGTAGGGCAGGCCGGCTGCAACGAGCACGAGCAGAGACAGTATCACCAGCGACACTCGGAACACCGCGGAGAGTACGCCCGGTGGCTGAAGGCGCTCGGCGGCCTGTCTCCTGCGTTCGGCCCGACGGAGGTGACGATCGGCCCTGGCTGTGTGCCGGCCGGGTTCGCGAGGAGTCGCCGGAAGATCGTCGGCCCCTCCGTCCTCGACGGTCGCCAAAGCGTCAGGCGAGGCGGCCGCCGGGTCGACCTGGTCGGGGGTCGCCGGGCCGGTTGTTCCGGCCGGTGGGGTAGACGGTCCGATTCTCAGCCATCGCCCGAGGCGGGGCCAGAGCACGCCTGCTCTGGCATCAACGCTGGACACGGCAGCCGCGACGAAAAGGAGAACGGGTATGGTCACGGCCGGGATCTGCCAGAGCCAGTCGACGCCGGCATGGATGAACCAGTAGCCCGCGCTCGCAAGGAGGGCCATCTCCCAGCCGTAGATGCGCGGATCGTCTCCCCAGCGCGGGTTGCACCGGCGGGGTGACGCTTCGCTCGACATCGATGCCGCCGGGTTCTTGTGTCGCCGCAGCCACGTGGCTCGGGCTCCCCGCCGGCCGGCCGTACAGCGTGGCCACAACACGCCCCCCAGCGTCAGTAGTACCCCGCCAAAGAAGAAGACGCCCCCCACCAAGCCCGTTTCCGCCAACACCTGCAACTGTATGGAGTGCGTGTGTTGCGGCTGGTGGTTCTCCAGAGTCCGCAGGCGATCGTAGCGGAAGACGAAGTTGTCCGCTCCCCGACCGAGGACGGGGTCTGCCTTGAACTCACCCCAGGCCACTCTCCAGAGGTCGACCCTGCCGTACGAGGTGACTATCGTGAGCCGTGACCTCGACGAGGACTCCGGCTCGTCCGCCGCCGGTTCGGTGAACCGCTGCCATGTCTGCGAGACCCATTGCGCCGGACCGCCCGCGTCGCGGGTGAGCGCGACAACGCCGTAGACAGCGCCGGCCAGTACGGCGAGAAGAACGACAGTGCCCAACACGGCATTCACTCGCCGGCTCACCCTGATCCATCTCTCCAACGAAGCCAGGATCAAGCCCATGAATGCCGCGATGACCGATGCCACGAGCAAAGTGCGCGCTGCGAGTGCTCCGCCCACAGCCTCCGGCCCTTCGAGCCAGTAGCGGTTCAGGGCCGGGAACTCGTACACCAGCAGCAGCGCCGGGACCAGAAGATACAGAAACATGCGCAACCGGGCTGGCGACACGAGGAACATGAAGACCAGCGAGATTCCGAGACCCCAGATGGCCCCACGCGACTGGGTCATGATGGCCAGCCCAAAGAGACCGGTGGCGAGCCCGAGCGCCAGCGCCCGGATAGGAGCTCGCTCCTCGGGGCCGGAAGCCAGCCAGATGAGTGGCCAGAAACCGACCAAAAAGAGGGCGCCCGAACCGTTGTGATAGCTGACTGGGTAAGACAGGCGATTCTGTGTGAAGAGGGAGGCGATATCCGCGGTCGACCATAGTCGCCATATACAGACCGCGAGCAAGGTGGCAGCCACGGCCAACAGCAGATAGCGGAACGCCTTTCTTGCTCCGGGATCCGTGAAGTAGACAAGGGCGAGCGCTGTAAGTAGCACGTAGCCGAAAGTCCGTCCGCTCTCCGCCCACACTCTGGTCACAGAATCCGCCCAGATGGCGGAAAAGGCTACCCAGACCCCGTAGAAGGCGAAGAGGGCCAGCACCGCCATCGACAGCTGCCTGGGGCGACGGGGATAAGCCACCAATGAGGAGACGACCAGGCCGAACAACCCCAACACCAAGCAAGGCGGCAACCATTGGTGGGCAATGAACCCGCCCGAAGAAAAGACAAGCCAAACCCACAACCCGACGAGACCGGCGACAGGCGCCGCCCAGAGGCTTAGGATCCGCCGGTAACTGCCGTCTTCGCGAGCGGTGCTCCCGGTGAACGGCACGTGATCCACCGGTCGCGTCTACGGGCAAATGTCCGTCAGGTGCTCTGTGACGGCTTCCGTGGCTTCGACAGGAGCCGGAGTGCTACCCCGCCCCCTATGAGGACCACCACGACGATCCCGGCGATCATCAATTGAAACCCGGTGAACGGGAAAACCTCTCTGTCGATGAGGTCCATGACCGCGTCATCCAGACGGTCCTGGATCTCCTTGTCGCCGTACTGCGCCAGGGTGGCGTCGTTGAGATACGCCTGCAGCTCAGCGTCGGTGTAGTCCCGCGTGAGCGCCCCGTTGGCTGCGAAATCATCGTAGATGTCCTGTGGCGACCAGCCGGCGACGGCCCCAGTGCTCACAAGGATCGTGATCGCCAGCGCCCCCAACACCACAAGCATTGCCCGCTTAAGCATCTTTCCCTCCTTCGGTGCCCACCATTGCCGATCCGGCCCTCTGGCTTTGTGAAAGCTCACCAGCTGTCTCGCAACCGCCAAGTTCACTCACAGTCTAAACCACGGCGCGGTTCTTCACAAGAATATGTCTATCGGGGCAACCGCTGGAACCGAGCGACGGACTCGTTAAAGCCAAGGCTATCACCGATTCTACAAGGGGTGTTCCAACAGCTCGTGCCTGCCGGCGGGGCAAAGTCAAGCCCGAAGGGTGCGCAGCCCGCTGTATACTCGCAACCTCAGATAAGTGCCGACGGTCACGCTTGGGGTGGACGATGGAGCCGGTTCTCGTACTCGGGTCGCACAGCCCGGGACTGGGGGTCATACGCGCCCTTGCAGGGACCGG
>JAJFUK010000091.1 GCA_021372435.1 Actinomycetes bacterium | reverse complement strand
CCTTTTTAACACGGCGGTAACGGAATGTTAACACCGGTCGTTTTCCGCACTGTTAGCCTACCAGACGGTGGCCGCAGCTCCTATGAGGCGGCGGTCTCAAAGCGGAAAAGAAGTCGTGGGAAGTCAAGGGAAGAGGAAGAGCAGAGAGAATGAAAGTGAGGAAGACAGGGATGATCCTAGAGAGCACGCGCAGACGCCCGCTCGCCGTCCTGGTGGTTGCGCTTCTGATGGTGGGGCTCGTGGGCGCGCTCACGGCCGCTTGCGGCGGCGACCAAGACCTACCGAGCGCGGGCGGCAGCGCGACGACCGCCAGCAGCACTACCACTGCCGGGAATACCGGCACGACCTCCGGCGGCAGTGCCACGACCTCCGGCGGCAGCGCCCTCCCGGCCGCCAGCCTGAACGGGGCCGGCGCCACCTTCCCTGAACCCCTGTATGTGGAGTGGATCGGGGAGTTCCAGGCGGCCCACCCGGAAGTCACCATCAACTACCAGGGCATCGGCTCCGGGGGCGGCATCGAACAGTTCACCAAGCTGACCGTGGACTTCGGCGCCTCCGATGCGCCCATGAAGGACGAGGAGATCACGGCGGCTGAGAGCGCCGGCGGGGCCAAGGTCCTGCACATCCCCACCGTGTTCGGCGCCGTGGTCCTGGCCTATAACCTGGAGGGGGTGGAGGAGCTGAGACTCGACCCCGACAGCTTAGCCGGCATCTTCCTGGGCACGATTACCCGCTGGAACGATCCTCAGCTTACGGCGCTCAACCCCGGGGTGACACTGCCGGAGGAGGCCATCCAGGTGGTGCACCGCTCCGATTCCTCCGGTACCACCAACATCTTCACCGGCTATCTCACCCAGGTGTCCCGCGAGTGGGCCGACCAGGTCGGCCCGGGCAAAGAGGTGGAGTGGCCGGCGGGCGTGGGCGGCCAGGGCAACGACGGGGTGGCGGCGGTGGTGCAGCAGCAGGCCGGCAGCATCGGCTACGTGGAACTCTCCTACGCGGTGGAATCCGGCCTGCCCACGGCCACCCTTAAGAATCAGGCCGGCAACTTCATCACCCCCAGCCTGGAGTCCACCTCGGCCGCCGCGGTGGGGGTGGAGTTCCCCAAGGACCTGCGCTTCTCGGTCTCCAACAGCGCCGGCGCCCAGGCCTACCCCATCGTGGGCGCCACCTGGATCCTGGCCTTCGACAAGATGAAAGACCCGGCCAAGGCGGCGGCCCTCCAGGCCTGGCTCACCTGGTCCCTGCAGGACGGCACGCCCCTCGCCCAGGAGCTGGGCTACGCCCCGCTGCCAGAAGAGCTGAAAGCCCTTGCTCTTGAGAAGATCGGTTCGATCAGCGCCTTCTAGCCTCTCCGCGTCCGGTACCGCGTCCGCGGGTGTCTGGCGGAGGAAGGGAGTCGGCCGCAGAGCCGACTCCCTCTTCGCCGTCCTCGCCGCCCTTTCCGGAGTGCTCATCCTGGGGATCCTCGGATGGATGGTGGTGTCGACCACCGGGACGGCACTGCCGGTCTTCGGGTCGCAGGGGATCTCGTTCATCACCAGCAGCCGGTGGAGCCCGAGCGATGGTGAGTTCGGCACCCTCGCCTTCATCTACGGGACCGTCGTGACCTCGGTGATCGCCCTCCTCATCGCCGTGCCGCTCAGCCTGGGGGTGTCGCTCTTCTTGACGGAATACTCGCCCAAGCGTCTGAAAGGGCCCGTCGGGCAGGCGGTCGATCTCCTGGCGGCCGTCCCCAGCGTGATCTACGGGCTGTGGGGCGTATTCATCCTTCTTCCGCTCTTCTTACAACCCGTGTCCGACTTCTTGGCGGAGTATCTCGGCTTCATCCCCATCTTCAAGGGTCCTCCCTCGGGGCTGTCGTATTTTGGGGCGGGTGTGATCCTCGCCATCATGATCACGCCGATCATCACTTCCCTCTGCCGGGAGGTCTTCGAGACCGTGCCCGGCGCCGACCGCCATGCCGCGTATGCCTTGGGCGCCACGAAATGGGAGGTGATCCGGCAGGCGGTGCTTCCTCGGGCTCGGGCGGGCATCGTCGGGGCGACCATGTTGGGGCTCGGTCGGGCATTGGGCGAGACGATCGCGGTGGCCCTCCTCATCGGCTCCTCGGTGAGCATAGACGCTTCGATCGTCAGGCCCGGCTACTCGATGGCAGCGGTCATCGCCAACCAGTTCCAAGAGGCGACGGGCGACCACATCCGAGCGCTGGTCGGCATCGGCGTCGTCCTTTTCGCGCTTACCATCATCATCAACATGGCGGCCCGTGCCCTGGTGTGGAGGTTCAACCGGACATGAGCGTCGACCTCCCCGGTACAGGCGGCGGAGTAGAAGCGGCGCCCGCCGCCGCGCCCGCCGCCGCGAACGGCCGCTGGGCCGGTGGCCGGGCGACGCCCGGGGCGTCGCTGAGAGACATCCGCCCGCAGCGCAGGCGGGTGTGGCGGGATCGCCGCAACACCGCCCTCATCCTGCTGGCGGTCGGTCTGACCATGACGCCGGTGGTGATGATCCTGTATCAGATCACCGCGAAGGGCATCGCCACCATGGACTGGGGATTCTTGACCAGCTCGATGCCCTTCAGCTTCCGCCGGGAGGGCGGAGGGTTCTTCAACGGCCTCGTGGGCACAGGCATCATGGTGGGCATAGCAAGCCTGGTCTCCGTCCCTCTGGGTGTCCTAGCGGCCGTCTATCTCGTCGAGTATGGGAAGAAGAACTGGCTGGCCAAGCTCATCCGTTTCTTCTCTGATGTGATGACGGGCGTGCCTTCAGTGTTCGTCGGCCTCTTCGTCTACACGGCGCTCGTCATCCCGTTCGGCTTCGGGGCGCTGATGGGCGCGGCCTCGCTCGCCATCATCATGATGCCGATCATCGTGCGGTCGACCGAGGAGATGCTCAAGCTCGTGCCTCAGGAGTTGAAGGATGCGGGCTACGCTTTAGGGGCGGCCAAGTGGCAGACGGTCGTACGGGTCGTCCTGCCTTCAGCCGCGCCGGGCATTACCACCGGAGTGATGCTGGCCGTGGCCCGCGCGGCGGGAGAGACGGCCCCTTTGATCCTCACCGCGCTCGGTTCGTACCAGTTGACCGCGGCGTTGTGGGGTGAGCCCATCTCGTCGCTCACCCTCGCCATCTTCGACGGGGCGAGGAACCCGTTCGCGGCAGGACAGGCGCGGGCCTGGGCAGGGGCGCTCGAACTGCTCATCATCGTATTGATCTTCACCGTGGGGGCGCGGGTGGTGGCCTCGAGGAGCCGTATCGCGCGATGAGCGAAAAGAGCCCGATGGTGCAGGAAGAAGGGGTGGACATGCCCTCCCCGGCGGCCGTCGTCTCCCGGGACGACGCGCAGAGCCGGCGGCCGCCGGTCGAGCAGCCGGTCTTCTCCGTACGCGATCTCAGTGTGAGTTATGGGAAGAACGTCGCCCTCAAGGGCGTGACGATGGATATCCGCCCGCGACGCATCACCGCCATCATCGGACCGTCCGGTTGCGGCAAGAGCACGCTCATCCGCTGCTTCAACCGCATGAACGAGCTCATACCGGGTGCTCAAGTGGATGGGCAGGTCCTCTATCACGGCGAGGACATCTACGCTCCCGGGGTCGATCCCGTGGTGGTGAGGCGGCACGTGGGGATGGTGTTCCAACGACCCAATCCCTTTCCCAAGTCCATCTACGACAACATCGCCTTCGGCGCCAAGATCAACGGCTACAAGGGCGACATGGACGAACTGGTGGAGCGCTCTCTACGGCGGGCGGCGCTGTGGGACGAGGTCAAGGCCAAGCTGAAGAAGAGCGCCCTCGACCTGTCCGGCGGACAGCAACAGCGGCTCTGCATCGCTCGGGCCATCGCGGTGGAGCCGGACGTCATCCTCATGGACGAGCCGGCTTCCGCCCTCGACCCTATCGCGACCGTCCGCATCGAGGATCTGATGCAGGAGCTGAAACGGGACTACTCCATCATCATCGTCACCCACAACATGCAGCAGGCCGCCCGGGTCTCCGACGAGACCGCCTTCCTTTATACCGAGGTGGACGAGGCGACCTCGGCCCGCTGGGGAATACTGGTGGAGTTCGGGAAGACCGGCCGGATATTCACCAGCCCAAGGGACAAACGGACCGAAGACTACGTATCGGGCCGCTTCGGATAGGCGGCGCGGGGAGGGCAGGAGGACATGCGGGACGCATTCCACAGAGAGCTGGAGACACTGGACCAGGCCATCGTGCGGATGGGAGCGCTGGTGGAGCAGAGCACCCGGATGGCGACCACGGCTTTGCTCGAGTGCGATAGAGAGCTCGCGCAGAAGGTCCGTGAAGGCGACGACGAGATCGACGCTCTGTTCCTGGACATCGAGACCCGCGCTCTTACGCTCTTGGCTCAACA
>JAJFUK010000114.1 GCA_021372435.1 Actinomycetes bacterium | reverse complement strand
GTTTCCTTGTGCACGTCCAACCCGATGTGTGTAATGTTGTGCATAGTGGCCGGCCCCTCTCCGTATGTGGCTCTCTCCGCAGCCAATTCTGCGGTCAATCCACGATATATGCGGATGGACCGGCCATCTCATCATGACTAGCGCATGCTAACATGGACCCATCACCGTTCCATTCTGATAGCCGGGTACCAAGATGGAAAAGACTGGGGCAACGTCCAGCTGGTCTCGAAGGCGCGAGGCAGCTGCGGCGCGCCGTACACAGATCATCGGCGCTGTTCTCCGCCTCGTGGACGAGTACGGTGTGCAGGGAACGACCACGGCACGCATAGCAGCTGCTGCCGGAGTAAGCGAGCCCACGCTGTACACGTACTTCGAGAATCGCCAGGATATGCTCTTGGCCGCCCTCGACGTCCTTTTTGACCGGGCTGAGGACACAATAACGTTGGCGCCCGGCGGCGACGCGGTTGAACGGCTGCGCAATATCGGACAGCGTCACACCGGGGAGACAGGCGCCAGGAGATTCGGATTCGTCAGCCCCCTCTTTGAGTTCATCATTGCTCCGCACGAGACGGGCCTGCGCGAGCGGGCCAGAGATCGAGGGCGCGCGGTTGTAGATCTCTTGCAGACGCTCTTCGAGCAAGGGAAGGTTGAAGGTAGGATCCGCCCCGATATTGATTCGCGACGGGCCGCGTGGCGCGTGATGGCGTTCTTCTGGTTCGAGGATATCTCCTCTCTCCAGGATATGGCGGAGGTCGTTAGCGAGGGGATCTCGACTGAGTTCTTCGACGAATTCCTTGAGCAGATAGTCGTGCCTCAATCCTGATTTCGTGCTGGCTGCCCTGGCCGCCGTCCTTTCCCCGAGTGGCAGTGCCGCGTTCTCTTCTACTCACCCCATTGACATTCCTGGTCAGCTGTCCTAGTGTGCACTAGTATAGTGGTTGCTAGCCATCTGCAATCGGCTGTCGGCGTATACTCGTAGGGAGGCATTTTGGGGGCCAAGGCGCCGGACACGACCATCCTGGAACCGTCCAAGGAGATCCCGGTCATCCGCGAGACAGACGTTCTCGTTGTTGGTGGCGGCCCTGGTGGTGTGGCTTCAGCTGTCGCGGCGGCTCGGTCCGGTGCTAAGGTAGTCCTTCTCGAGCGGTATGGCCATCTGGGAGGCATGGCAACGGGGGGGTTGGTGAACGCCATCCCGAACCTGGCCAACCTGAACGGCGAACAGGGGATCGCGGGCATTTGCCAGGAGATCATCGATCGCCTATTGGCCAAGAACGGCGCCCAGGTTCCCAAGAAAGCGTCGTGGGGCACGAGCGACAAGAAGGTCGTCGACTTCTACCTCGATGCCAACTACAGCTTCTTCTACCTACGCAAGCACGCCGTCGACGGTTCCTTCAGAGTAGTCTACTCGTGCCTCGCTGACCCGGAGCTCCTGAAGAACGAGCTCAACCAGATGGTGCTGGAGGCGGGTGTGGACCTGTTCCTGCACTCCTGGGGTGCCCGGCCCATCATGGAGGGCAACACCGTGAAAGGCATGTTCTTCGAGAGCAAGTCGGGCCGCAAGGCGGTCCTCGCCAAGGTAGTAATCGATTCGACGGGTGACGGCGACGTCTTCGCAGCGGCCGGCGCGGACTATGACGCGACCATCCGACCGGGACTCCGCATCTCCAATCTGGCCATGAGCTGCTGGATAGCGAACGTCGATATCGCCAAACGCAACGCCTTCCGAGCGGCGCAGCCCGAGAGGTACGCGGAGCTTCTGAATAAGGCAACAGGCGGACAGTTCTCGAGATCGCTGGACCGTAGAGCGGTGGTCAGCGGGAATCGTGAGTCGGAAGACCTCTTTTTCACAGACATCGTTCCTAATCATGATGGCGTTCTCACCCTTCAGCCCCACATTCCGTGCAAGGACCAGACTGATGTGGAGGAGATGACTCGCATCGATGTCGACACTCGCAAGATGCTGGTCGATACCTGGGACTTCTGCCGGAAACACGTCCCCGGCTTCGAACGTAGCTGGATCATGCTCACCGCACCCCAGCTGGGTACCACTGGTGGTAAGCGGGTTGTCGGTGAGTACACGTGTAGCGAGCACGACTTGACGGCGGACCGGGTGTTCGAGGACACCATCGCCGTCTTTCCCAACAACGATACCGGTCGCCTTGCCTGCCAGCACCGGGATCTGTGCATCCCTTACCGCGCTCTCGTGCCTAGAGGCATCGAGGGGCTGCTGGTCGCCTGCCGAGGTTTCTCCTCCACCGAGTTCATCAACAACCTCTGGAATCTCATCCCGCACTGTCTGTGCCTGGGGCAGGCAGCGGGTACCGCAGCCGCCATGGCAGTCGACGCGAGCTGCCGGGTGCGAGACGTGGATTACAAGACATTACAGGCCAAGCTGAAAGACCAGAACGTCATCCTGCCCTGCCCCGCCGAGGGCACCGGGCACTAGGTAGGGCGAGAGGAGGAGCCATGGTGGCTACAGCGGCTGGATCGAGTACGGCTGCGATCCGGGAGCCGTCCCGGGAGGTCCGTGTTGTTCGGCAAACCGATGTTCTCGTTGTTGGTGGCGGCCCCGGTGGCGTGGCTTCAGCTATCTCGGCGGCTCGCTCCGGTGCCAAGGTCGTCCTTCTCGAACGCTACGGGCACCTCGGTGGTATGGCGACCGGGGGACTGGTGAACGCGATCCCGAACCTGGCCACCCTGGAAGGGGAGCAGGGCATCGCCGGCATCTGCCAGGAGATCATCGATCGTCTCGTGGCCAAAGACGGTGCTCACGTGCCGGAGAAGCGGTCTTGGGGCCAGGCCGACAAGAAGGTCGTCGACTTCTACCTCGATGCCAACTACAGCTTCTTCTACCTACGCAAGCACCCCGTTGACGGCAGTTTTCGGGTCGTCTACACGTGTCTTGCCGACCCGGAGCTCCTGAAGAACGAGCTCAACCAGATGGTGCTGGAGGCCGGGGTGGACCTCTTTCTTCACTCCTGGGGCGCCCGGCCCATCATGGAGGGCAACACCGTCCAGGGAATGTTCTTCGAGAGCAAATCAGGCCGGCAGGCGGTGCTGGCCAAGGTGGTGATCGATTCCACCGGTGATGGCGATGTCTTTGCCGCGGCTGGCGCCGACTATGACCCGGCCCCACGGCCCGGGCTGCGGATTTCCAATCTGGCCATGGGCTGCTGGATAGCCAACGTCGACATCGCCAGGCGCAACGCCTTCCGAGCCGAGCAGCCCGATAGGTACGCGGAGCTGATGAAGCAGGCAGGCAGGCGGCAGACCTCGGATGCGCTCGGCAAGTGGATGATCGAAGTGATCGGTGCCAATACTCTGGACAACCTCTTCTTCCAGGATATCGTCCCCAATCATGATGGTGTCTTGACCCTGCAGCCTCACCTTCCCTGCAAAGACCAGACCGACGTGGAGGAGATGACCCGCGTCGACGTCGAGGCTCGGCAGTTGCTCGTCGACTGTTGGGACTTCTGCCGGAAGAACGTCCCCGGTTTCGAACGTAGCTGGATCATGCTGACCGCACCCCAGCTCGGCACCACCGGTGGTAAGCGAGTCGTGGGCGAGTACACCTATACCGAAGAGGATCTCGCAGCCGACCGCGTGTTTGAAGATACCATCTGCGTACTTCCGAACAACGACACCCAACTCATGGCCGTCGAGCATCCCTACCTGTTCGTCCCCTACCGCACGCTTGTCCCCAAGGATGTCGAGGGCCTGCTCGTCGCCTGTCGAGGCTTCTCTTCATCGGAGTGGATCAACAATCTCTGGAATCTGATCCCGCATTGCATGTGCTATGGGCAGGCGGCGGGCACCGCGGCAGCTATGGCGGTCGACGCGGGATGCCGGGTGCGAGACGTGGACTACAAGTCACTACAGAGCAAGCTGAGGCGGCAAGGCGTGATCTTGCCCGAAACGATGGCCTGATCTTGTAGGCAAGCTCGTGGAACAAGGGCGAGGTGAGAGGTATGGTGATGTCAGCGCTAGGTACTTGGTGGAGGTGGCGGGGTTGAGGCGACGAGACTTGTAGTGTTGAACGACAGTAGCGGACTCAGAGGAGACTGGCTAACACACAGGAGGGTGAGTTGAAAAGGCTTACAGTTATCGTCCTGGTCTTGAGCATGATTGTCGCCCTCGGACTTTTTGCGGCTGCGTGCGGGTCCGAGGGGGAGACAACGACTTCCCAGCAGGGTGCGACAACTACCGAGCAGGGCTCGGCGACTACTACTGCGCCCGCTGGCGGCGCGAAAGTACTGAAGATAGGCGTGACGGCCCCGCTCACCGGGCCATCTTCAAGCGCCGGCATCCCTCATATGCGGATGACCGAGATCTGTGCTGACTGGATCAATGAGAACGGCGGCATCGATGTCAACGGTGAGAAGTACACCATCGAGCTGATCATCGAAGACGAGGGCGAGACCCCCGACAGTGGCGTGACCGCTGCGACCAAGCTGATCGAGCAAGACAAAGTGAGTTTCATCGTGGGCACGATCAGCCCGCAGATCGCGGCTGCGGTTGCATCGGTGAGTGAACCGGCGAAGGTCATCCGCTGCCTGTGGCACGGCGAGGGAACCAACGTCGAGTTGAACGCCGACTTGCCCTATACCTTCAGAGTCTCCATCTGTCCACACGATTTCGCCATGGAGTTGCTGAAGTACCACGTCGAGGCCTATCCGGAGGCGAAGAACATCACCCTGCTGTTCATCGACAACTCCGCGGGTGTCATCCTTGCTGAGCAAGTCCAGGAGATGATCACCTCGCTTGGCCTCACCAACGTCGAGACGATCATGTACCCGGTCGACACCCAGGACTTTTCCCCCATCATCAGCAACGTCATGAGGGGTAAGCCGGATGCCGTCGTGTGTACGGCCCTCCCTCACCTTATGGGCGGCATCCTGAAGACTGCACGCCAGAAGGGCTATGAAGGTCCCATTTACAACCTCTCGCCCACCTCGCCTGATACTGTCCAGAAGATCGCCAGCCCCGATCTGTCCACCGAATGCATCGTCCCGGCCCCCGACCTCACCAGCCCCAAAGTCCCCGACCTGATGAAGGAGATGGTGCAGAAGGCTCTTGACAAGCACGGCGAGGTGAGTTGGGACTACATTCGGCCATTCAATTCACTCTGGGTTCTGGCACAGGCGATCGAAGCCGCGAAGACCCTCGACACGACCGAAGTGGCGAAAGCCTGGGAGAACATGAGCTTCAAGGTCCTGGAAGGCGAGGGCACCATGGGTGGCCTAGAGACCTACGGCATCAATCATCAGGCCGTCATACCCTTTGCCATAACCAAGATCTCAGGCCCCACGATGGAACTCATCAAGTGGGTGACCCCATCCATTCCCTGATCAGGCTCTGACCGCTCCGAGAAGGAAATGACCGGTGGGGAACGCAACAGTTCCCCACCGGCCCGCAATCTGAGCCATCCGAAGAAGAGACTGGGATGTATGTACAAGACCTACTGAACGGGCTGACGTCGGCCGGGATCTATATTCTGATTGCCCTCGGGTTGACTCTCATCCTGGGGATCGTCGGCATAGTCCAGATGGCCCATGGCGAGATGTACATGGTCGGCGCCTACGTCGTTTACCTCTTCTCCATGAGCATGGGCCTCCCCTACTTCGCGGCTCTGGTCATATCCATCATCCTGGTGGGCTGCCTGGGGATTGTGGTGGAGCGGCTCTTCCTCCGTCGTTTTCGCGGAGACGTGGAGGGGGCGATCATCTGCACGACTGCCTTCATCTTGGTTCTGCAGACCGCTGTCAAGGGTATTGCCGGTCCCAGCTACAAGGACATCGCCAGCCCGGTTGAGGGAGTGGTCGAGGTCTTTGGAGCTCGGCTTTCATGGGAGGAGATCGTCATCATCCTCGTAAGCGCCGTCCTTGTGGTGGCCCTGCTTGTGTCCATCAAATGGACGAAGCCGGGCCAGGCAATGATGGCCATCTCCGAGGACCTGGTCGGCGCCACTCTGCAGGGGATCAATGTCGACCGCCTTTCGTCGATCGCCATGTTCATCGGCTGCGGGCTGGCCGCCGCGGCGGGTGGGTTGATTGGGGCCACTTTCAGTCTGGAGCCCTTCATGGGAGGATTCGCCCTGACCCAAGGGATTACGGTCATCATCCTCGGTGGTCTAGGCAGCGTTCCCGGGGCGATCATCGGCGGACTCATCCTCGGTCTCATCGACGGCCTGCTCACGCCTCAGGTCTCACCGACAATTGCGAGTATCGTCGGCCTGGTGATCGTGATACTGATCCTGCTCTTCCGGCCCAAGGGACTGCTGGGCTATGAATAGCCGTTTGTACAAGGCGATCGGCTGGCTGACTCTGCTGGTGATCCTCTGCCTGGTTCCCCTCTTCATGAAGCAGAATTACGTGCTTCACGTCCTCATCACCATCGGCGTGGGTGTCGTTCTCGCAAACAGCCTGCGCTTCGTCTTTCTTACCGGCCAGCTTTCCCTGGGCCACGGCGCCATGGTCAGCCTGGGCGCCTACTTCTCCTCTCTGACCGTGATGAACCTGGGACTCTCCTTCTGGCTGGCGCTGCCGCTGGCCGGGGTCTTCGCCATGATCGTGTCCTTCTTCACTGGTTACCTCTTCACCCGGCTGAAGGGTTTCTACTTCGCCATGGTCACAATGTTTCTGACCATGGTGGTGCAACTGGTCGCAGAACAGTGGAGAGGGTTGACGGGCGGCGTCGGTGGCCTCACCAATATCCCTCCCCCGAACGCCATCGGCGCACTTGGCTTTGACTCGAAAGCCGACTTCTACTACCTAATGCTCGCCATAGCGGTCATCTCTCTGCTCATCATGTACTTGCTGGAGTTCTCCCGTCTCGGCCTCACCCTCACCTCGGTGAGGGATAGCGAGGCCCTGGCCGCGAGTGTTGGCGTGAACACCCGTTTCTACAAGGTGCTGGCCTTCGGTCTGGGCGGGTTCTTCGCGGGGGTCGTAGGGTCCTTCTACTGCCACTACTATTCAGCGGTCTCGCCCAGTAGCTTCACCTTCATGCTGAGCATCGACGTACTTGTCTTCATGGTCGTGGGCGGAAGGCATCGTTTCGTCGGGCCGATTCTGGGCGCTGTGGTCCTTACCGTCATTCCCGAACTGGGGCGCGGGATGAAGGAGTATGAGCCGTTTATCTACGCGGCCGTGCTTCTGCTCATCATTGTCTTCTTGCCCCGTGGCCTGATTAGCCTGCCGGAGCAGGTTAGAATCCTCCTCAGGAGAGGCACGAGTCCGTCTGAGCGCGCCGCGAGTGCTATCACGAGGGGGTCGCACCGTGCTTGAGTTGCGGGGACTGACCAAACAGTTCGGCGGGGTCACCGCCGTCGATAGCCTGGATATGGATATCAGCGCCGGGGAGTTGGTCGGGCTTATTGGTCCTAACGGCGCCGGCAAGACCACCGTGTTCAACCTCGTCACCGGCTTCGCCCGCCCCAGCAAGGGCACGGTGGTTTTCAACGGCCGAAATCTGACCGGCATGAGCACCCACTCGGTGGCCAAGGTGGGCCTTGCTCGTACTTTCCAGATGAGCAACGTCTTTCGCAGCCTCACCGTGATCGAGAACGTCATAGCCGGTGCTCACCTCGATGCTCGAATCAGCTTCTGGGAGTCGCTGTTTCACACGCCCAGCGCGCAACGCAAGTCCTCACGCGTGCGCGCGCAGGCCGAGGAAATCCTCGAGTTCGTGGGACTCCAGGAATCCAGAGACACACCTGCCGCTGTTCTGCCGCACGGCCACAAACGGACTCTGGGCATCGCTGTCGCCCTGGCGGCAAGACCCCAGTTATTGCTGCTCGACGAGCCCCTCTCCGGTATGAACGCGCAAGAAGTCGACCAGGCCATGGCTCTCATCCGCAAGATCTGGGAGTCCGGCATCACCATCCTTCTCATCGAGCACAACATGAGAGCCGCCATGGCCCTATCGCAAAGAATCACGGTACTGGAGATGGGCAAGAAGATCGCCGAAGGGACCCCGGCCGAGATCAAGGCGAACGACAGAGTCATACAAGCCTACCTGGGAGCGAAGGGTCGTGCTGCTCGAGTTGATTGACGTTACCATCCACTACGACACCGCCGAGGCGGTGAGCGGCGTGTCGCTTGTGGTGGAGGAGGGCTCGGTGGTGGGCATCATCGGGTCCAATGGGGCCGGCAAGAGCACTCTGCTCAGGGCCATCTCCGGACTGGTGAGGCCCACCAGCGGCGACATCCTCTTCGATGGCAAGAGAATCAACGATCTCAAGCCGCATGAGATAGTCAAACTGGGTGTCGTGCAAGTGCCCGAAGACCACCGGCATTTCCCGCACATGTCGGTAATGGCCAACCTGCGTCTGGGAGCCTATCTACGCAAAGACAAGGTTGAGGTGCAGGCTGACCTGGACAACATCTTCGAGCATTTTCCAAAGCTCAAGGCGCGGCGCAACCAGAAGGCCGGCACCTTGAGCGGGGGTGAGTTGGAGATGCTGGTGATTGGTCGAGGGCTCATGGCTAAACCGCGGCTGCTTCTGCTCGACGAGCCGTCGCTGGGGCTGTCGCCGATCATCATCGACGAGTTGGGCCAGGTGATTGCCGACATCAATCGGCAGGGAGTGACGGTTCTTCTGGTCGAACAGAACGCCGGTCTGGTGACCGAGGTGACCAATCGGGGTTACGTTCTTGAGGTCGGCAAGGTTGTTCTGGAGGGAAACATCAACGAACTGATGAGCAACCAGTCGGTACAGCGCGCCTTCATCGGCGGCTGAGCCGGTAGCGCAGAGAAGACCAGGGTTCGCCATGACCACAGAGGAAGCTGGTGCCAGAGGACCGCAGGCGGATGTCCGGGCAGTCTTTGGAGGTGTCGTTGCGGACGAGCGCATGACCGAAGACCCGCAAGACCTGGAGGAATACCGCCGGGACCGGAGCTTCGGGCGTGGAGTAGGCGCTTCGCTGGCCCTCTTTCCGACCAACAAAGAGGAACTGCAGGCCGTTGTCCGGCAAGCCAACGAATGCCGGGTTCCCCTGGTGCCGGTCAGCTCCGGACCGCCGCACTTCCATGGTGGGAGTCGGCCGGCCTACGGGGGTGTGGTCGTCGACTTTCGCCGCATGAACCGCATCCTCAAGGTGAATGCCACTGAGCGCTATGTGATGGTTGAGCCGGGGGTCACCTATGGCGAGTTGATTCCAGAACTGCGCCGCCACGGGCTACGACTCGATGCCCCACTACTTCCCCGGGCTTCAAAATCCGTGGTAGCGAGTCGCCTGGAGCGGGAACCAGTGGTCATCCCCAAGTATCAGTACGATTACAGTGACCCGCTGATGACGGTGGAGGTCGTCTATGGTGACGGCACCGAGTTCCGCACTGGGTCGGCCTCCGGCCCGGGACCGCTTGAGAAACTGACAGCTGACAAGGTGAATCCCTGGGGACCGGGAGCTATCGACTACCTGCGCTTCTTGACCGGCGCACAGGGCACCATGGGCCTTGTCACCTGGGCCGTGACCAAGGCCGAGATCGCACCCTCGCTTCAGGAACTCCACTTCATCACCGGTCGAGATATCGCGTTGCTTACGACTGTCATGAACAGGCTCCTCTTGCGGCGGGTGGCGGACGAGTGCCTGGCTCTGAACAACGTGGGGCTGGCCGCGCGTCTCGCCGACGACTGGCCGGCCGACTTCGAAGGGCTGCGGGACGCCCTGCCTGAGTGGACGGTGATGGTCGTGCTGGCCGGATACAAGCGCCATCCGGAGGAGCGCCTGGCCATCCAGAAGCGCTACCTGTTCGAGATCTGTCGAGAACTGGGGGTCTCGCCGGTCACCAGCTTGCCGGGCGCCGAAGGCCGAGAGCAGGCGGTGCTTGCTATGCTCTCCGAGCCCTACTACCGCGAACCGCACTTCAAGTTGGGGCCTCGGGGATCGTGCCGGGACATCATGTACCTATCACCCGCCAGCAAGGTGGCAGAGCTTGTCGGCATCATGGAACGGCTGCGGGACACCCATCACTACCCTCGGGAGAACGTTGGGGCCTACATACAGCCTTGCGTGCAGGGGCGGGGCTACCACAGCGAGTTTGATATCTACTGTGATGAGGCGAATGCGGCCGAGATGTCCATGGTGCGCGACCTGTTTTTCGAGGCTTCAGACGCGCTCATGGCGGGAGGCGCCTTCTTCAGCCGACCTTACGGACCGTGGTCGCAGATGGTCTACGGGTGCTACGGGGATGGGGTGGCTGCACTGCGCAAGCTGAAGGGGATTTTTGACCCCAACAACATCCTTAACCCCGGCAAGCTGTGTTTCTAGGAGGTCACCGGTGGACGAACTGAAAGACTTCCTACATACGATGCTGTCCTGCAATCACTGTGGCCAGTGCAAGTGGATCCTGGGGCCGAAGATGCGCGGCTGGGACTTCGCCGAGGTCTGCCCGATCCATCAGCGCCATCACTGGGACGCATACTCCGGCCAGGGGCTGGTCAACATCGCCCAAGAGGTGCTGGAGGGGACGCTGCAATACGAGCCGGGACTCCTCGATCTCATCTACAGCTGTACCACCTGCGGCGCCTGCGACATCAACTGCAAGTCGGTGCGCGACATGGAACCGCTCGACACAATCCTGGCCCTGCGCGCGAGGTGCGTGGCGGATGGGCAGGGGCCATTGCCCGCACACCGCGAGCAGACGGAGAACGTAGTGCGGGAGAACAACATCTACGGGCGGCCGCACGCCGAACGGGCGGAATGGTTGGGGCAAGCGGATGGCGGCGCCAAGCCCGCCGCGAGCGGGAGCCCTGGAGCGAGCGCAGCCCTATTTGTCGGCTGCGCGATTTCCTACAAGTATCCTCAGACCGCGCGGGATATCGCTCAGATCCTCAACGCGGGCGATGTCGAGTTCCAGGTCTTGGGCGAGGATGAGTTCTGCTGCGGCGGGCCGCTTTGGCGCACCGGACAAGTGGAGGAATTCGCCAAGAGCGTCAAGCGCAACCTAGGAGTCCTCCGGCGACGGGGCATTCGAACGCTCATCACTGGCTGTGCCGAGTGCTACGGGACCTTCCAGGGTGGCTACCCGCGGCTTGATCCGATGGACGACATCGAGGTGGTCCACATCAGCGAGGTGATCGCGCGGCTGCTCGACGAGGGGCGGCTCGAACTGCCAGTCGCCTCCAGTCCAGGCCGGTTGCGGGTCACGTATCACGACCCTTGTATGTTGGCGCGACTGGGTGAGAAGTACGTGCCCTGGGAGGGCGAGATCAAGGCCTTCGGTCGGCACGAGCCGCCGAAGCAATGGCGTCGGGGCACCTACGGCGTCTACGACGCGCCGAGGCAGGTGCTGCGCGCCCTTCCCGGGATTGAGCTGATCGAGATGGTGCGGAGCGAGGAGTGCGGCTATTGCTGCGGCGCCGGCGGCGGTGTGGCGACAGGCAATCCTGAGCTGGCCGCCTGGACCGCCGAGGAACGGCTGCGGGAAGCCCGGGCCTCCGGCGCCCAGGCGATTGTGTCTTGCTGCCCGTTCTGCCGCGAGAACTTGACGCGCGACGACAGCCTGCCCTACTACGAGCTGACTGAGTTGGTCGCCCGCGCGCTCGCTGCCGGGACACCTGCGGGCGATGTTGGAAGGTGGCTGTCATGAGCCTTCCTCGCCACATCTATCAGGCGCTCGAGAGCGTGGTCGGGCCGGAGTACATCAGCGACGCGCCGCACATCATGGCTGGGTACCGCAGGTCCGGGCCGCACGCTCCACTCTCGCCCAGGCCCGAAGCGGTTCTCCTGCCCGCGACAAGCGAGGAAGTTCAAGCAATTGTCAAGATCTGCAATCGTTACGATCTTGCGTACATCGCCACGGTTTCCGGGCTGTCGTTGCAGGCGTACCCCGATCGACCGTCGACGATCGTGCTCCACCTCAAGCGCATGAACCGCATCGTGGAGATCAACGAGACCGACCGATATGCGGTCATCGAGCCGGGGGTCCGGCACGGCCAGCTCAAGCCCGAGCTCATGAAGCGTGGCCTCACGTACGCTGTGGCCTCGGTCGGCCCGGGTGGCTCGGTGCTGGCCAACTTCACCGTCACCTCGGGCGACCACCACAACCAGAACGGCCTTTCGCGAACCAACCGCTACCTACTGGGCGTGGAGTGGGTCACGCCAACCGGTGACATCGTCCGCACCGGATCGCTGGGCGCTGGCGCCGGATGGTTCTGTCCCGAAGGTCCCGGTCCGAGCCTACGGGGACTGATCAAGGGGTACTATGGCAGCTTCGGGGGGATGGGTATCATCACCAGGATCGCCATCGGGCTAGATGCTTCCAGAGGTCCTGAAGTCATGTCCGCCGACGGCCGCGTCCCCAAGAACAAGTTCCGTCTCCCGCGCGACCGGCACCGGGCGTTCATCTTCAAGTTTCCCGATCTCGACAAGGTGCGGGACGCCATGCTCGAGGTTGGCAAGGCGGAGATCGGGCATAGCGTCATCAAGTTCTTCAACGCCACCTACGCGCTGCTGAACACCGAGTCGGCCAACGACTTCTGGCAACTCTGGGACAGCGGACTCTTCCAACGGGAGCTGTCGAAGCCGCTCTACGTCTACCTCACCACCTGGTCAGAAGAGGAGATGGAGTACGAGGAGCGTGTGCTACGTGAAATCGTGGCCGAGAACGGCGGCGAGCCCGTCGACGGGCGCATCCAGCAAATACTCGACGACAATATGGACTTCTACATCATTGTGAGCTTCCTGCAGCGGACCCTGCGCCTGGGCGGCGGCTGGGCGCCGAACAAGCTGAGCGCCGACTCGATCACCCATATGTTCGAGGTAGGCAAAGCCATCCCGCCCATGCTTGAGGAGTTCATCGACGATGGTCGCCTGCTCAATGCTCCCGACAACTTTCAGATCAGCGCGATGGAGTACGCGCACATGGCGCACATTGAACTGCTCTTCATTTGGGACTTCGGCGCGCCCGACTGGCCGAGTATCCCGGCCGACGTGATGACGAAATCGGCGGCGGATGATATCGCTGCTGGCCGACACGCAGCCATGCCCGGGCGCGACCCAGTTGCCATGCGCCGCGACGGGCCGCTGTATAGCGGCTTCGATCGTTGGGCGTTCGCAATCAAAGACGCCTTCGATCCCAATGCTGTCTCCAATCCGAGCCCTGAAGATCGCGTAGCCGAGCGGTTCTAGGCGGCGGTAGAACGGGAATCGTGCCGTGGGAGACACGTAGGTGCGACACTGACAGAGCCCGCAAACCGGCGCGTTCTTTGGCCTGGTCACCACTACCTATCCGATGGTCGTTGATTGAAGTCGGCGGCGACAAACGGTGGTAGATCACCAGGAAGATAATCGTGAGGGATCCGACCCTACTCACGCCAGGCAGTGACGGCGAACATGAAGCGGCCCAGACCGGCGTTCCGCAGCTGATCCGTTCCATAGCCCACATCTGACTGCATCTGAGCGGAAAAGTGCCTGCATATAGCGTTTTGCCGGTAACCGTTCAGTCGGTCTGCATTTCCCGCTGAACAAGTTTCCCCGGGTGCTAAGCAGGTCTCAGCTCCCCCGCCTCGAATCCCCGGGCATGCAGCGCGCCGAAGCAGAGGCGATCTACGACCAGGGACGCGAGGC
>JAJFUK010000085.1 GCA_021372435.1 Actinomycetes bacterium | reverse complement strand
TCGTCGCCCCGCAGGAAGCCCGCGAACGGGAACATGTCGTGCGTGTTCAAGCTCGCGACCGCGTCCAGCGGCACAGGTGCGATCACCTCTGTCGCCCGCGGCCGCAGGGCCGCCTGCAGTACCCAGGTCCGCAACAGGCCGTGCCGGCGCATGCCCGCCCGGACCTCCGGCGGCACCGTTCCCAGATCTTCGCCGACGACCACCGTCCGGTTCCGGTGCGACTCCAGTGACAGAACCGCGTAGAGCTCGTCAGCCGGATACGTAACGTAGACCCCGTCCGCCGGCTTCATCCCCTGCGGCACCCAGAAGAGCCGGTGCAGCGACATCACATGGTCGATGCGCAGGTAGCGCGCATGACGCATGTGGTGCCGGAGGCACTCCGCGAAGTACTGCTGCCCCTGCCGCTGCGCCTCCTCGGGGCGAAGGGGAGGGAATGTCCAGTCTTGTCCCTGGGAGAAGAAGTCGTCGGGAGGCGCGCCGGCCGACACGCCCTCCACGAAAAGCTCCGGCCACCGTTGTACGTCGAATCCCTCGGGGTCCACGCCCAGAGGCAGATCGAGGAAGAGTCCCGGTCCCTCCCCGGCCGCCGGCCCGGCCAGTTGTTCCTCCATCTGCCACTGACAGTAGAGGTGATAGCGGGCGGCGGCCCCCGGCCCGGCCGCGGCTCCCGTCTCGCCCGCGGTCCCCGGTCCGCCCCCGGGCCGGCCTTCTTGCCCGGCCCGGAACTCCGCGTATTCCCCAGCATGCGGATGACAAGCCACGTAGGCGGCGAAGGCTTCCCGGCGTTCGCCACTCCCGTCGGCAAAGAAGCTCCCAGCCAGTCTCTCGAGCACTTGCCGCTTGAGAGCCATGACCCCCTGGTAGTCCACCAGCGGAGCGGCGCGCAGCGCCTGTACCCAGGCCTGGGTGCCGGCCGCGCCCCACAGTTCACGTGCGGCTGCGCACCACTCCCACTCCGGGATCCGCTCGGGCGTCAGGTAGAACTCGTTCCAGAACAGGCGACTCACCGGGCGAGAGGGGGAAGGATCGAAGGGTTCGGCGAAGGACATCACCAGCAGGGGCAGCGTCGATACCACCGCTGCTCCCCGGGAAGCGGCCCAGTCGCGGAGGCCATCCAGTTCGGCGAGGTCGCCGGCGCCCCAGTCGCGTTCACTGCGGAGCGCATACAGCGGTGCGAAGATGCCCCAGGGGCGTCCCTCCAGGGCCCGGAGCGGGTCGCCGGGCGACGCTTCCGTCCGCAGCTCCGGGGGCCGCGCGAATCTTCCGGGCTCCCTGGGTCGCACCGCTCTTTCGGGCTCCCCGGGCTCCGGCCCAGGCATCCAGCACCGCCGTGGCGCCGAGATCACCGTGGCCTCAGACGGCGAGGCTCCGGTTCCCGGCGAGGCTCCGGTCTCCACCACCAGCCGGTGGTAGCCGTACGGCAGCCGCCGCGGCCGCCCGCGGCGCCCTGACTGTGCCGACAGCGATGAGACCTCCCAGCGTTCCTCCGTGCCGTCCTCAAGGATAAGGGTCAGTCTCGCGCCGCCCTCGCTGCCTCGCCCCTTTGGCGCCGGCCGTCCCTCCGCCCCCGGCAGGCACATCTGGGGAGGCCTGAACACCCCGTCCCAGGCGACCAGCACGGGCTCGACCATCCGGTCGTCCGACTCCCGCCTTCTCCGACCGGCCGCCTTGGCCAACGCACCAGTTCCGGGCATGCGGGCGTCGCCCAGGTCGGCCCCCAGCGCCCGAAGCACCGTGACAAGGCTTTCCGACGGCGATTCGCGCCACTCTCCGCGCGCGTCGCGATAGCCGGTCTGTACTCCGTACAGGTCGCAGAGTCCGGCGAGGAGTGCCCGGTTGGGTTCAGCTTGTCGATTATGGGATACCATCGCAATGACTGCAGCTTACCCGACTGTGCGCCAAAGGGTCCATGGTGCGACGGCTTTCGGCCGCGGGGCCGGTGGCCCCGGCGGCCGCCGTGCGCGCCGGATACCGGCGCCTCAGGAGGTGCTCGATGGCCGCCCAGCCCCGCTTCAGCGGACCTTCGGTCCCCGACAACCTGTATGCCCTCATCGACCTGGCTCTGGACATGCGCTGGTCGTGGAGCCACTCCTCCGACGAGCTTTGGGAGCGTCTGGACCCCGAGTTGTGGGAGGTAACCCACAATCCCTGGCATATCCTCCAGACCATCTCCCAGACGAGACTGGGGGAAGCGGCCGCCGACCCGGAGTTCCTCGAGCTCCTGGAGTCGCACGCGAAGGCCAGGCAAGAGACGCTGACGGCCCGATCGTGGTTCGAGCAGACGTATCCCGAGGCCGCGGGCCTCCGCGGGGCGCCGTCCGGCCTTGTGGGCGTGCAGGCTCCCCCGGCGGGGACTGCGGTCCTCCCCGGCCGGTGCCCGGCGTCGTCTGGCGGCGGCGCTCCCGAGACCGGCACGGTCTCGCCGCCCGCCACGCTGCTCGGCGTTGCCCGGCCAGCCGCCGCCCCGCTCGGTCCCATCGCCTACTTCAGCATGGAGTTCGGCCTCAGCGAGGCCCTCCCGATCTACAGCGGCGGTCTGGGCATCCTCGCCGGCGACTTCCTCAAGGCCGCCAGCGACCTGGGCGTGCCCCTGGTGGGAGTCGGACTCCTTTGGCAGCAGGGCTACTTCCGCCAGGCACTGAGCGCCACGGGTGAGCAGATCGAGTTCTTCCCCTTCAACGACCCCGGGCAGCTCCCCATCACGCCCCTTCGTGACGACGAAGGCGAGTGGGTGACGGTCACCCTGCGCTTCCCCCGCCGGGACGTCCGCCTGCGCGCTTGGGAGGTCCGCGCCGGTAGGGTCAGGCTTTACCTGCTCGACTCCAACCACCTCATGAACAGCCCCGCCGACCGCGGCATCACCGGCGAACTCTACGGCGGCGGGCCCGAGGCGCGCCTCCAGCAGGAGATGGTTCTGGGCATCGGCGGTTGGCGGCTGCTCCGCGCCCTGGGCATCGCGCCCGACATCTGCCATCTGAACGAGGGCCATGCCGCCCTCGCCGTCTTAGAACGCGCCCGTTCGTACATGCTGGACCACGAGGTCGGCTTCGACGTGGCGCTCACAGCCACCAGAGCGGGAAACCTCTTCACCAGCCATACCCCGGTCGACGCGGGCTTCGACCGGTTCTCACCCGTCCTTGTCTCCGAGTACCTGCGCGGCTACGCGGACGAGCTCGGTATCGGACTGGAAGGGCTGCTGGCGCTCGGCCGCCTTCCGGGCGCGACCGCGGATGGCGCCGGGCTGGACTCGGCCGGGCATGGCGCCGGGCTGGGCGCCGAACCGGGCGCCGGACCGGGCGCGGAGCCTTTTAACATGGCGTATCTGGCCATCCGCGGCAGCGGAGCGGTCAACGGCGTCAGCCGGCTGCACGGCGAGGTGAGCCGTGGGCTCTTCCAGTGCCTGTTCCCGCGCTGGCCGCGCCGCGAGGTGCCCGTCGGCCATGTGACCAACGGCGTGCACGTACCGTCCTGGGATTCGGAGGAGGCCGACGCCCTCTGGACGGACGCCTGCGGCAAGGGCCGCTGGCTGGGTGGTCTTGAAGGCCTAAGCGACAGCATCCGGCAGGTAACCGACGAGGAGCTATGGGCTTTCCGTGATATCAACCGCCGCAGGCTGATCGCCGTCGCCCGGGAACATGTCGGCCGCCAGGGACCGGTCGCCGGCAGTCTCGAGAGCCTGGGGGACGACCCCAGTTGCCTTTGCGACCCGAGTGTGCTCACTCTGGGCTTCGCGCGGCGCTTCGCCGTCTACAAACGGCCGAACCTCCTCCTGCACGATCCCGACCGTCTCGAACGCCTGCTCTGCGGCGAGGGCTCCAGACTCCAGCTCGTCCTCTCCGGCAAAGCCCACCCGGCCGACACCGCGGGCAAGGCCATGATCAAGCAGTGGACCGACTTCATCGCCCGCTGCACTGTGCGGCCGCACATCATCTTCTTGGTCGACTACGACATGGGCATAGCCGAGCACCTCGTGCACGGCGTGGACGTGTGGGTCAACACTCCCCGCCGCCCCTGGGAGGCCAGCGGGACCAGCGGCATGAAGATCCTGGTCAACGGCGGACTGAACCTCTCCGAGCTGGACGGCTGGTGGGCCGAGGCCTACAGTCCCGAGGTGGGCTGGGCCATCGGCGACGGACTGGAGCACGACTCCGACCCGGCCTGGGACGCCGTCGAAGCCGGCCGGCTCTACGACCTGCTGGAGAACGAGATCATCCCCGAGTTCTACGACCGCGACCAGCAGGGGATCCCCCGCCGCTGGATCGCCCGGGTCCGCGAGAGCATGGCCCGCCTCACGCCCCGGTTCTCCACCAACCGCATGATGCAGGACTATCTTGAGCGTTACTACCTCCCCGGGGCGGGCGCGTACCGGGAGCGCACGGCCCCACCCGGCCGGGGGATCGCTCAGCGCGGCGCAGGTACCGTACCGGCGGGCGTCCCAGTCGCGCCACCCGGCGCTCCGGCCACACCGGCGGGTGCCACCACTGCGCCCGGCGCCACAGCCGGGACCGGCGCCACCGTCCCTTCGGGAGGACTCGCGGCCGACCTCGAGGCCTGGCGCACCCTGCTCGACCGGCATTGGGACGAGATCGCCTTCACCGGCTACTGGGTGGAGACCGAGACCGGACCGCAGGGCGGCTGGTACACGTTCCGGGTCGAGCTGCGGCTCGGGAGCATCCCGCCGGGAGCGATCATAGTGGAACTGTACGCGGAGCCGTTGGCTGGGGATGAGCCGGAGCGCCACGTCCTCATGACCGACATGGCCATGTTCGGGAGAGGGACGGCCGCCCCTCCCGGTTCGTACAGCTTCCGGGCCGTGCTGCCCGCCAAACGGCCGGTGGAGGATTACACCCCGCGGGTCGTGCCTTGGCACTCATCCGCCCGGATACCGTTGGAAGCAGGCCACATACTCTGGTACCGGTAGCCCGAGTCCGCTACCGGTGGTGACGTCCACAGAGCACCATGCTCCGCCCGGTCGCCCGGGCATCTCCCGCAGGCCTCCGTTCGGGACCCGTCACCCGCTGGGCAGCCGCACCACGAACCGGGCCCCCACCGCGCCGGCTCCGACTTCCACGTCGCCCGAAGCCGCCCGGGCCAGCCGGCGGGCGAGCGATAGGCCAAGCCCCGCCCCCCGCGAGGCGCCCTCTTTGGCCGCCGTCTCCTGAGCCTCGGCCGCCGAGCCGCGCACACCCGGCTCGAAGATCTTGTCCTTCTCCTCTTCACCGACTCCCGGACCGTCGTCCTCCACCGTGAAAAGGATCTCCTTGCCGTTCCGCGCCGCCCCCAAGACCACCCGCGTCTTCGCGAATCTGCACGCATTCTCTACCACCGGCTGGATGATCTGCAGCGCGATATCGCGCTCTACCCCCACCCGCAGACTCCGGAGCGGAGGCTCCACCCGCACACGCACCCGGTTCTCGTTGGCGAGAACCTCCACCGAGGCCGTCACTTCGTCCAATACCCGCCACACGTCCGCCCGGCCGCGGGCCAGACTGCCCTCCTCCTGGGCAGCGGCGACCAGGGTCTCCACGGTCCGGGCCATCTGGTCGACACTCTGCGAGACCGACCTCAGCGCCTCTTGGTAGTACGCGGGATCACGCTGGCGGCGCAAAGCCAGCTCGGCCTCCGCCTTGATCTTGGCGAGCGGGGTGCGCAACTGGTGCGACACCTCCGCCGAGAAGCGCCTCTCCCGGCGCAGGCTGGCCGCCAAGCGGTCGAGCATCCCATCCAGAGTGGCCGCCAAGTGGGTGACCTCGTCGTGCGGTTCTCCCATCTCGAAGCGGCGGTCGAGATCAGCCGCGCTCCACGCTTCGGCTTCGGCGGTCATCCGCGATACCGGGCCGAAGGCCGCGTTGAGCACCCAGCGCGCCACAAACGCCACGATGATGAGTAGCACCGCGGCCAGAGCCACGGTGGCCAGCAGGGTCATCCTCAGATTGGCGTTGTACGATCCCATCCACAGCCCCGATACGATCGTGCCGATGCGCTCCCCCTCGTAGTACAGCGGGACGCCGTACAGCCGCACCTCTTGTTCCGGCACATCGACGAACTGGGCCGGCTGCCCGTCGAGGGCCTTCGCAGCCTCTTGAAGAGCCGGCTCGACGTTCGGGGCGCTGACGGTGGCTCCGCTGACGAACACCCAGATCTGAGAGCCCAGTTCCTGGATCTCGCCCGTAGGCCGGGGCAGTGTCACCCGGCCATCGCTGATGCTGATCTTGCTGCTCTCGTCCATGGCCAGGCTCTTGAGGCGCTTATCGGCGTCGGATTCGAAACTGACCGACAGCAGGTAGTTGAAGGCCACCGTCATCGCGATAAGGGCCACGGCTACCGTGCCGAGAACGACCAGCAGGAGACGGGCCCGCACCCCCATCCGCGAGAAGGGTCGCCTCATGCCGCCCTCATCGCAAGGAGTAGCCCACGCCGCGCACCGTCACGATCTGGGGCGCTCCCGGCAGAGAGCACACCTTGCGCCGCAGGCGCGCTATGTACGCGTCGAGGCTGTTGTCGTAGACAATGGCTCCGTGGGACCATCCGGTCTCTATCAAAGTCTTTCTCCGTATCGCTTCCCCCGGCGACGACGCCAACTTGGCGAGCAGGCGGAACTCGGTGGGAGTCAGGGGCACCGTCCGGCCTCCGCAGGTCACGGCGTGCTTGGCGGCATCGAGCACCAGGCCGGCCGCCTCGACGCTCCGCTCCACCCCGCTTCGCCGGATCAGGGCCTCCAGCCGGGCCAGGAGCTCGGCGAACGCGAAAGGCTTGCTAAGATAGTCGTCGCCGCCCACGTTGAAGCCTGAAAGCCGGTCCGACAGGGTGTCGCGGGCGGTCAAGAAGAGGACCGGGGCCGTGATCCCCCGGGCCCGGATGGCCTGGCACACATCCCGGCCGTCGGTATCGGGCAGCCCGATATCGATGACGAAGAGTTCCGGGACCGTCTCGGCTATCTTGCGTAGGAGCTCTGAGCCCGTGGCGTAGCCCTGCACCTCATAGCCCTCCTCACGCAGGCCTCGCACGAGCAAGGAGCGCATCTGAGGATCGTCCTCGAGAACGAAGATGCGGGGCTCCATCATGGTGCATGTAGTATCACCCGCCGCGCCGCCGGGCACAAGCGCCGGTCGCGCCCGCGGGCACAGGCAGGGCCCCACCGTCGGGCGCAGGCGCCGCTCGCGCCGCTGGGTGCACGCGCCGCGGGCATCAGCCAACCACACGGCCGGCACGTCCGCCCTGCGCCGGTGCCGGCCCCGGCCACCGGCAGGCCGCGGCAGGCCGCCATGTCGCCCGGCCGCAGAGGTAGGCCTATAGACGACAGGAAAGAGGTGATCGGCTACGGTTCTTGGGATTCACACGGCGGGCGCGGCGTTCGGCTTTGCCGAACGCCGCATACGCCGTCTCCGCCGTGTGGGCGTGGTGGTGTCTCGCCCCGGTCGGGTCCGACATCCACCGGACAGGGTTGGGGCCACAGCTCAGGAGGGGGGTTGAGCAATGCTGTGTGACTCCATGGCCGTATGTTTGCACGCCTTTCCTGAACTCATCCTGAACGCGTGCACGTGATAGAGTGCACGCCGTGCCGACAGGAATCCAAACTCCCGCCACCTTCGAGCCCACCCTCGACTCGTGCGACGACCGGCCGGTCGTCCTTTCCGCCCACGACCTCACCAAGGACTTCAAGAAGCTCCGCGCGGTGGATCGGTTGAACCTTTCCGTGTGCCGGGGTGATGTCTTCGGCTTCCTGGGCCCTAACGGGGCGGGCAAGACCACGACCATCCGCCTCATCTTCGGCCTGGCATATCCCACCAGCGGCTACGTACAGGTCCTCGACCATCATGTCCCCCATGACCGGCAGGAAGCGCTGCGCCACATGGGCGGTTTCGTGGAGGATCCCATGTTCTACGGGAACATGACCGCCCGGCGCAATCTACGTATGATCGGCCGCATGCGCGGTGAGGTCGACGAGGAGCGCATCACCGAAGTGCTGGAGATGGTAGGCCTCTCCGAGCGCGGCGATTCGAAGGTAGGCGGCTACTCACACGGCATGCGCCGGCGGCTCGGCATCGCCCTCGCCCTAATTCACAACCCCGAACTCGTCATCCTCGACGAGCCGACCAGCGGCCTTGATCCCCAGGGCATGAAGGATGTACGCGAACTCATCCGCACGCTGGGCAGGCAGGGAACCACGGTGTTTCTTTCCTCGCACCTACTCCATGAGGTGGAACTGGTGTGCAATCGCGCGGCGATCATGCGCAAAGGCAGAGTGGTGGTCCAAGGCCCGGTCTCCGCTCTCCATCCCACGGCCAACGCGGTCAAGATCCTCACCGGCGATCAGCGCCGGGCCCTCGAGGTCCTGCGTGGTCTGGTAGGAGCGCAAGGCGTCGACGAGGACGAGGAGTACCTGGTGGTCCGAGGCGGTGACGAACTGGTGCCCGAGGCGGTGCGCCGGCTCGTGGCCGACGAGATCGACGTGCTGGCCGTGATCCCGGCAGTGGAGCAGGGTCTCGAGGACATGTTCCTCGAATTGACGGCCCGCCCCGAGGAGAAGGGCCCGGAGTGAGCCACATCGGCCGGGAGTTCGTCAAGATCCTCTTCCAGAAGCGCACCTACTTCGGGTGGGTGGGACTATTCCTCATCCCTTGGTTGGTCACCATAGCCATGCGCCTCTCCAACGAGGGTCCTCCACCTCCCGGAGAGGGCGGCCCTCAGTTCGTCTTTCTCATCACCGGCAACGGCCTCTACGTCGCCCTGGCGTCGTTGCTCTCCCTCATCGGCTTCCTGCTGCCCCTGCTGGCCTCCATGTCCGGCAGCCAGACCATCGCCGGCGAAGCTGAGAACGGCACCTTGAGGACGGTGCTCATGCAGCCCGTGCGGCGGGGCGCCCTTTTGATGGCCAAGTGGTTCGTCGCCAACCTGTACATCGCCATCGGCCTCTTCATCCTTCTGGCGAGTTCACTCATCGCCGGCGGCTCCATCTTCGGCTTCGACCGGATGCTCCTGGTCACAGGCCAGACGGTGAGCGTGGGTCATGGTATCGGCCTCATCTGCGTGGCCTATCTCTTCGCCCTCGTGGCCATGACCACGGTGGTCTCCTTGGCGGTCGCGTTCTCCACGCTCACCAACTCAGGGTTGACCGCCGTCGCCGCGGCGTTGGTGCTGGTCATCATCATGCTCGTACTGGGGGGTTTCAGCGTGTTCGACTTTCTCGAACCCTATCTCTTCACCAGCCATTTCAACGCCTGGCTTGATTTCTTCAGCGACCCGATCGATTGGGGTCCCATTGGCGACGCGCTCGCCAACTTCGCGGTGTGGACCGTCGGGTTGACCCTGATCGCCTGGCTCGTCTTCCGCCGCAAGGACATCCTTTCGTAGTAGAGCCCGTCCCCGCGGGAGCCCAAAAGTGACCTCTCCCCCTGCGCCGCGGCCGGCCCTCGCCGCGAACCCCTGTTTCCTTGAGTCCGGCGCCTTGCATGCCGACATACTGTCTATGCGGAGAAGACAGGTGTGAACATCGGACTGACACTGGGCCTTGTGCTGCTCGTCGCCACCGTGCCCATCGGCATCGGCCTGGGCTGGTACGCGTGGAACTATCGCTCGCTGCCGGGAGCCCTCACCTTGGCGGTCACGGCGTTATTGGCGGCCTTGTGGGCCGTAGCCGGCGTCGGCGAGCTGGCGGTCGCGGGACTGCAGAACAAGGTGATCTGGGCCAACATCCAATACGTTTCGATCACCCTTCTGCCGGTGTCGTGGCTCGCCCTTGCGATCGACTACAGCGGACGTCGCCGTTGGCTCACTCTCCGGCGCGTTCTGGCCCTCTCCGTCATCCCCCTGGCCACTCAGGTCCTGCTGTGGAGCGACCCGTACCACCACCTCATGCGCGCGACCGTATGGCTCGACACGACCGGATCGTATCCCGTGGTGGGACGGACGTTCGGTCCCTGGTTCTGGGTCCACTGCGCGTACAGCTACACCCTGCTCGCCATCGCCATCGGGATCATCGCCGCCACCCTGGTTTCGACACCCTACTTCTATCGCCGTCCGCCTTTGGCGCTTCTGATAGGCTGTCTGATCCCGGTGGCATCGAACGTGGCCTTCGTCTTTGCCCCCTCGGTGATGCCGGCGTTCGATTTCACTCCGGTCGCCGCGGCCTTTGGAGGCCTCCTCATCGCCTGGGCCCTGTTCCAGATCCGCATCTTGAACCTCGTCCCGGTCGCCAGGCATACTCTGGTCGAGAACCTCTCCGAGGGGATGCTCGTGCTCGACGAATTCGACCGGGTGGTCGACGTCAACCGCTCCGCCCAGGAGCTGATCGGCAGGCCCAAGACCTCCATCCTGTCCCAGCCGATCTCCCAATGCTGGAAGGCCTGGGCCCAGATAGCGGCCCCCCACGCCGCCGGCGCCAATCAGGCCGACCTCTGTCTCGGCGAGGACGGCTGCCAGAGCTACTACGAGGTCAAGTGGTCCCCGCTCTTCCGCCACGACCGGATCGTGGGCCGGATCGTGGGGTTCCGCGACATCACGGAGCGGGTCCTCATGGAGGAGAACCTTCGCCGCCAGACCCTGACCGACAGCCTCACTGGTCTACCAAACCGGACGCTGTTCATGTCCCGGCTCGAAGAGTCCATCCGCCTGGCCCGGCGTCGGGAAGACGCGGTCTTCGCCGTCTTGGTGCTCGATCTGGACTGGTTCAAGCTCGTCAACGACAGCATCGGCCACTTGGCCGGGGATGTGCTCCTGCAGAGCGTGGCGGTCAAGCTAACGGGTTGCGTCCGAGAGGTCGACACCGTCGCCCGCATGGGAGGGGACGAGTTCATGATCCTACTCAACTCGATCACCAGCGCCCGCGACATACTGCCGGTCATCGACCGCATCCAGGAAGAGTTGCGGAGACCCGTTCCCTTCGAGCAGCAGGAGATGGCGGCCGCCTGCAGCATAGGCGTGGTCATCTGGAACCCGACCTTCGAGGACCCCGAGGACATCCTCCGGGCGGCCGACACCGCCATGTACCAGGCCAAGGAGGCAGGTCGAGGTTGCCACCGGATCTTCGACGACGAGATGCACACATCGGTCATCCGCATGCTCAAGGCCGAAAACGACCTCCGGACGGCCATCCAGCAGAATCGCTTCTCGCTTGCGTACCAACCGATCGTGCATCTGCAGACCAGCGCGGTCCGCTCCCTGGAGGCGCTCATCCGCTGGCATCATCCCGAGCGAGGCACCATCTTCCCCGGCGACTTCATCGCCATGGCCGAGAACAGCGGCCTGATCGCGCCGTTGGGCGAGATGGCCCTCCGAGAGGTGTGCAGTCAGATGAGCCGCTGGCAGTCACAGAAGAGCCTCGCGGGGGACCTGCCGGTAAGCCTCAATGTGTCTTCTCGGCAGGTGACCGATCCCGAGTTCCCGGCCACGGTGCATAGCCGGTTGGCCGAATGGCGCCTCCCAGCAGACCGCCTCATGCTCGACATCACCGAGGGCGCCCTCATCCGCGAGCCGCTCATCTCCAAGAAGACGATGCGCGCCCTGCACGATATGGGCGTCCGTCTGTGCCTCGACGATTTCGGCACCGGGTGGTCATCGCTGCAGCACCTGACCACGTTCCCGGTACAACAGCTCAAGATCGACCGCGCCTTCATCTCCAAGATCGCCCACCGGACCACCTCGTACGAGGTGGTCCGGTCACTCATCACGCTGGCCCAGACTCTCGGCCTGGAGGTAGTAGCCGAGGGTGTAGAGAGCAGCGAGCAGTGGCGGCTCTTGAACGAGCTGGGCTGCGATTACGGGCAGGGCTACTACGTCGGGAGGCCGATGGGACCCGAGGAACTCGCGACCTACCTGGAAGACATGGAGCGAGGGAGCTGCCTGTTCCCCAGACCCGAAGAGGCCGGCGTACGCGTGCGGGTCCCGGAGTCCGCCCAACGGTCACGCGAGGTCGAGACACCGGTCTGGCATCCCCGGATCTCTCTGGCCGCGAAACGGACCCCCTGAGGACGGCCCGCGCCCGGCGCGCCGCGCCGGCGATCTTGGTCGATTAGGCCGCCCGCCGCCCCGCGGGCCGGCCGGTGGCAAAAGCCTGTCGGGGAAAAGCCCGAAGCCCATGTGCGCCTACCACTGATTGTTGCCTCACCATGTTACGGCTACAACGCGTCGTGGCCGACCCCTCGGGAACTGCTTCTCCCCGACGGGCCCCTACCCCAGGTGCTCGGCGTCGCCGGTGAGGAAGTACCGGAGCCGTTCGCTCAGATTCACGGCGTGATCGCCGATGCGTTCCAAGTAGCGGCCGACCATGGCCAACCGGACGGCCGAGGCCAGGCTGTCTTCGCCCCTTAGCTCGATCAGTCGCTCAATGAGGCGGGCGTGGAGCTCGTCGATCTCGTCGTCCCGGCGGGCGATCTGGGCCGCCATGTTCTCGTCCTTGGCTGCCCACGCATCGATGGCCGCACCCATGACCTGCGCAGCCGTCGCGCCCATCTCCGCGACCAACGCCCGGACCTGTTTCAGTTCGGGCCGGCAGAAGTCCTCGAGTTGCGCGAGTTTCGCGATGTTGTAGGCAAGGTCACCGGCCCTCTCGAGATCGTTGACGATCCGCAGGATGGCCACTATCAGCCGCAGATCGCCCGCCACAGGCGCTTGTTGAGCCAAGAGCGTAAGAGCGCGGGTCTCGATGTCCAGGAACAGAGCGTCGATCTCGTCGTCGCCTTCACGGACCTTCTGCGCGAGCTCTCTATCGCACTCGAGCAAAGCCGTGGTCGCCATCCGGGTGCTCTGCTCC